>NZ_JALXPE010000006.1 GCF_025143365.1 Microbacterium sp. p3-SID336 | reverse complement strand
CGATGAAGGACTCGCGATGAGCAGCAAAGCCCCCTCCACCGAACGCAACGCCCCGGACCCCGAATCCACCAGCAAGCCCGACTCCCCGGACGATCTGCACAAAAGATCCTGGAAGTACGTGTTGCGGAAAACGATCCGCGAGTTCTCTTCCGATCACTGCACCGACATCGCCGCGTCCCTGACCTACTACGCCGTGCTGTCGGTCTTCCCTGCCCTCATCGCAATCTTCTCGCTCCTCGGTGTCGTCGGCCAAGGAAAAGCCGCCAGCGACGCAGTGCTGGGCATCATCGAGCAGGTCGCTCCCGGTGACACGGTCGACACAATCCGTGGGCCGATCGAACAGATCGCAGGGTCTCCCGCTGCCGGGTTCGCCCTGGTCACCGGCGTCCTACTGGCGATCTGGTCCGCGTCTGGGTACGTCGGAGCGTTCAGTCGTGCGATGAACCGCATCTACGAGATCGAAGAGGGCCGGCCGTTCTGGAAGCTCAAGCCCGCCCAGCTGCTGGTCACCATCATCACCATCGTGCTGCTCGTTCTCGCCGCGATCATCCTCGTCGTCTCCGGCGACGTCACCAAAGCGATCGGCGATGCCCTCGGCATCGGCGACGTTCCCCAAACGATCTGGTCCATCGCCAAGTGGCCTCTGCTCGCCTTCATCGTGGTGTTGGTCGTCGCGATCCTCTACTACGCCACCCCGAACGCGAAGCAGCCCAAGTTCCGGTGGATCAGCATCGGCGCCCTCCTCGCGATCATCGTCCTCGCTCTGGCCACTCTCGCATTCGGGTTCTACGTCGGAAACTTCTCCAACTACGACAAAACCTACGGCTCCCTCGCCGGCATCATCATCTTCCTGCTCTGGCTGTGGATCGCAAACCTCGCCCTGCTCTTTGGTGCGGAATTCGACGCCGAGCTCGAGCGCGGACGCCAGCTGCAGGCCGGAATCGCCGCGGAGGAGGACATCCAGCTCCCTCCCCGCGACACCCGCAAGAGCGACAAGGCCGCCGAGAAGGAACAGAAGGACATTGAGCAGGGCCGCCAGCTCCGCGAACAAGCGGACGCGAACGACGCGGACGCCCACGACACGGATCAGGGCGAGCCCGGAAAACAGTAACCCATCACCGGACCCGCGGCGCGGAGGCGGAGGCGGAAGATGCGACCGCACTCGTGGAGCCGCAGGGCTATTGGGTCACGTCTCGGTTGAGGCGGTCGAGAAGAACCTCGAGCGACACCTCGAATTCCTCATCGGAGCGGTCCTCGCTGAGCAAGGACCGCAACCTCCGCACCTCCGGTGCATCGTGCAAACCGACCTGGCCGTCGCGCTCGGGGATGTCCGCGTCCCCTTCATCCAGGGGCTCTTCCACAGGACCGGTTTCGGCCCCACGCACCGCGGACTCCAGGAGGAGCTGGCCGAGGAGAAAGCTGCTGAAAGCGCGGTATGCGTCGACTGCTTGAGCGTCGCTAAACCCGTGGCCCAGAAGCGTGCTTAGGAACATGTTCACGACTTCGACGCTGCGCAACGGGGGACGCAGCCACGGGGCGGCAGGATGCCGTGTAGCGACCAGAGGGAACGCGTGAGGATGATCGATCGTGATCTGCCGCACCTTGTGGGCAACATCCTGCAGGAACCCTTGCCAATGCTCGGCTAGCTCGTCATCCAGGTTTGAGGTCAGCCTGCCGAGGAGCAGAGCGATCACACCCTCCAGGAGATCCTCTCGCCCATGCACGTATCGGTATAGGGACATTGCCTCGACACCCAACTCTTGGGCGAGGGAGCGCATCGACAACCCCTGGGCGCCCGAACGGTCAATCTGTTCCAACGCCGTCTCGACGATGAGTTCACGGCTCAGGCGGCCAGCTGCTGACCGTGAGCGTTTCTTGCTCAGTTCCTTCGACATAACGCATCTCTTCCCGTCGGCTCAAGTGACCCGCTGCGTGTGACTGCGGATGAGACCGGCATACGCCCACGTTAACCCCGCTTCACGGCAGGAGGGCGATATCTGCCCGGACTTGTGAGCGGGTTGCTGACCTCACTCGTCACCCCAGATATGTAGGGGATTCCCTACGTCGAGCTGACTTCGGTGCACGGATCTTGGGGTCGGCGCGGTCGCTACAGCAGCAGAAGCCAGAGAAGAGCTGCAAGGTTCGCGAGGGCAGTCGCTGCCGGGCCAATCGTCTTGATTCGATCGCGAATGATCGCGCCAATTCCTGCATCCGCTGCTTGGACAGCGGTCCTTGTGTTCGTCGATGAAGTCGACTATCGCTTGTGTGGCCGGTCGAGTTCGGCCGCGAAGAAAGCCGAAGCCGCCTTCAATATCTCGTTCGCCCGCCGCAACTCGGCGTTCTCCCGCTTGAGGCGCTTGATCTCCACTGTCGCGTCAGTCGTCACACCGGGCCGGTCGCCCGCGTCGACCTGCTCCCGGCGGATCCAGGTGCGGATCGTTTCCGGCGACCCGATCACGAGCATCTGCGCGACCGCAGTCATCGCGGCATACTCGCTCGGATAATCGGATCGCACCTCGGCGACCATACGGACAGCGCGCTCACGAAGCTCGCGCGGATACTTACTGGGACGTCCCATAAGACAGATCCTTCCAAGGAATCCTGTCTCCGGACACACCGGGGCGAGTCACTGCGGTAAGTTGCCTGTAGCAAACGCCGCGCCGCTGCAGTTAAGCCGCCATGCCCACCTTTTGGGGGACATGGATGGTAACGTTTGGTTAGTAGCTGGGGCTACTTGCGGAGCGTCTGGGGCGCTACGCCACACGCAACGAGGCGATGTCACGTTTCTGTGACGAGCCCTCTCGGAGCCTCGGTTCTGGGGAACTCATCGTTTCGAGAGGGCTGCTCCCTCGGCTCGAGAGTTTTCGACTCGCAATACTCAAGGCTGGACCACGTAGTGTCGTTCCCACTCGAGTGGGGGTCATCCTGTGGGTGTTTCCAGGACTCCCTCGAGGAACGTGATGCCTCCGGAGCTGTTGGCTGACTCCATCAGCGCGTGGATCCATTGCAGGTTGAGTTGCGGGGGTTCGAGCTCATCGAAGGTGAATTGCAGTGGGATCGATGGGTGTAACCAGATGGTGCTGCGCCCTTCAGGGTCCCCTTCCGGATGACGCCAGGACAGGGTGAAGGACTCGTTGCGGCGGAGCTTGGTGGCGACGATCACTTTGAGGTGTGCGAGGGCACGTTCCTCGATGTGGATCGGCGCTTCCGACCCGCCGTAGTGCAGTGTGCCCATGGTGGACGACATCCATTCTCGGAATAACAACTCGGTCACATCGGCGAGAGGCTCGCTATGCCTACGGTTGCCCTTCCAGGTTAGTGGGCGGGTACCAGACCCGCTTCCCGTCCACCGACGCGAACGACGTGAGTGTGTGGGGTTTGGTGGAGGTGGCGCTCATGATGTCCTTCACAGAAATGTGGCGAACGAGCAGCGCATCCGCGATGAGAGACCGGTGGCAGCGCCACGGGACCGCTTCCGCGCACATGATCGCCACAGTCTTCTCTTTTGCTCGATCGATCAGGCGTTCTATTCCGCGCGCGAAGGGCTCGGTTTGCATGTAGTCGGCGTAGCTGCGGAAGCTTTTGTTGCGCCAGGCGCCGTTGATGCTCTCCACATTCACTGGGGTGTGGCGGAGACCGCCGAGTTCTTCCATCCGCGCGTACTGCAGGCCTGCGTCCGTCAAGCTCTGTTCGAGCGCCTGCGCGCCGAATTGCGGGTTATGTCGGGAGCCGGGAACCGTTCGGACATCGATGAGTTGTTGCACGCCGTTGTTTTCGAGCAGCGTTATGAACTCCTCGATCGGGTGTGTGGAGTGACCGATGGTGAACACTGTCGAGGGTTGCATCCTGCTCCTGAACGGTTGCGAGCGGTCGGTTGCGACCGGGGAACTCCTCGCACCCAAGGGGTCCGCCGGTCAGTCGATCAGCGGCTCGCTCCCTTGCGCGGCTTGAGGAAGACGTCGGGTTCGCGCTTTTCGCGCTTGGCCGCTCGCTTTTCCTTGATCGAAATCTGCGACCTCCCCGACGAGGATCCCGAACCTGCGCGTCGGCGGCGGGTGAAGAATCAGACGAAGTCATGACCAGATCGTACTGACCGGCGCAGCTGATCCACCCGCCTTCGAGCGGTCGGCGCGAACCTGGCGCAAAACGCCCGAGTCATGACGCAAAACGCCGGACCGAGCTGAGGATACTGTGCCAGTGTGAGGTGCAGCCCGCTGCGCCCACGTCAGGAGCAGAAGCGGGCCAATCAGCGAGGAGAAGGACATGCCAGAAACCAACCGGGCAATCGTTTTCGACAGCCCCACCAAGCTCACCCTGGAAAGCCTGGACTTCCCGAAGCTCCAGATGCCGAACGGGACGAAGGCACCTCACGGCGTCATCGTGCGCATCGTCGCCACGAACATCTGCGGCAGCGACCTGCACATCTACCGTGGTTCGTTCCCTGTCCCGCAGGGAATGGTCATGGGGCACGAGATGACCGGTCAGGTCGTCGAGGTCGGATCCGACGTGCAGTTCATCCAGCCCGGCGACCTCGTCTCCGTGCCGTTCAACGTCGCATGCGGCCGCTGCCGGAACTGTAAGAACGGGCGCACCGACGTCTGCCAGACCGTCAACCCGCAGGTGCACTGCGGGGCGTACGGCTTCAACCTCGGCGACTTCCAGGGCGGCCAGGCCGAATACCTCTTCGTCCCCTACGCCGACTTCAACCTGCTCAAGTTCCCCGACAACGACGCAGCGATGGAGAAGATCCGCGACCTCGCGCTCCTCTCGGACGTCCTCCCCACCGCGTTCCACGGCCTCATGGAAGCCGGCGTGAAGGTCGGCTCGACGGTCTACATCGCCGGCGCCGGACCCGTCGGACGTGCAGCAGCAGCAGCAGCACGCCTCATCGGCGCCGCCGCCATCATCGTGGGCGACTACGACAAGGAACGACTCGACCTCGTCAAGCGCAACGGCTGCGAGACCATCGACCTCAGCCAGGACATCCCCCTCGCCGACCAGATCGAAGCCATCCTCGGCGTCCCCGAGGTCGACTGCGCCGTCGACTACGTCGGCTCCGAAGCCCACGGCATCGGACACGAAGCCCACGAACTGCAGCCGCAGGCCGCAATCAACCAGGTCCTTGCCGCAACCCGCGCCGGCGGCGCAACGGGCGTCATCGGCATCTACGGGCCCGACCCGCTCGCCGACACCAAGGAAGGGCAGGAAGGAACGTTCCCGCTCGACTTCGGCAAGGTCTGGATCAAGTCCCCACGGGTCTCCGCCGGACAGGCACCCATCATGAGCTACAACAGGGACCTCATGATGTCCATCCTCTGGGACCGCATGCCGTACCTCAGCGACATGATGAACACGAAGGTGATCAGCCTCGACGACGCCGTCGGCGCCTACGAGACCTTCGACCAGGGTTCAGCGAACAAGTACATCATCGACCCTCACGGGCTGATCTCGGCGTAAAGCAAACCGAGCGCGGCGACCGGACCAGTCCGGCCGCCGCGCTCTGCTGAGGTGAACCGCAACGATCGAGTAGAGGAGGACCAGCGTGGACAACCAGGAACGTGCACCGCGTCACCCCGTGCGATCCTGGTCAACAAAGGACGCCCCGACCGGTGCGGTGGTCGACTACTGGCGCCAAGCACGTGAACGCGCATATGTAAAAGTGCAAACCGACCCGCTTGCGCCCAACTTCTACGGCAGCATTCGCCTTCAGACCTTTGAAGATTTCTCGATCTCGTACAAGATAGCTGGCGCGGAGACGGCACGACGCTCCCGAACACAGCTCGCCACCGGAACCGAAACGGACCACTATTTCTACTTCCTGTTCCAGACTCGCGGGTCGATCGCAGTAGAGCAGGGCGGGCGAGTAGCAACGGCTCTCCCTGGTTCCGTAGTCATCTACGACAGTGCCGAGCCGTTCGTCTTGCGCGCAGAGAAGCCATATGAGCAGGTAGTCCTCGAAGTCCGAGCTGCACAGCTCATGGAGTCGAGAGCGTTATCAAACCCTTCGGACTACACGGCTCATCAATTTCAGCTGACCGGTCCGGAAACCGCCGGGTCGGCCTTCATAACCTCCTTCGGCCGCACCCTCTCCGAAACACCCAATGTGCACTTATTCAGCCCCGCCGTACCGGAGCTAGCCTCAGCAATACTCATGTCAGCGCTTGGTGAACATCGTCGGCAGGAATCGGACACGTACATGCGCGCTCTTGACCTCCTGGAACGACTAGCGTCACACCCAGGACTCCGCGCCGAGCATATAGCCTCCGAATTGCATGTCTCAGTTCGGACACTTCACCGCGCCTTTGCTGAACACGCCAGTCGATTTTCCGAACAGCTCCGCGACATCCGTTTGCGCCGCGCCAAACGCTTGATGGGAAGGTATCCGGACCTAACTATGCCCCGGGTGGCCAAGAGCGCTGGCTTCACGAATGAATCTCAGTTGTATCGAGCCCTCCAACTCGATCCGATCCAATCTGACGGTCCGGCACTGACCTCTCCGCGTGAGGCGTGATCGACGCTAATCGCAGTCTCATCCGGTATCGCCTCACTCAACCCAACACAAGCTTTATCGTCGCCGAGACGACCGAAACGGAGGCCGGTCCGGCCGGCACGTTCTGCGCGGCGAGCCCGCCAGTCAGGCCGGCGAGGAAACCCACGAGCAGGGTGATCAACGCCACGACCGATCCGATGAGCACGAACCTGCCACGAGCGAATCGGAGGTCACGCCAAGCGACGAACACGATGGTTCCTTCCCGACGTCAGAGACGCTTCCTGCCGTCGGAACCGGCCTCGCTGCCGCCGGGGCGGAGTGCCATCGGCGGGAGGTTGACTCCTCGGATCCAACTTCTGATTGATCCCTGCAATCGTCGTCCGCCGTACGCTGCAACAGTCATGGCACACAGCACCCTCACGCCCGTGTTCGTCGGGCTTCGCACCGGACCGCAGCTCGCGGCCCCTGAGGTCCCCGTCGCGGCTGCCGCAGCGGTTGGAGCGACGCATCATCGCGCTGCGGTTCACCCGCCGTTGGGGCCCTCACCGCATCAGCTATCACCTGGGTGTTCCGCGATCGAGCGTCGGTCGAGTCATCGTCCGCTACAGGATGCCGTTGCTCGCGCACGTCGATCAGAGCACCGGCCTTCGAGTGCGCAAGCCGACCGCGAACCGTTACGAGGCCGCCTCCCCGGGCGAACTGGTCCACGTCGATATCAAGAAGCTCGGCCGCATCCCCAACGGCGGCGGCTGGCGCAAACTCGGCTTCACCGTCGGTCGCCGCAACAACGGACGGCGAGGCCTCGGTTACGCGTTCCTGCATCACGCCGTCGATGACCACTCACGGTTGGCCTACTCCGAGGTCCTCGACGACGAACGCAAAGAGACCGCTGCCGACTTCTGGATCCGAGCTCGATCGTTCTTCATCGAGCACGGAATCGAGGTCACCGCGGTCATGACCGACAACGGCTCCTGCTACCGATCCCGCGCCTTGGCGGCCGCCCTCGGCAGCCACGTCAAACACCGTCGGACAAGGCCCTACCGGCCGCAGACGAACGGGAAGGTCGAGCGCTTCAACCGCACCCTCGCAACCGAATGGGCCTACGCCGACACCTATACCTCGGAAGATGATCGAGTCGCCGCCTACCCAGCCTGGCTGCATCACTACAATCACCACCGACCCCACACCGGAATCGGCGGCTCAGTGCCCGCCTCCCGCGTTCACAACCTGCCGGGGAAGAACAACTAGTCGCGCGACCGACGACTCGTCAACGGCCTGTCCGTGCGCCCCGCGTCGTTGGCATGCTCGAGGGTGTGATTCGCTCGAAGGCGCAGACAACGCCCGTCCCCCGTCTCTCCTGGACGCCACTCAGGCGCGTTGCCGGAGCCCTCCTCAGCGTGGTGTTCGCAACCAGCCTCGTGGGGTGCGGCCTCGCTGTCCCGACCGATCCCGACGGCACCCTCGCCGGGGCCACCGGGGGAGAACTGCGAGTTGGCGTCTCTCCGGACCCCGGCCTGGCCGAGGACGATGGAGACACCCCATCCGGACCCGTCGTTGACCTTGTGAGCGACTTCGCCGAGACGATCAACGCTCGTCCCGACTGGACAACCGGGAGTGAGGAAACACTGGTCGGGATGCTGGAGGCGGGTGAGCTCGATGTGCTGGTCGGCGGGTTCACAGACCAGTCCCCGTGGGTGGATTGTGCCGGTATGACCCGTGGATACAAGACGATCGAGGGTGCGGACGGCCGCAGCATCGTGTTCCTCGTCCCGCTCGGTGAGAACGCATTCCTCAGCGAGTTGGAAACGTTCTTGGACGAGGAGGTCGGATCGTGAGCGAGCATCACCAGTTCGGACGTTCCGATCTACCACCCGAGCAGCATCGGGCGTTGAAGAAAGCGGTGCGGTGGGAGTACTTCACCATCGGGTACACCGCCATCACCATCACGGTCGTCGCGTTCGTCGTCGGGAACTCTCAAGCGATGCGGACAGCGTGGATCGAGGACATGCTCTCCCTCATCCCCCAGATCGCGTTCCTCATCGCCCTGATCTTCGTCCGCCGCAAACCCACCGTGAACCACCCGTATGGCATGCACCGGGCAATGGGTGTCGGTCACCTCGTCGCCGGTGTCGCCCTCCTCGCGGTCGGTCTCAACCTCGCGTTCGAAGCCGTCACCGGGCTCGTCAAGGCGGAGCACCCCACCATCGGAACCGTGAACCTGTTCGGGCACACCATCTGGCTCGGCTGGCTCATGGTCGCAGTGATGACCATCATCGTCATCGGCCCCGTGTTCCTCTACGGGCCGGCCAAGGCGAAGCTCGCCCCGGTCCTGCACAACAAGCTGCTCTACGCCGACGCCGACATGGCAAAAGCCGACTGGCAAACCAACGCCGCCTCGATCATCGGCGTCCTCGGCGTCGGCATCGGCCTGTGGTGGCTCGACGGCGCCGCCGCACTATTCATCTCGCTCGGCATCATCTGGGACGGCGTCCGCAACACCAAAGGCGCCGTCGTTGACTTGATGGATCAGCGCGCGCGAACCGTCGACGACAAGCACCCCGAACCTCTCGCCGCCGACATCGTGCAGCACCTACGCGCACAACCATGGATCCAGGACGCCGCTGTACGAATGCGTGATCAAGGGCAGGTCTTCCACGTCGAAGCATTCATCATCCCGAAGAAGAAGCGCATCACCACCGAACAGATCAACGACATCTCCCAGAGCACCTCCGAACTCGACTGGAAAGTACAAGACGTCGTCATCATCCCCTCCGAGCAACTCCCCGACGAGGCCGACACCGCACGGCCCACCGGCGCGAGCACAGCGAGCTAGCCCAGCCCCGACGACATAGTTACGCTGCGACAGTTGGCTGATGCTCTCCGCGGATGCGGTCAGAGCACCATTCCGGCCACTGACTTCGCCCGATGAATCCCCGCGCCCCTCTGCGCTGCTGTGTGCGATCGACCCCGGTGCTGGCCGTGAACGGTGAACGCACCACGCGGCCACCCGGTGTGGGCGCGGGCCACGGACGGGCCCAAGACACGCCAGTGCCCGGTCTCGAGATGGAGACCGGGCTCCGGCGCGTACTGGGAGGCTAGGGCTTGAGGACGACCTTGATGCAGCCGTCTTCCTTCTTCTGGAACTTCTCGTACATCGCCGGCGCCTGGTCCAGGGGGGCGGTGTGCGTGGTGAGGTCCAGCACGCCCAGCGGGTCGGCGGGGTCATCGACCAGCGGCAGCAGTTCCTCGGTCCACCGCCGCACGTTGCACTGACCCATCCGCAACTGGAGCTGCTTGTCGAACATCGTCATCAACGGCAGCGGGTCCTTCATCCCGCCGTACACCCCGCTGATCGAGATCGTCCCACCGCGCCGCACGGCCTCGATCGCGGTGTACAGGGCATCGAGTCGGTCCACCCCCGCCGTTTCCATCGCCTTGCGACCCAGCGCGGACGGCAATGCTCCCACCGCTTGGTGGACCATCCCGGCCACCGGGGAGCCGTGGGCCTCCATCCCGACCGCGTCCACCACCGCATGCGGGCCGCGCCCGCCGGTGAGGTCCTTGAGCTGCTCGACCACGCCGTCCGTGGAGTCCAGGGTGGCGATGCCGTGGCGTTCGGCCATGGCCCGGCGCTCCGGGACCGGGTCCACCGCGAACACCTCATAACCCAAGTGCTTGCCAATGCGGGCGGACATCTGACCGATCGGGCCCAGACCGAGCACCGCCAGGGACCCGCCCTGCCCGGGCGCGGCGTACTGCACAGCCTGCCAGGCAGTGGGCAGCACGTCGGAGAGGAACAGGTAGCGCTCGTCCTGCCCGGCGTGCGGGACCTTGATGGGCCCGTAGTCCGCGTGCGGCACGCGCAGGTACTCGGCCTGCCCGCCGGGCACCGAACCGTAGAGACGGGAGTAGCCCAGGAACTGGGCGTTGTTGTTGTACTCCCGCACCTGGGTGATCTCGCACTGGGACTGCAGGCCCTGGGTGCACATGAAGCAGTGCCCGCAGGAGACGTTGAACGGGATCACCACCCGGTCCCCGGCCTTGATGTGGGTGACGGCCGAGCCGACCTCCTCCACGATGCCCATCGGCTCGTGGCCGATGATGTCGCCCTTATCCATGAACGGGGTGAGCACCTCGTACAAGTGCAGATCCGAACCGCAGATCGCGGACGAGGTGATCCGCACGATCGCGTCCGTGGGCTCCTGGATAACCGGATCCGGGACCTCCTCCACACTCACCGTCCGCTTCGCCTGCCAAGTTAAAGCCTTCATGCGTCCTCCTCTCCCAGCTCTGATCCGTCCCAACTCACGCCACTTTAGGCGCAGGCGCGTGTTCACCGCCAGAGAACGACGAGACTCACATAAAGTCCCCGCGTAGCAGGGGCCGTGCCTCACATGGTTTTCCCCGCGAAATCTTCCGTGGTTTCGGTGGCACGGCGACGATGGGGTATGGCTGACAGGGACGTGTCGATGATGACCCGCATCGAAGTGACCAAGAAGTACGCCAAGGCCTATGCGACGGCGCCGAAGAAGCAGAAGGGCGCGATCCTGGACACCGTTGTCGGAGTCACCGGCTGGAACCGGGACCACGCCCGCCAGCAGCTGCGCCGCCGCGCCAATCAGCCGCCAGGGCGGGCCGCCGCGACGGTCACGGTGCTCGACCGGCGCAAGACCAAACCCCGCAGGTACTACGGCCCACCGGCGCGAGCACAGCGAGCTAGCCCAGCCCCGACGACATAGTTACGCTGCGACAGTTGGCTGATGCTCTCCGCGGATGCGGTTCCGGTTGAGATTATCGAAAGTTGCCCCCGGCTACCGAGCCAACTCCACCGTAAACGATCGTTTTCGGTGGGTGCACATCCTCGTTGCTAACGTGCCCACCATGGTCCTCACCGCAGCCCAGCGAGCAGCTCTGACCCAGATACTCGATACAGCGTCCGATCTTAACCGCTGGCGTCTCAGGGCTCATCGCGTCGAGGAGCCCCAGCGCGGAAGTGAGCTCGGAGTCGACGACCTGTGAGCAGCTTCGCTCGGTGTCGTCCTTCTCGCTTCGCTCGGTGTCGTCAGGCGGCGGGTGGGTTCGCTCCGCCGCGCTGGATCGCTCGGTACACGGTTGAGCGGGCGACACCGAAGAGCTCGGCGATTTCGCTCGTGGTGTGCGTGCCGGCACGGTGCAGCGCGACCAGGTGCTTCTCCTGTGAGACGGAGAGCTTGGGCTTCTTTCCGCGGAGCTTGCCCGCGGCCTTAGCGATCGCCATCCCCTCGCGCGTGCGGGCACGGATGAGGTCGGCTTCGAACTCCGCGACCATCCCGAGGACGTTGAACAGCAGTCGCCCAACGGGATCGGTTGGGTCGTAGACGGAACCTCCGAGGTTCAACGTCACGCCCTTGCGCGTCAGCTCGTCGGCGATATCACGAGCGTCGGGGAGTGATCTTGCGAGGCGATCGAGCTTGGTGACGACCAGGACGTCACCTTTGCGGACCGCGGCAAGCGCTTCGCGGAGCCCCGGGCGTTCACGGTTCGTTCCGGTCATGCCGTGGTCGACGTGCACGTTCTCGGGATCGACGCCGAGCGAGTGGAGGCCGTCCCGCTGCGCGGCGAGGTCCTGCCCAGAGGTTGAGACGCGGGCGTATCCGACAAGCATGCGACGACTGTAGCGTTTAGGGCACCTTCACCGGGCATTTTTGCGGGACAGTCTTACGGGAATCGAAGGCTTAGGTAGTTGCTGGGTTCTGGTCGTTCACCCGGATGGTCCGCACCTGTGCCGGTGGACGACCGGCTATCGGGACAGCGGAAGCGGTGTGCGCGGGGCAGACCCGTCAGGAGCGGTCGAGTTCCTTCGCGAAAAACACGCTCGCGGCTTTGAGGACTTCGTTCGCCTTGCGCAGCTCAGCGTTCTCACGCCGCAGGCGCTTGTTCTCCTCGGCAACATCGGTGGGCACACCGGGACGCTGCCCGCCGTCGACTTCGCGACGGCGATGCCACACCCGCAACGTCTCCGCGCTCATACCAAGAAGCCCAGCGACATGACGCACCGCGGTCATGAGATTCGGATGCGAGGGCTTCGCCTCGTCCAGCATCCGCAACGCCTTCTCCCGCATCTCGGGCGAGTACTTCTGATTCATCAATTCCATCCTTGCTTGAAGAACGGAACGGAACGAAACCCAGAGCGATTCACCTTACCCGGCCAACGACGCACCCTCGACGTCTACACCCTCATCTGCGAAGAGCCGGTTATGCCCCTGACGTCAGCGTCGCGGCCTCGGCGAGGGCGGCGGCGAGATACGGTGCTGAAGCGCTGTTTCTCGACGCGGCGACCTCTGCTGGCGTTCCGGACGCGACCACTGTGCCGCCGTTGTCACCGGCTCCCGGCCCGAGATCGATGACGTAGTCGGCGGCGCCGACCACTCGCATGTCGAGTTCCACCATCACGACCGTGTTGCCCGCATCGACGAGAGTCTGAAGGTGGGTAACTAGACGGTCTGCGTCGGCACAGTGCAATCCGGAGGTCGGCTCATCGAGCACGTACAGAGTGTCGCCGCGCTGCGCTCGTTGCAGTTCGGTGGCCAGCTTCACACGCTGCGCCTCCCCACCGGAGAGCTCTGTGGCCGGCTGTCCCAAGCGCAGGTACCCGAGCCCGACATCGACCAGCGAGGTGAGTGAGCGCATCACGTCGTACTCGCCGGCGAAGAAGTCGTGGGCCTCTTCGACGCTCATCGCGAGGATTTCCGCGATGTTGCGCCCTCGCCAGGTGATCTCCAGGGTGCTCGATTGATAGCGGGTGCCATGGCAGTCGGGACACACGGTGTAGACCGAGGGCAGGAAGAGCAGCTCGACCATCACGGAGCCTTCACCCTCACAGGTCGGGCAACGGCCGCCTGCGACATTGAAGGAGAACCGACCGGGCTTGTATCCGCGTGTCCGAGCTTCCGGCGTCTCGGCGAACCGGCGCCGCACATGATCGAAGAGTCCTGTGTAGGTCGCGACGTTGGAGCGGGGCGTGCGGCCGATGGGTTTCTGGTCGATGCTCACCACACGCCGGACGGTCGTGAGATCGCCCTCGACCGACCCTCCGAGTTCATCGGACTCGTCAGTGAGGAGCAGGGCGTCGGCCTCAGCGCTTTCCTCCTCGACGCGAGGGGCGTCTCCTTGCCTGGCGCCGATGAGGGCAGGCAGGACTTGACTGACAAGGCTGGACTTCCCCGACCCTGACACGCCAGTGACAGCAGTGAGCGTTCCGAGCGGTAGCGCCACAGATACGTCCCGCAGGTTGTTGCGGGTGACGTGCTCCAGCTGCAACCAGTCGTGGGCGGCACGGGGCTGGTGCGGTGGAAGGCCGCTGCCCCCGAAGATGTATCCGCGCGTCACCGACTCGTCGACCTCCGCGAGCCCGTCCGTGGGTCCGCTGTAGATCACGCGCCCGCCGCGTTCCCCGGCTCCGGGGCCGATGTCAACCAGCCAGTCCGCGTGCCGCATGACGTCGACGGAATGCTCCACGACGAAGAGGCTGTTGCCGCGCTGCTTCAGCCCGTCGAGGATACCCAGCAGCGCGGTGACGTCGTGCGGATGGAGACCGGCTGACGGTTCGTCGAGGACGTAGACAACACCGAACAGTTCCGACGTGAGCTGCGTGGCGAGTCGAAGTCGTTGTAGCTCCCCTCCGGACAGTGTCGGCGTAGTGCGACCTAGCGAGAGGTAACCGAGTCCGAGATCGATGATGGGGCGCAGGCGGTCCAGCAATTCTGCGCCCAGGCGGGCTGCCGCGGCGCGCTTCTCGACAGACTGATTCGGTGTGCGACGGACATCCGGCGCAGCGGAGTGAGCGGAGCCGCCAGCAGCAACGCGCTGCTCGACGGCTTCACGTTTAGTCGCGACGTCTACCACGGCGGCGGAGGTCTCGCCCTCGCGGTCAGACTCGGCGACGACGGACTCGAGGAGCTCAGCCAATTCACGCAGTGGCAAGGCTGAGAAGTCCGCGATATCGAGTCCTTCGAACGTCACCGTCAGTGCTTCGGGTTTGAGCCGCTTCCCATGGCACACCGGGCAGACCGCCGCGCTCATGAACTGGGCTACGCGGCGCTTCATCGACGCGCTCTTCGTGTTCGCGAAAGTGTCGAGCACGTACCGCCGCGCGCCGACGAAGGTGCCCGAGTAGCTCGGTTCGATTCCTGCTCGGATTGCCCGGCGCGCCTCGGCGAGTGTGAGTCGAGAGTGGACGGGAACGAAGGGGGTCTCGTCGGTATAGAGGATCCAGTCCCGATCCTTCTTCGGCAGATCCTTCCACGGTACGTCGACGTCGTAGCCGAGCGCGACGAGCACGTCCCGCAACTGGTGGCCGTGCCAGGCGGTCGGCCACGATGCGATGGCGCGCTCCCGGATGGTGAGTGAGGGATCGGGCACCATCCGCTCCTCGGTCACCGCGTACACTCTGCCAATGCCGTGGCACTCGGGGCACGCGCCCTGCACGGTGTTCGCGGAGAAGTCCTCGGCGTAGAGCATCGGCTGACCATCTGGGTATTCACCTGCTCGCGAATAGAGCATCCGAACCACACTCGACAGCGTGGTGATGCTGCCTACAGAGGAGCGCGCGCTGCGCCCTCCGCGCTGCTGCTGCAAGGCGACTGCGGGCGGCATCCCGGTGATGGAGTCGACGTCGGGGACACCCGCCTGGTCGATCAGTCGCCGCGCGTACGGGGCAACTGACTCCAAGTAGCGCCGCTGCGACTCCGCGTACAACGTGCCGAAAGCCAAGGAGGACTTCCCGGATCCGGACACGCCCGTGAACACAACCATCGCGTCACGCGGAACCGTGAGATCGACGTCCTTGAGGTTGTGTTCGCGGGCACCACGCACCCGGACATCGGGCTGGACGTGGGTGGACACTGAGGAAAGGTGATCCATTTCAGAACTGTACCAAGCGGGTCTCGTGGTAAGCAGGTTCATCGACCGTGGGAGGCAAGATGATGCGGCTGTTTACCATCGGGTTCACGAAGAAGAAGACGCGCGAGTTCTTCGGTCTGCTCTCCGACAGCGGCGCGACGGCTCTTGTTGACATACGGCTGCGGAACCGTTCGCAGCTCGCAGGATTCGCGAAGCGAGACGACCTCGAGTTCTTCCTCAGTGAGATTTGCGACATGCATTATCGGCAGGAGTTGCTCCTCACCCCGACAGAGCAAGCGCTACGTGACTACCAGCACGGGGCTGTGTCGCGGGAGCAATACGCCGCTGAGTACGTGCGCCTCTTGGAAGGTCGCCAGGTCGAAGCGGTGCTGAGTCCTGCTGACTTCAACGAGGCAGTGCTCCTTTGCTCAGAGGCCTCTCCTGATCGTTGTCATCGGCGTCTCGCCGCGGAGTATCTCGCGTCCGCCTGGGGTGACACAGGGATCGTGCATCTGTTGTAACAGGTGGTGGCGTCGTCCTCACCCGTCGGATGCGGACGGGTTAGGCTCCGGCTTCAGTCTCGTCGGGAGCGAGAGCGAGCACACGGGGCGGCAGCGCGCGACGTAGCCACGGAAGCAGTACGAGCGCCCCCGCAGGCCCCAATACGAGTAGCACCCACGGCAACCAACCCGACAACGCGAAAGCCGACATCAGAAGAGGCGCGGTGAGGCTGGCGACGCTGAATGAGTACTGGAACGCAGCGAGGTAGCGTCCAGCCTGTTCCGGTGGGGCGGCCTCACTCGCGGCCGCGTTCATCCTCGTGCCGAGCACGACCGTGCCGACTCCGAAGATCAGCGCCGATCCGAACAGGGCTACCGCAAGCCACGCTGAAGGAACCGCGTAGACGGCCACCATTGAGGCGATCCACGCCAAGAGCAGCACTGCTCCGAGCCGCACAGCGAATGCCCGAGAACGTGAGCTCGTCAGCGCCACCGCGACTCCTGTGAGGGTGCTCGACAGCATGGCCAGGCCGGCGTTTGCGAGGCTCGGCAACCATGCCGGCGCGCCGAGTTGTTCGACAGCGATCACCGGAAAGGCAACCGGGAAGAACTCCATCACCAGGGTGATGAGAAAGCCCAGAAGGATGAGCCCGAGAAACGGGCGGTTCCGTAGCACTCCTGGTGCGGCGGACGTAGCCTTCACCGAGCGAGATGACGTGTGCGGCGGCATCCGCATCGTGAACACAAGTATGGCTGCCATCGTCGACGTGACGAGTTTGACCGCCAGCAGCCAAGGCAACATGGCGGGGTCCCAGGCCAGCAGCACGGCACCGAGGAGCGCGCCAGCACCGTAGCCAGCCGAACGCACCATCTCAACGCGAGCGAACTGCGCATCGTGAAACCCGTCGCTGGGACGCAATGCTGTCAGGAAGGCGTATAGCGATCCGTAGTGCAGCTGCATCCCGGCGGCGCAGATCGCGCTCCCGGCAATCGCCCCGGGCCAACCGGGTACGAGTAGGTAGACGAGCATCGCGATGGCTCGGAGCAACTGTCCGGTGCCGATCACCCTGCGAGGGCCAACTCGGTCGACCAGCGTCCCGGCGAGGACGGGGAACAGCAGACCGACGCCTGCCCCGACGCCCAATGCGAGGCCCGCATCCGCAACCGAGAATCCGCGAACTTGGATGAGGAAGAGTGCCGCAACGGGGAGGTACATTCCCGCGCCAGCGCTGTCGAGGGCGACGAGCGCCCTGCCATCGGGTTTTCTTGTTCGCTCCGGCAGGTGTACCGACGCGCCCCGCGACGCCTGACGACTCAGGAGCGCACTTCCTGGGTTCGTGTGCCTCGGCGGCTGGCTTCGAGGGCCGAGGTGAGCGTTCGAGCGTCGTAGCTACCCAGCAACCGTCGGCCGTCTACGAAGAACGTCGGGGTGGCGTGCGCCCCGCTTGCATCGGCGCTTTCGAGATCCCGCTCCACACGGGCACGTACGGCGGCACTGTCGAGGTCAGCCGTGAACTGGGCGACATCCAGGCCCAGCTCTTCGGCGTAGCGGATCAGATCTTCGCGCTCGAGCGCATCTTGCCGCGTGAAGACGAAGTCCAGCCACGGCCAGAACATCCCCTGATTCGATGCCGCCTCCGACGCTCGTGCGGCTATGGGGCCGTGAGGGTGATGTGGCAGCTGGCGAACGACATACCGGAGATCGTCCCCGAACCGGCTGCGAAGGTCCTCCCAGGAACCCGTTGCGTGCGCGCAATAGGGGCATTCGAAGTCGATGTACTCGACGAGCGTGAGCTGGGCGTCCTCTGGTCCGCGGATGTGGTCGACTTCAGGATCCACGGGTGGTGTGAGCACCATCGGCAGATCTGCCGTCTCCTCTCCCCAGCGTTTCGCAGCAACCCGGAAAATCAGCCAACCAAGTGCGGTAGCGAGCACCATCGCGACCAACACGCCGACGGTCGCTTGCCGACCCAGGTCGGACGTCGAGCCGAACGCGAGGCCGATCACCAGGAGCGAGACGGTGAACCCGATCCCCGAAAGCGCCGCGCCGCCAAACACGCTGCCCATCCCGACACCCTCGGGTAGCCGACCGGCTCCAAGCTTCACAGCGACGAAGGTGGCGAGACCGATGCCGAGAAGTTTGCCGAGCACGAGCCCCACGATGACTCCCCACGTCACGGAGGACTGGAAGGAATCGACGAGCACGCCGCCGCGCAGGTCGACGCCAGCGTTCGCGAGCGCGAAGATCGGGACGATGACGAGCGCGGTCGGCATGCGCAAAACCTCGTGCATGCGTTCGTTCACCGAGATACCTCGCGCCAAGCCTCGGTCGACTGCGCGGGCCGATGCCGCGCTCGGCGACTGCCAGAAGTCGCGGAACAGCTGACGAGCCTCGACCACCTTTTGCCGACGCGTCGGGTAGGCGGGGATAAGGAGTCCTGCGACCATGCCCGCGAGGGAGGCGTGGACTCCGGAATCAACGGTCGCGAACCAGAGCACAACGACAATCAGCACGTACGGTGTGGCGCTCCATTGCCGCGAACGACCCAGAAGCCACAACCCGGCGAGGCAGGCAACTGCGATCAGCAGCGGAACGAGCCGGATCTCGTCGCTGTAGACAATGCCGATGATGGAGACGGCGAGGAAGTCATCGACGACGGTAAGGGTGAGTAGGAACACCCGCAACTGGCCGGAGAGTTTCGGGCCGACGAGCGCGAGGGCACCCAACAGGAACGCGGTGTCGGTACCGACCACCGCGCCCCATCCACCGAGCCCGTCGCCGCCCGCGGCGGCCACGATCAGGATGTAGAAAACTGCGGGCAGTGCCACGCCAGCGACGCCAGCGATCAACGCGAGACGCGCGCGGCTGGCGTCTCGGAGCGACCCATGCGCGAACTCCTGTCGCACCTCGAGGCCAACGACGAAGAAGAAGACCACCATGAGGCCGTCGTTGATCCAGTGGTGCAGGTTCATGTGCAGTCCGAACCCTCCGACATCGAACCCGATCTCGACATCCCACAGCCCGAAATAGGCCTCGGAGAGTGGCGAGTTCGCCCAGAGCAAGGCGACCGCTGCGACGACGACCAAGAACACAGCCGAACCCGACTCCGTGCGAATCGTTCGCCAACTCGTGCGCCGTTCCATCTGCCCACTCGTCATGCGGGAAGCGTATCGGAACCCAAGGGCAGCGCCCGACGGCGAGACTTGTCGACCGGGCAGCGCGCAAGGCGGAATGGAGACGAAGCGGGTTATGGGGCTCATCGCATTTGAGGGTGTAGCAGTGGTCTGAATCCTCCGGTTTCGAGGAGCGATCGGGAGATGTAGTTGGTGAGGTTGCGGAAGCCGAGGGCGGAGCCGTGGAGGTGCTCGAGGCGGCCGTTGATCGCCTCGGTCGGGCCGTTCGAAGTGCCGGTCCGGTCGAAGCAGGCGAGCCCCTCGTAGTCACACTAGGGCCCGGTGCGGGCGACGCCAGCGGGACCATGGTTGCAGCTGGCACGCCCGAGCACGTCGCGGACAAGGGCGTCGGCGCTTCCGCGAGATACCTCGCCGCGGCATTGGAGGAAGCCACAGGCGTGACCCCATCGTGACGGCAGAACCATCGCACGGGTACTCGCCGCACCGTCGCCGGTACCTCACCCGTGGACTATGCCAACAAGGGTGAGGTACCGGCGACGCTCGACGAGATCATGGTCTCAGGCGGGGATTTTGGAGCCCCGGACGTCCAACTTTTCGATCGTGGGCTCGCTGAACAGTTTGCCGGCCAGAATCGCGGGTCACCCCCCCGATTGGGAGACACGCCCTAGCTCTGGGCCTCGCCGAGGCGCGCTTCGGGCGTGAGCTCGGCGCGGAGACCGCCGCCGGTCGCAGCCCGGGCAAGAGCGCGACCCAGCGCAGGTGCCTGCTTGAACAAATTGTGACCGGCCACAAAAAGGACAGAGCCTGCCTCCCACACGGCCACGCCGTCCTCACTCCACGGGAGGTCGGTCACCCAGCAGTGAAGGAAGTCGCGCGGCTCTGGGTGGAGACCGGGCAGCGCCCGTGTCACGTATTCGCGTGCGCGTTCGTCCAGCGATCGAATCGCCGCCGGGTCGATGAAAGTTCCGTCGTCGCGGACGCCGACGGTGTCGCTGAGTCCGACCGAATAGTTGCTGTTGCCCGGTAGCGGCGTCGCGTAGACGCCGACTTCGCCGAAGACGCCGCTACTGTCCTGCAGGCACGCGACTCGTGCCGGGGCGGCGGCTTTCACGTCGAAGGTCAGCCGGACGTGTGCGGCAAGGCGAACCGGCAGCGACAGGCCGACGCTGCGTGCCAGGCGGGCGGTTTCGCGGCCGGCGCACACGACCACCTTGGAGTAGACAGCCCGGTCGGTGACGCTGCGCACCTCGACCGTCCCGTCGGCGCGGGGATCGATGGAGATGACCTCACCGGTGGTGACCGCATCTGCCAGGGCACCCGTGAGTGCCGTGATCGCGGCGCGGGTGCGGATCGCGCCGCCCGACTCGTCGAGCACCGCTGGCCCCGAATACCCAGCGAGCAGCGGCATCCGCTGGGCGACCTCGGCCGCGTCGATCTCGTGCGCTTCCACGCCGCCGACCTGGTCGAGCACCCGCAGCCGCGCCAGGGCGCTGTCTCCGATCGCCAGGACACCATCTGATGAGACCAGCTCGACGTCGAAGCGTTCGGCCCACTCATCCCATACGCCGCGGCTTTCGCGCGCGAAAGCGACGAGTCGCGGGTCGTCGTGGGCATGCCGGAAGATCCGCGACTCGCCTGCGGACTGACCCGTCCCGGGCAGACCAGCCTCATACAAGCGCACCCGCACGCCCTGCTCCCGCAGCGCGTACGCAGTCGACAGACCGACGATCCCGCCCCCGATCACTGCTACCTCCGGGGAACGCGTCGTGGAAACGCCGTCGTCAGTTCCTGTCATCGCGGTTCCTCGATCTGTTGGCGATTAGCGATAGGCCGCAAGAGAAGGGGCCGCTGCCACGACGTCAGCGGGCTGTGTAAGCCCGAAGTCACCGCGCGCAGCGACCCCTCCTTTCTGGGCCACTACTCCCGGTCTGTGGTGTCAGGCGGGGAGTTTGGAGCCCAGGACGTCCAACTTCTCGATCGTCGGTTCGGAGAACAACGTGCCGGTCTGCTCGCCGAGAGCGGTCGCAACCGCGCCAGACAGGTGCGCGTCGCGGCCGGCGTCATCGGGGAACACGTCGAAGATCCCGAAGGAGGACGGTCCGAGACGGATCGCGAACCACGCAACGGTGGCCGGTTCCTCCTCGACGAGCCCTCGCCCGATGCCGAGGAATTCCTGGACCTCGTCTTCCTTGCCGGGCAGGGCCTCCAACCTGACAAGCAGTCCCTTCGTCACGCTCATCACATCACCTCTTCCTGGGTCGAATTACTCGCAAATTTCGCCACGATCGTGTCGCAGAACGCAGGCAGGTCATCGGGCGAGCGGCTGGTGATCAGATTCCCGTCCACCACGACGTCCTGGTCGACGACGTCAGCACCGGCGTTGCGCAGGTCCGTTCGGATGCTCGGGAAGGACGTCAAGGTGCGACCTGCGACCACACCTGCCTCGATCAGCGTCCACGGCCCGTGACAGATCGCAGCAACGGGCTTGCCGCTTTCGACGAACTCGCGGACGAAGGAGACGGCGTCTGGGTCAACCCGGAGTTGGTCGGGGTTCACCGTGCCGCCCGGGAGAAGCAGGGCGTCATAGTGGGCGACAGACGCGTCCGCGACCAACCCGTCAACGGTGAACGTGCCTGCTGCATCCAGATCGTTCTCCCGGGCCTGAATCTCACCGTCATGGATCGACAGAACCTCGGTCTGTGCACCAGCCTGCTCCAGTGCCTCGCGGGGCTTGTCGAGCTCGACTCGCTCGACCCCGTCGGCGGCGAGGATGGCGACTCTCTTGCCCTGAAGATCTGCTGCCATCTCAGTTCTCCTTCTTCTCGGTCGACATGCCGGGCTTGATGAGGACCTTGGTCCAACCCTTGGACCGGGCGTCGAAGTTCTTGTAGGCATCGGCGGCTTGGTCCAGCGAGATCTCGTGGGAGACGATCCACGAGGGGGTCGCCTTGCCGGCGGCGATCAAGTCCCGCAGCTGGCGGTTGTACCGCTTGACCGGGGCTTGACCGCTCCCCAAGGTCTGACCCTTGAACCAATGCGTTCCGAAGTCGATGGCCGCCTTTCCCTGCTTGGCGAGGTCGTCCTTGGCTCCGGGGTCCTGGGGGACGAACACACCGACGGTGCCGATTCCTCCGGTGAAACGCACCGCGTTGATGAGCATGTTCATAGTAGCGGCGATGTCCTCGTTGCCTTGAGGATCGTGGGCCTGGTAACCCACGCATTCGCAGCCCCGGTCAGCTCCCAGCCCCATCGTCTCGTCGAGCACAGCTTGCACGGGATCGACCTTGGAGTCATCGATGGCGATCGCGCCGATCTGCTCGGCCAACGCGAGCCGGTCAGGATGACGATCGACCACCATCACCTTCGCGGCCCCCTTGATCATCGCGGACAGGGCGGCCATCAGCCCGACCGGACCCGCCCCGGCGATGACAACACTGTCGCCCGGGACCACGCCGGCCATCTCGGTGGCGTGGTAGCCGGTGGGGAAGATGTCGGAGAGCATGACGTAGTCGTTCTCCTTCTCCTCCGCATCCTCGCCCAAGCGCAGCGCGTTGTGGTCACCGAAAGGCACACGGAGCAGTTCCGCTTGGCCACCGCCGTAGGGACCCATGTCGGCGAACCCGTAGGCCGCACCGGCGAATGATGGTTCGGGCTGGGTGGTGAGGCAGTAGTTGGTCAGGCCGCGTTCGCAGTTCTTACAGAACCCGCACGAGATGTTGAACGGGAGCACAACCCGGTCTCCGACCCTGACCTTCTCCACACCACTACCGACCTCGATGACCTCCCCCATGTTCTCGTGACCGAACGTCCGGCCTACCTCGAAGGACGTCCGCCCCTCGTACATGTGCAGATCCGAGCCGCAGATGTTCGTCGTCGTCACCCTGACCAGCACATCGGAGGGTCGCTCGATCTTCGCGTCCGGGACGTCCTTCGTGCTGACCTGACGGGGTCCCTCGTACACTACTGCTTTCATGTCTACTCCGATCAAATGGTGTTGCTCGAGAACCTACTGGCCTCGATAGCCTGCTGGTAGGGCATTGACAACGCCAGCCCTTCGCGAGACATTGAACGCTCGCCGCAACCACGTTCTGATGTGCGTTTTCGGCGCGATCCGTGGCCTCTATCGCGAGTGCACCGTAAACGATCGTTTTCGGCGCGCCGTCTGCTTAGTTCGGTGAAGCTCGCCGCCGGGTTCTGGGCTCCCGCTTTCTCTGCGGCGCGCTGCCTCGTCCCGATGCGCGGCTATTTCGAGTGGACGGGCGAGAAGGGGCACAAAACGCCGCACTTCCTGCATGCCGACGGGCTGCTCGCCGCCGCGGGCCTGACCTGGTCGATGGAGCACGAGGGCGAGCGTGTGCGCTGCTTCGTGGTCGTCACACGGGAGGCGCGGGATGCCAGCGGCGAGGTGCACGACCGGATGCCCGCGTTCCTCACGCCCGACACCTGGGACGCGTGGTTGAGCCCCGAGAAGCTCACGGGTCAGGCGAAGGTCGACACTCTCGCGATGCTCGACCACACCTCGGCGGATGTCGCGGCGACCATCCGCGGTCACATCGTGGATCGGCGCGTGAGCAACACCCGCACGGTCGACCCGTCCGACGCGACGCTCCTCGACCCCGTGGCCTGACCGAGCCAGGGACGCTCCCGGGATCCGCCTGGGGTGTCTCTTTCATCAGAACTGTGTAACTCTGGAGGTATACCACAAAGCGATCACCTTGATCGCGCCTCTTGGCACAGGTTTCCGTGGCGGAACAAGGAGCCTCCAATGGGCAAGTTCATTTACGAGAACAGCGTGAAAGTCGAGATCGAGGATCGCGCGCTGACACACATCCAGCTGGTTATGACCGCGAAGCTGCGGCGCGGTGAGCCGTTCGGCTTCACCTGGCGCGAGGACGCGAGCATCGGCGGCGGACGCACGACCGTGTGGATCCACGCGGGCAGCTCTCTCGTGTACAAGTACCACGGCAGCAGGCAGCCCTCGATCAACAGGGCCTGGGTGGATGCGCTGGCCTTCACCGCGAACTCCCCCACGGGTCTCTACCTCGTACCGGAGCCCGCAGAGCAGGCGTCTCAGGAGCGCGAAGGCATCCTCGCTCCCGCCTGAGTGCCCCTAACACGGGCGAATGAGGCATTCAACCCCTCTTGCCTGGTCGGGGACACCTCAATACCGTGGTCTCCCATGGGGAACACGGACGCGACGACGACGCATATCGAGATCGACGGACACGACTATGTGCTCCCCCGCAGCACCGACGTGGCGGATGTGATGTCCCGCATCGAAGCCGCTGCTCGGTCGGAACCGACGTTCATCGATCTGGCGACCGGGGACAGCCTCACGAGTGTGCTCATCAGCTCGCAGTCTCGCGTGGTGGTGTACCTGCGCCGCGACGACGCGCCACTCGCGCCCCCGATCGATCTGCGCTCCACGCTCGACTGGGACCTCTGAGCTCGCGGACCGCTGAGCTCGCGTTTCACTCCTAGGCTGGAGGGATGCTCATCGCTCTCATCCGTCCTGTCGGCAGCATGACCGCAGAGGTGGTCGGCACGTCGCTCGCAGACGTGAACGCCCAGCTCCTCGCTCAGCGCGAACCCGGATACGTCCTCGCCTCCGCGCCGGTCCGCATGCTCAAGGGCGAGGCGAAGATGGAGGCGACCGGCACGTTCTGGCGCGTCGACGGGGTGGAGCAGATCGAGGCGGAGGACATGGCCGCGCTCGAGGCCAAGGTCCCCGAGGGCTGGCGGATGCTCTCCGTGCGGCGGGCGTGACCCGCATCCGCTCCCGCGCGTTCTTCAGCGATCCGGCGCGGGTTCCCCACCCCGGATGGACCGCCGTGCGTTCAGCACCAGGGCGTGACGGAAGCCGGGACCGGATCGGGTCCCTGGATCTCATGCCGAGCGCGAAAAAGCCCCGGACTCTGGCGAGAGAGTCCGAGGCTTGTCCGTGCACCCCCAGGGACTTGAACCCTGAACCCACTGATTAAGAGTCAGTTGCTCTGCCGATTGAGCTAGAGGTGCGTGGCCCGGGATAACCCCGACCGAGGAATTACATTACCAGCCGATGAGCCGCGGGCGAAATCGGACGCGGCCCGGGCGTGCCCTGCGTCGCTGACGGCATTCCTGGACCCCGGGATCCTGGCCGATGGTCCCTTCGAGCGACTGCTCCCGGCCAGTATCCTGAGACCGTGAGCCCCTCCCCCCACTCCGACGATCTACGCGCGGATCTCGCGCTGGCGCTGCGCCTGGCCGATGCCGCAGACGCGCAGTCGCTGCCACGCTTCGACGCCGCCGATCTGCAGATCTCGACCAAGCCGGACCGCACGCACGTGACCGACGCCGATCTGGCGACGGAACGAGCCATCCGTGCCGTCCTCGAAGCCGAGCGTCCTGATGACGGCGTCTTCGGCGAGGAGTTCGGAGCTCAGGGCAGCACGGCGCGCCAGTGGATCATCGACCCGATCGACGGCACCGCCAACTTCCTGCGTGGCGTTCCGCTCTGGGGCACCATGATCGCCCTCGCGATCGACGGCGTGCCGCGGGTCGGCGTCGTGAGCATGCCGGCGTTGTCGCGCCGCTGGTGGGCGTCGGAAGGCGGAGGCGCCTGGACGGTCCAGGACGGCGCGCACCGCCAGCTGTCGACCTCGCGGGTGGCCGCGCTCGGTGACGCCAGCGTGAGCTTCCAGAGCATCGGTCAGTGGTCCGGTGCAGGCCGCGTGGACACCCTGCTGCGCGTCGCGGACCGCGTGTGGCGCGATCGCGCCTACGGTGACGTGTACTCCTACATGCTTCTCGCGGAAGGCCGCATCGACATGGTCGCCGAGTTCGACGTGAAGGAGTACGACATCGCCGCCGCGGTCGCGATCGTCCGGGAGGCAGGCGGACGGATGACCTCGATCGACGGCGATGAGACGATCTCCGCGCGCTCGACACTCGCCACCAACGGCATCCTCCACGAGGACTTCCTGAGGCTCCTGCACGACTGACACCACACCGAGGCACGCCCATGACCCCCCGCAGCGTTTTCACCGCCCTCGGCGTCGCGGTGCTCGCGGTGGTGCTCAGTGCGTGCGCCGGGCCCGCGACCTCAGCGCCGCCCTCCTCGCCCGCGAGCGCCTCAGCGGAGCCGGAGGCACCGTCCACCTCGTCGCCGGCGCCCGCTGTCGAACAGACCCCGAGGGCGGAGCTCTCCTGCGAGACTATGATCTCCCCTGGCACCGTGGACGCTCTGACCGCCGCGGGCTGGACGGCCCAGCCGAAGGAGTTCGTCGCCGGAGGCGTGAACCTCACCGACGGCCTGCTCTGCTTCTGGGCCGACTACAGCGTCGCGTCCGACCACGGCCAGCTCTACGGGTGGGCACCCATCAGCGACGCCGACGCCGCGAAGGCTCAGGCGGGTCTGCTCGCGGAGGGCTGGCGCCGCGAGGAAGCGCCGGAAGGGGTCTACATCACGGAGGACCCGCAGTTCTCGATGGGAACGGACGAGGACGGCTACGGCATGACCTATCTGTTCGGCGACGGCTGGGTCAAGTTCGCCGACACCCGGCAGAGCGTGGTCCTCGTCGACGTCGCCGGCTGAGCGGCCGCCTCATGGAACGACGTGGCCCATCGAGCTGTCCCGGATGCGGCCGAAGCCTCGTGCCACGGGCGGCGTCCACAGCAGCGTCACGATGAGCGCCGCGACGATGCCGGTGATTCCCGCGCCCCAGTCCCAGCGATCGCTCGCCACCAGGATCAGCACGGAGACCAGGATCGTGAGGCCGAGGAAGAGGGTCAGCATGAGGCGGGACAGCCCGCTTCCCCGCCTGACCCCGGCCGCGACGGCGAGCACCAGCAGTCCGAACAGCGCGATGGACGCCCCGAGGATGGAGTACAGCATCCTCCCCTCGGTCTCTGCGTACCGCGACAGGAAGACCAGGATGCCGAACCCGGTCGCGAGAAGTCCGAACACGGAGGCCAGGATCGACAGCGCGGTCATGATCGCACGCGCGGCGCCGCGCGCCGTGGCCTGCCCCGCCGTCGGTGCCGCCGTGTCGACGAGGGACGGAGGGCCGGACGCGGTCGATGACAGCACCATTCGGTGGATGAGGCGCACGATCTCGATCGCGGCGATCATCACGATGACGATGCCGGTGAGGGCGGAGGCGAGCTCCTCCCCCGGGTCGACGAGCGCGAAGAACTGCCGCGACAGGGGGATCGTGAAGACCGCCACGAGCAGCACGAACATCGCACCGACCACGAGCACCTTGAAGCGGTTCAGGGGCCGCGCCAGGACGGCGAGCACCCAGATGCCGACCACGGCGAGGATCACGGTCGCGCCGGTCCGCAGCTGCTCCTCCGTCACGCCGATGCCCTGTGCCACGAACACGTACCAGGTGAGCCCGGCGGCCACCACGATGCCGGAGGGGATGGCGAACGTGAGCGATCGCCGTAGGAAGCCGGGGTTGTACCGCGACGCGTTGGGCATGAGCGCCAGGAAGAAAGCGGGGATGCCGATGGTCAGGCCGTCCGTGATCGACAGCTGTCGAGGGAGGAAGGGGAACGCGAGCACCAGCACGCCGAAGACGATGGCGAGCATTGTCGCGTAGACCGTCTTGTTGAGGAACAGCATGGACACGCGCTCGATGTTCGCGATGACCTGCCGCCCTTCCGCGACCACATCGGGCAGATGGGAGAATTGTCCGTCCAGCAGCACGAGACGCGCGACCGCCTTCGTCGCCGGCGAGCCCGAGTTCATGGCGATGCCGATGTCCGCGGACTTGATCGCGAGGGCGTCGTTCACGCCGTCCCCTGTCATCGCGACCGTGTGTCCGTGGCTCTGCAGCGCCGTGACCATGCGCTTCTTCTGCTCGGGCGTGACCCGGCCGAAGACGGTCTCGCTGTCCAGGATGTCCGCAAGCGCCGCGTCGTCCTCCGGCAGCTGCCGTGCATCGAAACCCTCCGCCACGTCGAGCCCGACCTCGCGCGCGATCGCGGCAACCGTACGCGGGTTGTCGCCGGAGATGATGCGGATGCCCACCTCCTGCTGCCGGAAGTACTCGAGCGTCTGCGCGGCGTCAGGGCGCACCTGCTCGCGGAAGGTGAGCACCCTGGCCGGCCGCACCGTATCGGGCAGCCGTTCTTCGTCGATGTCCGGCTCCAAAAGCGCGGCCTCGGCGTGACCCAGCACGAGGGTCCGCCTGCCGCTCTCCGCGAGCCCGCTGACCGTGCGTCCGAGCTCGGCGTCCTGTGAGGTGGCCTCTTCGCCGAACACCATCTCCGGCGCGCCCATCACCCACGTCCCCGGAAGCTCGGCGAACGATACCGCGCTCCACTTCCTGGCCGAGGAGAACGGGATGTAGCCGCTCACCGTGAGCGGCGTACGCACCGGGTAGGCCGTGCCCAGCGAGCGCGCCGTCGCGTTCGCGTCCGGTGAGGATGCGTACCAGGCGAGGACGTCTGTGACCCCGTCCTCCGCCATCGCTGAACCACCGAGTGGATGCTCCGCGTCGAAGGCGATCTCTCCCACGGTCAGAGTGCCCGTCTTGTCCAGGCACACGACGTCGACGCGCGCGAGCCCCTCCACGGCGGGGAGCTCGTTCACCAGCACCTGCCGGCGTGCGAGCCGGGACGCTCCGACCGCGAACGCGATGCTCGTCATCAGGACCAGGCCGAGCGGGATCATCGCCGTGAGCGCGGCGACCGTGTTGACCACTGCCTGCTGCCAGGATCCGGTCGTGAAGGCGTCGGCATAGCCGCCCGTGACGATGATCTGCGCGTTGAGGACGAGGAGCCCGACGGGGCCGATGATCCAGCCGACCCACTTCAGCACCCGATCGATCGAGGAGCGCAGCTCGCTCGCGACCAGGGAGAAGCGGCGGGCCTCACCCGCGAAGCGGTTCGCGTACGAGTCCGCGCCCACCCGGACGGCCCGAGCGAGTCCTTCGCCCGCCACGACGACAGCTCCGGAGAGCGCCTCGTCACCGGGTTGCTTCTCCACGGGATCAGACTCGCCCGTGAGCATGGACTCGTCGATCTGGAGTCCGCGCGACTCCACGACACTCGCATCCGCCGGCACCTGCTCACCTGCCCGCAGCACGAGCACGTCGTCGAGCACGACCTCACCCGGCGCGATCTGAACCTCGGCTCCGTCGCGCAGGACTAGGGCGCGTGGCGCGTTCATGAGAGCGAGGCGATCCAGCGCCGCCTTCGCGCGGAACTCCTGCACGCAGCCGATGATCGCGTTCGCGAACGCCGCCAGTCCGAACAGCGCGTCCTGCCAGCGACCGATCACGAAGAGCACGAAGAAGCACGCGAACACGATGCCGTTGAACAGCGTGAGCACGTTCGCACGTACGATGCTCCAAGCGCTGCGGCTGGTGTCGGCGACGAAGGCGTTGCTCTTTCCCGCCGCGACCCGCTCTGCGACCTGCGCGCTCGTGAGCCCGGTGTCATGGATCTGAGGGGTCGTCATCACGACCTCAATATAGGTGGACACGTCGCGCGGCGCAGGGACATGCCGGCATCCGGATGCCGGGTCCACCGTTCCGCGAGCGCCTCCCCAGTCCCTGTCAAGCCGCTGGCCACCGCGCACGGTACCCCGCACACTGGAGGCATCCGTCGACGAAAGGAACGCGCATGGGCAGCGACAGCCACCGCAACGACATCAGCACCGAGCCCTCCCCCGGGCCCGGCGAGAACGACAACCTGGGCGCCGAGGACAACAAGGGGCAGCCGCCGACGGTACCGCCGGCCGACCGCGACGAGGTCGAGGCCGAGGATCCGGACGAGTCCGCCTGAGCTGTACCGCGGTCGAACACGAACGAACCCCCGGCTCCGAGGAGCACGGGGGTTCGTTCCTGTCGTGACAGCGACCTGGTGGAGCTGGGGGGAATCGAACCCCCGTCCAACGCTGAGTCTCCACGCCTTCTCCGGGCGCAGTCTGTGGAAGCGTTCTGCTCGGCTCCGACCTTTGTCACAGACACCTAAGTCGACGAGCCCAGCCTGGGAAGAGTCCCACGTGACGTCCAGACGCCGTCACGCAGCAAGATTCCTAGATGACGCCAGGATCCGTATCGGAATCACATACGGTCTGACGGACTATCGGGCTCGCTTAGGCAGCGAGGGCGAAGTCGTTGCGCTTGGATTCGGCAACTATTGTTTTGCAGAGAGCGTTTACGAGATAACTCTGCATCCTCGGCCCGCTTCTCGTGGATTCACAGGCGCTGTCGAAACCGATCAGCCCCGTGGTCCTTCTCTCGAAGGAGCCGCTGTCACACTGTGGAATTACCATCCTCGGGCTACGAGCACCCGAGCATCACAGGATACAACGTTCTCGGGCCGGTCGCCATTCCGCGGCTCGCCGAGCCCTCGCGTAGAGTCGGCGCATGAGCGAAGTGACTGTCACCGTCCGGGGCGAGCACGAGGCGCGCGTCCTTCCGGAGCGGGCCACCGTCCGTGTCGTCGTCCGTGCTGACGGGCCGGATCGTGCGACCGTCGTGGCGGAGGCGGCGCGGATCGCCGAGCCAGTCCGCGCCACGATCGCAGACCGCGTCGATGCCGGCAGCATCGTCGACTGGAACAGCACGCGCCTGACCGTTCGTGCAGAACGACCGTGGAACAACGAGGGCAGGCGTCTCGCCCCCGTTCACTATGCGAGCGTCGAGTTCACCGCGACGTTCACCGAGGCGTCGGAGCTGTCCCTCTGGGTATCCGAGATCTCGGCGTGGGACGGGGTCGAGGTCGGCGGCGTCGACTGGCACCTCACGTCCGAGACGCGGACACGCCTCGAGCGCGACGTCGCCGCGCAGGCCGTGGCCGTCGCCGTGACACGCGCCGAGACCTATGCTCGCGCGCTGCACCTGAGCCAGGTGACACCGCTGGAGATCGCCGACGTCGGGCTGCTCTCCCCTGGTCAGCCAGGCCCAGGGGCCCCGGTTCTGAAAGCGCGCGGCGCCGCCTTCGCCGCCGATGTCACGCCGGCGATGGAGTACGAACCGGGCGAGATCATCGTCGCGGCGACGGTCGAGGCGCGTTTCCTCGCCCGCTGACACCCGCGCTCCCGGCGTGGGTGCGGCTCACTCGGTGGTGGAGAACGGCGCGAGCTCGGCCGCAAGCCGCTCGGAGACCCTGGCGTGCACCGCTGTGCCGTCCTCCCGGTGCTCGACCGAGAGCAGCATGCCCGTCTCGTGGATCGCCGCCACCAGATCGCCGCGGTCGTACGGGATCACGGCGTGAAGCTCGACGGCCGGCTTCGGAAGCGCCTCTTCGATGGCCGCACGCAGCTCGGTGATGCCCTCGCCGGACCGGGACGAGACGAAGTGCGCTCGCGGCTCGAGGCCGCGCAGCACGAGCCGGTCGTCCTCCCCGATCAGGTCCGCCTTGTTGAACACGACCAGTTCGGGGAGATCGCGCACCCCGACATCGCCCATCACATCGCGCACGGTCTGCAGCTGGCCGGCCGGGTCGGGATGGGATCCGTCGACGACGTGCAGCACGACATCCGCGTCGCCGACCTCCTCCAGTGTGGAACGGAACGCCTCGACCAGCTGGTGCGGGAGGTTGCGCACGAACCCGACCGTGTCGGTCAGCGTGTAGACGCGACCGTCCTCGGTCTCCGACCGCCGCACGGTCGCATCGAGCGTCGCGAAGAGCGCATTCTCGACGAGGACGCCCGCGCTCGTCAGCGCGTTGAGGAGGCTCGACTTGCCGGCGTTCGTGTACCCGGCGATCGCCACCGACGGGATGGTGTTGCGCCTGCGTTCGGCGCGCTTCGCCTCGCGGGCCGGAGCGAAGTCCCGGATCTGCCTGCGCAGCAGGGCCATCTTGGTGCGGATGCGACGCCGGTCGAGCTCGATCTTCGTCTCACCGGGACCGCGCGACCCCATGCCGGCACCCCCCGCGCCGACCTGCCCACCAGCCTGTCGGCTCATGGATTCGCCCCACCCGCGAAGCCGCGGGAGCAGGTACTCCAACTGGGCGAGTTCGACCTGCGCCTTGCCCTCACGGCTCTTCGCGTGCTGGCTGAAGATGTCGAGAATCACGGTCGTGCGGTCGATCACCTTGACCTTCACGACGTCCTCCAGCGCGCGACGCTGACTCGGCGCGAGCTCGGTGTCGGCGATCACGGTGTCGGCGCCGACGGCGGCGACGATGTCCTTCAGCTCCTGGGCCTTGCCGCGCCCGAGATAGGTGGCAGCATCGGGGTGCGGGCGACGCTGCAACACGCCGTCGAGCACCACCGCACCCGCGGTCTCCGCCAGCGCCGCCAGCTCGCGCAGCGAGTTCTCCGCGTCCTCCTGTGCGCCCTGCGGGTACACACCCACGAGAACCACGTTCTCCAGTCGGAGCTGCCGATACTCGACCTCGGTGACGTCCTCCAGCTCGGTCGAGAGACCCGCGACACGTCGCAGCGCATGCCGATCCTCGAGATCCCACTGCTCGCCGTCGCTCGTGGAGTGGGCGGCTGTGGCTTCGTCCTGCAGCGCTTGCGCCGCACCGAACACCCGGACTTCGGAGCGCTTCTCGGCATTCGCGAGCACGCGGTCGATCGACTGGTCTTCGGTCGAGGGGGTTGTCGTCTCCGTCATCCGTTCCTGTTCTCTGGTTTCCTAGCGAGCCTTAACCTTAGCCCGCGCCGTCCGGTACGCTCACCGTATGGGGTCCGACCACTATTTCACTGCGGCCCCGGCAAGCCCCGAGAACCTGCGTACGCTTCGCGTATCCCTCGCAGGCCGCGAGCTGGAACTGACCACGGCCGGTGGCGTCTTCAGCCCGGATCGACTGGATGCCGGCACTGCAGTCCTCCTCGCCAACACGCCCCCCGTTCCTCCGGGGGGCAATCTGCTGGACCTCGGCAGCGGCTGGGGTCCCATCACGCTGTCCATGGCCCTGGCGTCCCCGCACGCGACCGTCTGGGCGGTCGACGTGAACGAACGGGCTCTGGATCTCGTGCGCCGAAATGCAGCGGCGCTCGGGCTCACCAATGTCAACGCCGTACTGCCCGATGATGTTCCCTCGGACGTGACATTCCGCACGATCCGCTCGAATCCGCCCATCCGCGTGGGGAAGAACGAACTCCACGGGCTCCTGGAGCGCTGGATCCCTCGGCTGGACGAGCGAAGCGACGCCTGGCTCGTCGTCCAGCGCAACCTCGGTGCCGACTCGCTGCAGCGATGGATCGGCGCGACGTTCCAGCCTGGCTTCAGCGTCTTCCGCACCGCGACGGGTAAGGGCTATCGCATCCTGAAGGTCCGCAAGCACGGCACACCGCCCACCGAGCCGATCACGGTGGTCTGATCGGGCCCCCTCCCCCGACGCGCCAGTCTCCGAGTTGGTGGTCGCCGTGCCACCGGGCACGGGTGCCGCGGCCGGCCGCGGGGCGGAGGCGTGCCTGTCGCCGCGTCGCGGAACGCGGAGGGCCGGCCCGGGGCCCGACGGTCCCCCTCGACCCGCTGTGGCGTCAGGCCAGGTCGACCTCGCCCTGGAACACGAGCTGCGCGGGTCCGGACAGCGCCACGTGCTCACCCTCCTCCGTCGGGAACATGCGCACCGCGAGCGTGCCACCCGGCACCTCGACCTGCCAGTTGTCCGGAGCCTGCGCGCCCGCCCAGTACCGGACGGCGAGTGCGGTCGCCGCGACCCCGGTCCCGCAGCTGAGAGTCTCACCCACTCCGCGCTCGGACACGCGCATGCGCACATGGCCCACCCCATCACGCACGAGGGGCTCTCCCGGGACCACGAACTCCACGTTCGCTCCGGCAGGAGGCGCGGGATCGAGATCGGGAGCGCGCGTCAGTTCGAGGAGCGCCAGCTCGGCTTCTGACGCGAGCGCCACCACGACGTGCGGGTTGCCCACGTCGATGCCGAGGCCGGGACGCGTGACCGTGAGCCCGTCGGCACGCACCAACGGCTCCCCGCCCGCGAGCCGCCAGGCCCCGAGATCGACCTGGTAGCCGTTCGCGCTGGCCGTCACATCTCGCACGCCGGCTCTGGTGCCGATCGGGAGGGTGGCTCCGTGCTCGATCACGGCGAGACCAGAGCGGACCAGGTAATGCGCGAACACGCGGATTCCGTTGCCGCACATCTCGGCGATCGAGCCGTCGGCGTTGCGGTAGTCCATGAACCACTCGGCGAGGGGCTCCTCGGCGAGGGCGGCGGCACCCTCGGGGATGGCCGAGGAGCGCACGACCCGAAGAACACCATCAGCGCCGATGCCGAAGTGGCGGTCGCAGAGCACGGCCACCTGCTCTTCAGTGAGCTCGAGCTGGCCGTCGGGGTCGGCGATGATGATGAAGTCATTGCCCGTGCCGTGCCCCTTGGTGAATGCGACCATGCCCCCAGTGTAGGGATGCCTGCGCGGCTCTCAGCGCCGGAGCACCCGATACCGCCCGCAGAGGAAGCTGCCGTTGCGGGCGAACTCCAGGAGCTCGAGGTCGAGGCGTCGCGGAAGCAGCGGGGCCCCGGAGCCGAGCGTCACCGGCGCGTATTGCACCCACACCTCGTCGAGCAGACCGGCATCGGCGAACTGTCCGGCCACGTCGCCGCCGCCGACCACCCAGACGTCCTTCCCCTGAGCAGCCGCGACGAGCGCGGGATGCACCTCCGCGACGGAACCGCTCGCAAGCCGCACGTCTGCCCCGTCGGGAAGAGCGAGGTCCCGGTGCGTGAGAACCCAGGTGGGCTGGGTGTATCCCCACACACCCTCCTCGTGACGCATCACCCATTCGAAGGTGGAGGCACCCATCACGAGCGCGCCGATGGTCTTCTCGAAGCCTGGGTATGCCATCGGCCCTTCGAGATCGATGTCCTGGCTCAACAGCCAGTCCAGAGAGTGCTCGGCGGTGGCGATGAAGCCGTCGAGGCTGGATGCGGTGTAGAAGTGCGTGGCCATGTGCGCAGTCTGGCAGGGGCCACCGACACCGTCGTCAGTCGGCGAGCAGACGCTCGGGGTCCACCGGCGGTTCCTGCCACTCGATCTCCGGGTAGCGCTTGAACCAGGAGACCTGTCGCCGCGCATATCGCCGTGTGAGCGCGCGGGTCTCCGCGATCGCCTCGTCCTGCGTGAGCCTGCCGTCGAGCTGCCCGAGCGCCTGCGCATAGCCGATCGCGCGGCTCGCCGTGCCGCCGTTCTCGAGGCCGGCGCCTCGCAGCCCTTCGACCTCGGCGAGCAGCCCGGCGTCCCACATCCGCTGCACCCGGGCATCGAGCCGCTCGACCAGCTCGCTGCGATCGACCTGCAGCCCGATCACCCGGGAGGCGGACTGCCACAACGTCGGCGTCTCGGGAAGTGCGGCCCCGTGCGTGGCGCTTCCCTGCTCGACGACCTCCAATGCGCGCACCACGCGCCGCCCGTTGCGCGGGTCCACGCGAGCGGCCGTCACCGGGTCGAGTTCCCGCAGCCGGTCCAGGAGCGGCGCCGTCCCCTCGGCCGCGAGCTGCTCCTCGAGACGTCGACGGATCTCGGGGTCGCGGGGCGGGAATCGGAACTCGTACAGCACGCTGGACACGTACAGTCCGGAGCCGCCCACCAGGATCGCGTCGCCTCCGCGGGCCTGGATGTCGGTGACAGCGGCGCGCGCGAGAGGCTGATACCAGGCCACGGCGGCGTCCGTGCTGACATCGCAGACGTCGAGCAGATGATGCGGGATCCCGCGCCTCTCTGCGAGGGGCAGCTTCGCCGTCCCGATGTCCATGCCGCGGTACACCTGCATGGCGTCGGCGTTCACGATCTCCGCCGGGTTGCCTCGGCGTCGCAGTGCCTCGGCGAGATCGAGGGCGAGGTCGCTCTTCCCCGTCCCCGTGGCCCCGACGACGGCCCAGAGTCGAGGAGCGGTCACACGCCGACGCGGAGAGACGGGAGGCCCAGCGACACGGCCTTCGGCGCACCGGAGCCGGGTGCCGGCACCGCGCAGGACTCGGACTGCGAGCGATTCCAGGCGTCTCCGCCGCGAGTCCGCCGGATCCGCAGCGGCGCGCCGGTCGGATCGTCGGCGAGCAGATGGAACGGCGCGGCGTGCGTGACCGTGACCGTGACGACATCGCCAGGGCGCGGAAGCTCGGAGCCCGGGGTGACCTCGAAGTGCACCAGACGGTGGTCTTCCGCACGACCGGTGAGGCGGTGCGTCTCGGCGTCCTTCTTGCCCTCGCCGGTGGAGACGAGCACTTCGATCTCGCGGCCGACCTGCTTCTGGTTCTCCTCGAGCGAGATGCGCTCCTGGAGTGCGATCAGTCGGTCGTATCGCGCCTGGACGACGGCCTTGGGAACCTGGTCCTGCATGGTCGCGGCCGGCGTGCCCTCGCGGATGGAGTACTGGAACGTGAAGGCGCCGGAGAACCGCGACTGCTCGACGACGCGCATCGTCTCCTCGAAGTCCTCCTCGGTCTCGCCCGGGAATCCGACGATGATGTCGGTGGTGATCGCGGCGTGCGGAATGCGCTCACGCACGCGATCCAGGATCCCCAGGAAGCGTTCACTGCGGTACGAGCGCCGCATGGCTCGCAGGATGCGGTCGCTGCCAGACTGCAGGGGCATGTGCAGCTGCGGCATGACGCTCGGCGTCTCCGCCATGGCATCGATGACGTCATCGGTGAAGGCGGCCGGATGCGGGCTGGTGAAGCGGATCCGCTCCAGACCTTCGATCTCCCCCGCCGCGCGCAGCAGCTTGCCGAACGCCTGGCGGTCGCCGAATTCCACGCCGTAGGAGTTGACGTTCTGCCCGAGCAGCGTCACCTCGATCGCGCCGTCCTCGACGAGTAGACGGATCTCGTTCAGGATGTCGCCGGGGCGCCGGTCCTTCTCCTTGCCGCGGAGGCTGGGGACGATGCAGAACGTGCAGGTGTTGTTGCACCCGACCGAGATCGAGACCCAGCCGCTGTGCGCCGACTCGCGCTTGGTCGGCAGCGTGGACGGGAAGACCTCCAGCGACTCCAGGATCTCCAGCTCGGCGTCGCCGTTGTGACGCGCTCGTTCGAGCAGCCCGGGGAGCGAACCCATATTGTGGGTGCCGAACACCACGTCGACCCACGGTGCCTTGTCGAGCACCGCCTGCTTGTCCATCTGGGCCAGGCAGCCGCCGACCGCGATCTGCATCCCGGCCTTGCGTCGCTTCACGGCGGCGAGGTGGCCGAGGGTCCCGTAGAGCTTGCCCGCCGCATTGTCGCGCACGGCACACGTGTTGATGATGACGACGTCGGCCTCGGCGCCTGCCGCAGCGCGCACGTACCCCGCGCTCTCGAGCGACCCGGACAGACGCTCCGAGTCGTGCACGTTCATCTGGCACCCGAAGGTGCGCACTTCATAGGATCGCTGACGCCCGTCTTCATCGACGGCGGCCGACGAGGCGGAGATGATCGTCGGTTCGCTACGGGGAATGCTCATGATGTCTCCATTGTACGAGCCGTATCCCTGCGATCGGTCGGCGGCGCCGTCAGTCGGAGTCGACGAAGCGAACCCCGGACGCGCCCCCACCGAACGAAGCCTCGCGCAGCGCCGTCTTGGCCGCATTCGTCGCGACGGAACCTCCGTAGCCGCGACGGGCCAGCTGCCCGAGCAGACGTCGCAGAGCCGTATCGGGATCGAGTCTGCTCAAGGAACGCGCCTTCGTGCGTGCGAATTCCAGCGCGCGCTCGGCGTCGTCATCGGGAAGCTCGTCGAGCGCCGCCTGGATGACCTCACGCGGGATGCCACGCTGTGCCAGAGCGCGAGAGAGTGCGACGCGCCCCTGTCCTTTGCGCTCGACGCCCGCGGTGACCAGCATCTCCGCCAGAACCGTGTCATCGAGGTAGCCGCGGCGACAGAAGTCATCCGTCACATCGTCGATCGCCGCGGCATCCAGCCCGTGCCCCTTCAGCACGAGCCGCGCTTCCGATACCGAGAGCGAACGCGCCCTGAGTTTCCGCAGCAGGGACTCCTCCGCGGTCGAGCGGATGTCGTCGAGGCTGGGCGTGGGCGCGGAGACGCCGCCCTCGTCGGGCGCCGCATCCGCCCGCGCCGGCTCGCCGAGCACGCGCAGGCGCGGCGTACGCCCGGCTGAGCCCACCCGACCCCCTCCCCCGCGGGCGGGGTGGCGCTCGCTTGGAGTACCGACGTCCGCACCCGCACCCGCACGACGCCCGTGGTCGCCGTGCACCGCCTGACCGGGTGCAGCGTCATGCCACGTGGAGCGCCAGAGAGCGGCGTCACCCGAGGAAGACGCCCGCGCCTGCCCCGGGCTCATGGCACTGGGCTGCGTGTCGGTCGGCGGGTCGGTGCGCGGGACGGTCGTCGCGTCGCCGTCCGCGTGGTCCCGCGCGGCCGCTGGACCACCCGCTGCATGACTGCCGAAAAGAGGAATGATGGGGGCGATCCGCTCGGCATCGCCCCCACGCTGCTCAGACATCAGGCCGGGCGACGCTCGGCCAGCTCATCGGCCGCCGGAGCTGCCGCAGACTGCGCCCCGATACCGAGCTTCTGCTTGATCTGGGTCTCGATCGCCAGAGCGATGTCCGGGTTGTTGAGCAGGAACGTCCGCGCGTTCTCCTTGCCCTGACCCAGCTGATCGCCGTCGTAGGTGTACCACGACCCGGACTTCTTGACGATGCCGTGTTCGACCCCGAAATCGATCAGGCTGCCCTCGCGAGAGATGCCGACGCCGTAGAGGATGTCGAACTCCGCCTGCTTGAAGGGCGGCGCCATCTTGTTCTTCACGATCTTGACGCGCGTGCGGTTTCCGACGGCGTCCGTCCCGTCCTTGAGGGTCTCGATACGACGGATGTCCATTCGAACGGACGCGTAGAACTTCAGCGCCTTTCCACCCGCGGTCGTCTCGGGCGAGCCGAAGAACACGCCGATCTTCTCGCGAAGCTGGTTGATGAAGATCATGGTGGTGTTGGTCTGGTTGAGACCACCCGTGAGCTTCCGCAGCGCCTGAGACATCAGGCGTGCCTGCAGACCCACGTGCGAGTCGCCCATCTCGCCCTCGATCTCGGCACGCGGCACGAGCGCTGCGACCGAGTCGACGACGATGAGGTCGATCGCCCCGGAACGCACGAGCATGTCGGCGATCTCGAGTGCCTGCTCACCCGTGTCGGGCTGCGACACCAGGAGAGCGTCGATGTCGACGCCGAGCTTGGCGGCGTAGTCGGGGTCCAGAGCATGCTCTGCATCGATGAAGGCGGCGATTCCACCAGCGCGCTGCGCATTGGCGATCGCGTGAAGCGTGAGAGTGGTCTTACCCGAGGACTCCGGGCCGTAGATCTCGACGATGCGTCCACGCGGCAGTCCGCCGACGCCGAGGGCGACGTCGAGGGCGATGGAGCCCGTGGGGATCACCGCCACCGGGGCGCGCTCATCGCTGCCCAGCCGCATGACCGAGCCCTTTCCGAACTGGCGATCGATCTGTGCGAGGGCGGTCTCGAGGGACTTCTCGCGGTCAGCGGGTGATGGCATGGCGTGCTCCTTCTGCGCGTGTGATGCCGCCTGTAGGCTGTCGCGGCTCTTCCGGTTGGAAGGAACTCTCCGACAAGGCGTGTGGCTCTTCGGCCTGATCCTCACGCTAGAGCGGGCCACCGACATTCGAGCTGATGAGCCGCGGCACGCGACGACCGGAGCGTCGTAACCACTTGTGCAGAAGACTACGCCCGTTCGAACAGATTTTCGAGGACGCGGCGCGCGCGGCGTGTCGACATCCGCACAGGCCGGACGCCGTTGAGTCAGCGAGCGCGGGGCTCCAACCGGCCGACACCATGACGTCGGGAGTCGGGGACGTCCATCTCCTCGCACAGCGCGAGCCAGATCTCACGAGGAGGGACGCCGGCGGCGAGAGCCTCGAGCGCCGTACGGTTTCCCACCGAAGCGAGAACCAGGTCGTTCACGAGGGACGTACCGCGCGCCTGGAACTCCGCTTCGACGGCGCGCAGGAATTCGCTTCGACGCATCCGAACACGGCTCAGTGAAGCGAGAGCTCGGGCTCGACCGAAGCGACGAGGTCGTCGGGGACGACGTCCGGGAAGACCTGGATGCCCTCGAGCACCGAGATGCGGTCGCCCACCTCGCGCATGATCGTGGAGATGGGTACATCGAGAGCCTCAGCGACCGAAGCGAGGATCTCGCTCGATGCCTCCTTCTGCCCTCGCTCGACCTCACTGAGATAGCCGAGAGCGACGGACGCCTTGCTTGCGACCTGCCGGAGGGTGCGCCCCTTCTGCAGGCGGAAGTCCCTGAGCACATCGCCGATTTCCTGCCGGACAAGAATCATCGGAACCTCCTCCCCGTGTGATCGATCGAGGCTTCCCTCGAAGAGACAGCCAGTCTAGCCCTCCTGGCCTGCACAGAATCTACCCTTGCACTCTGTGGTTTGAATGTGAGCACATCTGACTCAACCGCGACCGCCCCGCTGCTATTCCCCCGCGGCGTCGGCGAGCATCCCGAGGAGCGCCACGACAGTCTGCGACCTCACCGCTGCACGGTCGCCGTCGAACAGGAACGCGCGGGAGGTGACGTCGAGCGGTGTGGCGATGCCGATGTGCACCGTGCCCACCGGCTGACCGTCCGGTGACTCCGGCCCCGCGATGCCGGTCGTGGAGACCCCCACGTCGGCCGCCCGGCCGTCGACGGCGACGGCACGGCGCACGCCGTCCGCCATCTGCCGAGCGACATCAGGGTGCACCGGGCCGTGCTCGGCGAGGAGCTGCGCATCGACGCCGAGGAGCGTGTGCTTGACGGGAGTGGCATAGGCGACGACCCCGCCCTGCAGAACGGCGGAAGCACCGGGCACGTCGACCAGCGCAGCGCAGACGGCACCGCCGGTGAGCGACTCCGCGACGCCCAGGCTCCAGCCGCGAGCGCGCAGTCGCGTCAACGCCGCCTCGGCCGCCGGCGCGCTCATGGCCGCTGTCGGGAGCCGCGCACCTGGGCGGCGACGTAGTCGATGCCGCTGGCGACGGTGAGGATCAGCACGATCACCATCAGCAGGAAGGTCACGAACGTCCACGCGCCGAGCCCGATGAACTCGTGCAGCGGCAAAAGCGCCCAGCCGAGCGCCACCCCCTGGAACGCCGTCTTGATCTTGCCCATCCACGCCGCCGCCACGACGTGCTCGCTGGCGACCATGAGGCGATGGATCGTGATCCCCCACTCGCGCACCAGGATCACGACGACGATCAACCAGCCGACCTCGCCGAGGATCGCGAGACCGATGAAACCCGCACCCGTCAGCAGCTTGTCCGCGATCGGGTCCCACAGCTTGCCGAAGTCGCTGACGATGTCATACCGCCGAGCCAGGTACCCGTCGACCCAGTCGGTGGAGATCGCGAGGATGAACAGGATCGCGGCGGACCAGCGCAGCGCCGGCTCGGGGATCCCGTACGTGCCGCCCATCATCAGCAGCACGAAGAACACCACCGCCAGCGGGATACGGGCGACGGTGATCGCGTTGGGCAGCTGCCGTGGGATCGCCATCAGTCGCGCCCCGTCAGGCCCCAGGCGTCTTCGTCGCCCTCGGCCTCCACCACGGGGAGCCCGTCGTACTGCGCCTCGAGCGGATCGCGTTCGGCACCGTCCGACCCCGCCAGCGGTGCCGCAGAAGCCGCGGGCGCCGCCGGGGCGTCCTCGCCGCGCAGCTTCGCCATCACCTGGGGAAGCTGCTCCGGCGTCGCGAGCACATCACGCGCCTTCGATCCCTCGGACGGGCCGACGACCTCACGCGACTCGAGGAGGTCCATGAGTCGACCGGCCTTGGCGAAACCGACGCGCAGCTTGCGCTGCAGCATGGAGGTCGAGCCGAACTGCGAGGAGACGATCAGCTCGGCCGCGGCGAGGAGAAGCTCGAGGTCGTCGCCGATGTCCTCGTCGACCTCCTTCTTCTTGCTGGGCTCCATCGCCTCCTGCACGTCCGCGCGATACTCCGGACGAGCCTGGCGCGTCACGTGCTTGACGACCGCGTCGATCTCCTTCTCGTCGACCCACGCACCCTGCAGGCGGAACGGCTTCGACGACCCCATCGGCGAGAACAGCGCATCACCCTGGCCGATCAGCTTGTCGGCGCCGGGGCTGTCCAGGATCACGCGGCTGTCGGTCACGCTCGTCACGGCGAACGCGAGACGCGACGGCACGTTTGCCTTGATGAGACCCGTCACGACATCGACGCTGGGGCGCTGCGTGGCGAGCACCAGGTGGATCCCGGAGGCGCGCGCCAGCTGTGTGATGCGGACGATCGAATCCTCGACGTCACGCGGGGCGACCATCATGAGGTCGGCGAGCTCGTCGACCACGACCAGCAGATACGGGTACGGCTTCAGCACCCGCTCGCTGCCGACGGGAACCTCGACCTCCCCCGCACGCACCGCACGGTTGAAGTCGTCGATGTGGCGGAACCCGAACGACGCCAGGTCGTCGTACCGCATGTCCATCTCCTTCACGACCCACTGCAGCGCTTCCGCCGCCTTCTTGGGGTTCGTGATGATCGGCGTGATCAGATGCGGCACACCCGCGTAGCTCGTGAGCTCCACGCGCTTCGGGTCGATCAGCACCATGCGCACGTCGGACGGACGGGCCCGCATCAACAGGCTCGTGATCATCGAGTTGACGAAGCTGGACTTACCGGAGCCCGTGGAACCGGCGACGAGGAGGTGCGGCATCTTGGCCAGGTTCGCGACGACGAAGTTGCCGCCGACGTCCTTGCCGACACCGATCGTGAGCGGATGCGTGCTCTTGAGCGCGGCCTGCGAACGCAGCACGTCACCGAGCGCGACCGTCTCCCGATCGGTGTTCGGGATCTCGATGCCGATCGCGCTCTTGCCGGGGATCGGCGAGAGGATGCGCACGTCGTTCGAGGCGACCGCGTAGGCGAAGTTGTTGCTGAGCTGGAGGATCTTCTCGACCTTGACGCCGTGGCCGACCTCGACCTCGTACTGCGTGACGGTCGGCCCGCGGGAGAAGCCCGTGACCTTGGCGTCGACCTTGAACTGGTCGAGGACACTGGTGATCTGCTCGACGATGCGGTCGTTGGCCTCGGAGCGTGCGACGGACGGCGGGCCCTCGGCCAGGACACCGGGCGACGGCAGGATGTACGGCGCAGCCGGCGCCTGGGGACCGCGGTCGCCCGGCCCGTCGGTGCCGAAGCCGTCCAGACCCGGAAGCTCGGGCATCTCGCCCGTGTCGGACTCGTCGTCGAGGAGCGCCGTCGACTGCTGCTCGGCCAGCGAGTCGGCGATCGAGCGCACGTCCGAGAGCACCTCGGTCGCCGCATCCGACGGCGTGGCGACCGTGACCGCCTGGTCGTAGGCCGGTGTCGGCTCGTTCGTGGACAGCAGCGCGGTGATGTCGTCGGACCCGAGCGTGCCCTCGTCGGGGTCTTCCTCGCGTCCCGTCTTGTTGCGACGCCACCAGGGCAGCACATCCGGGTCGTCGGTCTTGTCGGCCTCGTCGATCGCCGCGGTTTCCTTGACAGGCTTCTCCGGGCGCTCCGCATCGAACATCCACGCGTACAGATCTCCCAACCGGGAGCCGATGCGGTTCGGCGGCGTCTTGGTGAGGATCAGGATGCTGAGCGCGGCGAGAAGCCCCAGGACGATGTAGGCGGGGATGTCGGTGAGATACGTCAGCGGCTGGCCGATGAGCCAGCCGAGCACGCCGCCTGCGGCACTGACAGCAGCAGGCCCTTCGCTCGGGTTGGGCCGCGGTCCGGCGAGGTGGGAGACCCCTGCAATGGCAACAACGAAGAGACCGAACCCGATTCCGATACGCCCGTTGTCGTGCACGGAGGACGGGTGCCGGAACAGCCAGCCAGCGAGCAACAGCAACAGGACCGGCATGATGAACGCCACACGCCCGACCAGCAGGCCTACTGAGAAGGCACTGACGTTGGTGGCGACCTCGTTGCCGATGAAGAACCACTCGTTCAGCGCCCCGAGAACGGCCAAGATCACCAGCAGGAAGGGGAAGCCGTCGCGACGATCGTCTTTCTCCAGCGTCTCCGGGCCGAAGGCGCGGAAGAGTCCGCCGACCCCGTGCGCCAGCCCGACCCAGGCGCGAACGGCGACCGGTGCCTTGTCCGCCTGGTCGATGTACTTCTTGGGAGCCGGCGGGGACTTGGGAGCCGACTGCCGTTTCGGGCGCGACGGCGCGCTCGTCGAGGCGCGCTCGGTCTTGGTGCTGCTCCTGGCCATGCCTCCACGCTACGGCCAGGAGCCGACATCGCCGCGTCACCACGCGGAATCCGGACGATCCCGGCGGCGACGGGCGGCCACGATCGCGGGTTTCAGGCCTCGATGACGAGGGGCACGATCATCGGCCGGCGACGCAGCTTCTGGTTCACCCAGCGCCCGATCGTGCGACGGACCACCTGCGACAGCGCGTGCGTGTCGCGGACGCCGTTCCCGGAGGCCTCCTTGAGCGCGGCGACGATCTTCGGGGCCACGTCATCGAACACGGAGTCGTCTTCGGCGACGCCGCGGGCGTGGATCTCCGGGCCCGAGATGATGCGGCCGGTCGCGGCGTCCACCACGACGATGACCGAGATGAAGCCCTCCTCACCCAGGATCCGGCGGTCCTTGAGGTCGGCGTCCGTGATCTCCCCGACGGTCGAGCCGTCCACGTACACGAACCCGAGGTCGAGCTGCCCGACGACACGGGCGACACCGTCGCTGAGGTCGATCACGGTGCCGTTCGAGGCGATGATCGTGTTCTCCTCGTCGATGCCCGTGTCCTGCGCGAGCTTGGCGTTCGCGATCAGGTGACGGTACTCGCCGTGCACCGGCAGCACGTTCTTCGGCTTCAGGATGTTGTAGCAGTACAGCAGCTCGCCGGCCGCCGCGTGGCCCGACACGTGCACGCGTGCGTTGGCCTTGTGCACGACATTCGCGCCCAGCTTGGTGAGACCGTCGATGACCCGGTAGACGGCGTTCTCGTTGCCCGGGATGAGGCTCGACGCGAGGATCACGGTGTCGCCCTCGCTCACCTCGATCGCGTGGTCGAGGTTCGCCATCCGGCTCAGCACGGCCATCGGCTCGCCCTGCGACCCCGTGGACATGTAGACGATCTGCTCGTCGGGCAGATCGCGGGCCTTCTTGAAGTCGATCAGCACGCCGGCGGGAACCTTGAGGTACCCGAGCTGCTCGGCGATCGTCATGTTGCGCACCATGCTCCGGCCGAGGAAGGCGACGCGACGACCGTGCGCGTGCGCGGCATCGATGACCTGCTGCACACGGTGCACGTGGCTGGAGAAGCTCGCCACGATCACCCGGCGCGGCGCCTTGCCGATCACCTGGTCGAGGACCGGACCGATCGAGCGCTCCGTCGGCGTGAACCCGGGAACATCGGCGTTGGTGGAGTCGACCAGGAAGAGGTCGACGCCCTCCTCGCCCAGGCGGGAGAAGGCGCGCAGGTCCGTGATGCGGCCGTCGAGCGGCAGCTGGTCCATCTTGAAGTCGCCGGTGGCCAGCGCCATGCCGGCGGGTGTGCGGATCGCGACAGCCAGGGCGTCGGGGATGGAGTGGTTGACCGCGACGAACTCGAGGTCGAACGGACCGACGCGCTCCTCCTGGCCCTCCTTGACCGTGAGGGTGAAGGCCTTGATCCGGTGCTCCTTGAGCTTCGCCTCGACCAGCGCGAGCGTGAGCCCGGAGCCGATCAGCGGGATGTCGCTCTTCAGACGCAGCAGGTAGGGCACCGCTCCGATGTGATCCTCGTGGCCGTGCGTGAGCACCACGCCGACGATGTCGTCGAGCCGGTCGCGGATCGGCTCGAAGTCGGGGAGGATCAGGTCGACGCCGGGCTGGTGCTCCTCGGGGAACAGCACGCCGCAGTCGACGATGAGGATCTTGCCGCCGAACTCGAACACGGTCATGTTCCGACCGATCTCGCCGAGACCGCCGATGGGGATGACCCGCAGCGTCCCTTCGTCGAGCGCGGGCGGTTCTTCCAGGGGAATGGACATGCTGTCTCCTCAGTCGGACACTTCGCGCGTCCGTTCGTTCATGGTGACGCGGCTCAGCGCGTCGTGCCGTGCACCTTGGGCAGGGCACCGCCCGCTGCCGCATTGCGGTCGGGGCGGAAGTTGGAGAAGTCCGCGCCGGCGACATTCCGGACGAGGGCGAGCTCATCCTCGATGAGCGCGGCCTCCCATTCCTCGGGGCCGACGAGGGGAAGCCGCACACGAGGGCTCGAGATGCGCCCGAGCCCGTGCAGGATGTACTTGGCCGCCACCGTCCCGGGGACATGCGTCATCACCGCGCGCACCAACGGCTCCAGGCGCTTGTGCTCAGCGGTCGCCGTTGCGAGGTCACCGGCGTTGACGGCGTCGATGATGGTCCGGTACGGAGCCGCCGCGACGTTCGCGGTCACGCCGATGAGACCCGTCGCGCCGATCGACAGATGCGGCAGCACATTCGCGTCATCGCCCGAGAAATACATTAGATCGGTCTGGTTCAGCACTCGGCTGACCTCGGAGAAGTCTCCCTTGGCGTCCTTCACCGCGAGGATGTTGGGGTGCTTCGCCAGCCGCAGGATGGTTTCGTACTTGATCGGCACCCCGGTGCGACCGGGGATGTCGTAGAGGATCACCGGCAGATCCGTCGCGTCGGCGACGAGCCGGAAATGCGTGAGGATGCCAGCCTGCGTCGGCTTGTTGTAGTACGGCGTCACGATCATGATGCCGTCGGCGCCGGCCTTCTCGCTCGCCTTGTAGAGCTCGATGGCATGCGCGGTCTCGTTCGAGCCGCCGCCGGTGATGATCTTGGCCCGGCCTGCCGAGACCGACTTGCCGACCTCGACGAGCTTGAGCTTCTCGGGGTCCGTCAGCGTCGAGGTCTCGCCGGTCGTTCCCGTCACCACGATGCCGTCCGCTCCCGCGGTGATCACGTCATCGATGTGCTTCTCGACGGCGGGCCAGTCGACTTCGCCGTCGGCCGTCATCGGAGTGACGAGCGCGACGAGAACCTGTCCGAAAGGGTTGCCCGAGTGCGTCATGCACCCAGCGTATCGGGTCGGGTGGCGCGAGCGCGGACGCAGCGGCCTAGGCTCGCGCCATGGCATGGATCACGCACGAGTCGCGAGTGGCGTACGAGAACCGATGGATCAGCGTGCGGGAGGACCAGGTCACGGGCCCGAGCGGACGAGGGGTGTACGGCGTCGTCCGGATCGTGCATCCTGCCGTCTTCGTCGTGGCAGTGGACGACGACGACCGGGTCTGCCTGGTAACCCTGGACCGCTACACCACGGGTCCGTCGATCGAGATCCCCGCCGGCGGCTCCGACGGCGAGGAGCCCCTCGTGGCCGCGCGCCGCGAGTTCCTGGAGGAGACGGGACACGAGGCCGCGGACTGGACACCGCTCGGCACGATGCAGGCGCTGAACGGTATCGCCGAGGCCACCGAGCACGTCTTCCTCGCGCGCGGTGTGCGTCGCGTCGACGATGCGGCGGGCAGCCGCGCCGCAGAGGGCATCGAATCGGTCGCCTGGGTGCCGTTCGCCGACGTGCTGCAGCTGATCGACGACGGCCGGATCACCGACGGGGAGACGATCGCCGCGCTCATGCTCGCCGGGATCCGCACCGGCCGCTTCCGGTGACGCCCGCCGTCAGACGCGCCCGCGGCGGGCGACCGCGGCCGTGAGCGACCGCGGAAGCAGTCCGGTCACAGCGATGATCGCCTTGTAGCGGAGCGAGGGGACGGACACGGCCTTCCCCAGCGCGGCGTCCCGCAGGCCGATGCGCACCACGTCCGGCGCCTGGAGCCACATGATCGGCGGCACGCCCTCCTCGCCCACCGGCAGGCCCATGCGCTCGTGGAACGAGGTGTGCGTGAAGCCGGGACACAGCGCCGTCACGGTGACCCGATCCCGCGCGTACTCCGCGTTCGCCCAGCGGCTGAAACCGATCAGCCACGCCTTGCACGCGGAGTAGGTCGACCGGGAGATGAATCCGGCGACCGAGGCGACATTGATGATCCGACCGCCGCGCCCGCGCATGGTCTGCAGTGCGGCGTGCATGAGCCGCATCGAGGCTTCGACGTGCACACGCAGATGGCGCACCTCGTCGTCGATGTCGTTGTCGGCGAAGTGGAGCGGCAGCCCGAATCCCGCGTTGTTCACGAGCAGGTCCACCGGATCACCCGCATCGCGCAGCCGCGTCGCGACCCTCTCGACGTCCGCCTCCTCCGCGAGATCGGCGACCAGGACCTCCACGGCGACCCCGTGCTCCGTGCGGATCTCCTCGGCGAGCTCCTCCAGCACGTCCCGCGAACGCGCGACCAGGATCAGATCGGCGCGGCGCCGAGCCAGCTGACGCGCGAACTCCGCGCCCAGTCCGGCGCTCGCTCCCGTGATGAGTGCGGTAGGCATCAGCGCTCGTATCCCAGGAAGCGGTACCGCACGCCGGTGCGGGACGTCTGCCACTCCCCCTCGTCGACGAGCCGCCACCCGGTCTTGGGCGGGGCGAACGTGTCTCCGTCGACCTCCAGGTCGATCTCGGTCACCTCCAGGCGATCCGCGCTGCCGATGACCTGCCGGAAGATCTCGGCGCCGCCGATGATCCATACCCTGTCCCGGCCGCGCACCGCCTCGGCGACCGTGGCCACCCGGCGTGCGCCGTCGGCCGCCCAATCCTGCTGCCGAGTGACGACGAGGTTCTCGCGGCCCTCCAGCGGACGGAAGCGATCTGGCAGCGAGTCCCAGGTCTTGCGTCCCATCACCACGGGGGCGCCCAGCGTGACCTGCCTGAAGTGCGCGAGGTCTTCCGGCACGTGCCACGGCATCCCGCCCTCGGCGCCGATCACGCCGCCCGCAGCCTCGGCCCAGACGAGCCCCACCCAGGTCATACCGCCACCGCCGCCCGGATCGGGGCGTGGTGCTGATAGTCCTCCACGACGAAGTCCTCGAATCGGTAGTCGAAGATCGACGCGGGTGTGCGCGCGAAGCGCAGCGTGGGATACGGGAACGGCTCCCGGCTCAGCTGTTCGCGCACCTGGTCGACATGATTGTCGTAGACGTGGCAGTCGCCGCCGGTCCAGACGAAGTCACCCGGTTCGAGTCCCACCTGCTGCGCGATCATCAGCGTCAGCAGGGCGTAGGAGGCGATGTTGAACGGGACGCCGAGGAACATGTCGGCGCTGCGCTGATAGAGCTGGCAGGAGAGCTTGCCGTCGGCCACGTAGAACTGGAACAGAGCATGGCACGGCGCCAGCGCCATCTCCGGGATCGCGGCAGGGTTCCATGCCGAGACGATCAGCCGCCGCGAGTCCGGGGAGCGCCGGATCTGCTCGATCACCTCGGTCAGCTGGTCGATGCTTCCGCCCTCGGGCGTGGGCCACGAGCGCCACTGCACGCCGTAGACCGGGCCGAGATCGCCCTCGTCGTCCGCCCACTCGTCCCAGATCGTCACCCCGTGCTCCTGCAGCCACCGCACGTTCGAGTCGCCGCGGAGGAACCACAGCAGCTCGTAGGCGATCGACTTGAAGTGGACCCGCTTCGTGGTGATCAGGGGGAAGCCCTGCGAGAGGTCGAAGCGCAGCTGCCTGCCGAAGACACTGGTGGTCCCTGTGCCGGTGCGATCGCTCTTGTGCGTGCCGTTCTCCAGCACGTCTCGGAGCAGGTCTTCGTACGGAGTCGGGACGGGGGCGCTCATGTGAGTCAGGATACCCGTCGCTCCGCCGACCGGGGCTGTTCCGCGCCGTCGGCGGACGCGTCCGCACACCGGGACGTCATGGTCCGACACATCCGCGCCGTCTTCCGTCGCACGACCGTATCCTCGACCCATGTCGCCCGCCCTCGCCCTCGCCGCGGCGCTCGCACTTCTCGTGTTCGCGCTCCTGCTCGGCGTCGTGCTGCGGCGCCGCGAGGGTCGGCGTCGCGCCGGGCGAGCCCTGCGCTTCGACCCACAGGACGCCGCTACCTGGCACCCCGGCGGCCGCGTCACGCTCGTGCAGTTCACCACCGAGCTGTGCGCCAAGTGCCCGCAGGTGCGACGCCTGCTGCGCAGCTACGCCGAGCAGCACGAGGGCGTGCGCCACGTCGAGATCGACCTCACGCACCGCCCCGACCTCGCGACGCGGTACCGCGTGCTGCAGACACCCACCACGCTCGTGGTCGGAGACGACGGTGCGATTCATGCCCGTTTCCATGGCGTGCCGCAGCCGCGCGCCCTCACCGAAGCCGTCGCCGCGGTCTGATCCGGCGCACAGGAGGCACCATGTCCGCACCCCTCGGCATCGATCCGCGCGGCCCTCGCTTCGCCGCGGCGGTCACCAGCGTGCTGCTGCTCGTGGCCACGTTCCTCGCGCTCACGGGCATCTCCACCGCGCGCTCCGGGTCCGCGGACGCCGGATGGTTCGCGGTGCAGCCCGTGGCCGGAACGGCGTTCGTGCCGGGCGGAGGGTGGGCGGTCTCCGGCGCCTCCGTCGCGGCGCGTGCCGCGGATCCCGGTTTCCTTCTCGCCGTGCTCATCGCGGCCCTCTTCCTGTGGGGCGTCGTCTCGCCGCGCACGGCGCCGTGGGCCGCGCTGTTCCGTGCCGTGATCCGCCCCCGGTTGGCGCCACCCATCGAGCTCGAGGATCCGCGGCCGCCGCGTTTCGCGCAGGGCGTCGGGCTGGTCGTGGTGAGCGCGGGTCTGCTGCTCCACCTGCTCGGAGTGCCGTGGGCGCTGCCCGTGGCGACGGCAGCCGCGTTCCTCGCCGCCTTCCTCAACGCGACGATCGGACTGTGCCTGGGCTGCCAGGTGTACCTGCTGCTGCAGCGCGCTGGTGTGCTGGGCCGCACGGCGAGCCGGGCCTGACCCTGTTCCCCGGCGTGCGGGCGCTCGATAGGCTGACGTCGAGCGACGCTGCTCCCCCGCAGCGCGAGAACCGGAGGAACCATGCCCGTCACCAGTGAAGCCGCCGCCACGTGGACCGGATCGCTCACGGAGGGCTCCGGCACCGTCGCGTTCTCGTCGTCGCACCTCGGCACCTTCCCGCTCGACTGGAAGGCACGCAGCGAGGGCAGCGACACGACGACCACGCCGGAGGAGCTCATCGCCGCCGCACACGCCTCCTGCTTCAGCATGGCGCTGTCGCACGCGCTCGCGGAGAACGGCACCCCGCCCGAGCGCGTCGATACCAGCGCCTCCGTCACCTTCAAGCCCGGCGTCGGGATCACGGGCAGCCACCTGAACGTCAACGCGACCGTGCCGGGTCTCACGCCCGCAGCGTTCCAAGAACTCGCCGAGGGCGCGAAGACCGGGTGCCCCGTGTCGCAGGCTCTCGCCGGCATCGACATCACCCTCGAGGCGACGCTCGCCTGAAGCCCCGCAGGGCGAGGGTCCGCGCTCAGGCCCTGGACAGCCGGATGGCCTCGCGAATGCTCGCTCTGGCGTCCTTGCGGCGCCCCGCCGCGTCGAGGACGACGCCGAGGCGGTAGCGCGCACGCCAGTCCGCCGGCGCCTCCTCCGCGGCGGCCGTGTACCGCGCGACGAGGGCATCGGCGTCAGCGCGCGCCAGGCGGCCGCTGGGCGTGAGCTCCGTCTCGACCGGCGGCATGCCGCCCTCGGCGTCGAGGATCCTCCCGAGGCGATCGGCGCCGAAGCCGAACAGCATCTCCCTGACGAGGGCCCAGGCCCCCACCGGCGCGAGAACGAGAAGCGTGATCCCCATGCCGATGGACACCGGAGTGCCGACCGACAGGAACATCACGGCCAGCCACACGGCCACCGCCAGGTAGACGAGCAGCGCCGCGGCCATCAGGCCGACGCCGATGCGCGACATCACGAGCGCAGACCGATGTCGATCATGTTCTCCAGCCCGACGACCACGCCGCGCGCGGACAGCGCGTACGGCACGGCAAGGCGGATCCCCGGAGCGTAGGCCAGCGCGGGATCGGTCGTGTCGTGCGTGAAGGTCAGCGACTCCCCCGGTCCCGACAGGATCACCTCCTGCTTGGCGACCACCCCGGGGCGCCGCAGCGAATGGATCGGCACGCTGCCGACCTGCTGGCCCCTGGCACGCTGATCCGCGTGCGGAGCGCTCACCGGGCCCTGTTCGGCGCGGGCAGCCGCGATCAGCTCCGCGGTGCGCACCGCCGTGCCGCTCGGGGAATCGATCTTGGTCTCGCGGTGCGCCTCGATGATCTCAGCGGAGCCGAAGAACGGCGCTGCGGCTGCGGCCAGAGCAGAACCCAGCACCGATCCCAGCGAGAAGTTGGGGATGAACACCGCGCCGGTCTCCGCGGCATCCACGAGCGGTCGCACGAGCGCGATGCGCTCCGCCGACCAGCCGGACGTGGCCACCAGCACGTTCACGCCGTGCTCGACCGCCGTGCGCACCACATCGATGCTGACCTGGGGCGTCGAAGCGTCCACGACGAGGTCGGCGCCCCGGAGGTCGGACAGATCGCTCGAGGACGTCAGCACGCGGCTCACCTCGAAGCCCTCCAGCTCCGCGATCACCGCGCCGATGATCGTTCCGAGCTTTCCGGTCCCGCCGACGAGGGCTACCTGCGTGGTCATGCGTCCAGTCTATTTCCGGGCATCGCGGGGCGGCCGCGGCGCGCTGAGCCGATCAGACGAGGAGCGCGTCCGGGATGCCGGTCCGCAGCTCCACCGGCAGGTGACCGGTGTCGTTGTGGGTCAGCAGCGTCCACGGACGCCCCTGCTTCTGTGCGATCACCGTCAGGCCGCAGTGCGACTGGTTCAGCGTCATCCAGCGCCACTCGGGCGCGGCCAGCACCTCGCGGACGAACCAGGAGATCACGAAGTTGTGGGTGATGAGCACCTCATGCACCTCGCCGGTCTTGCGCACCAGGAACTCGTTCACCGCGTCGGACATCTGCGCCCGCCCGGCCTCGATCTCCGCCTCGGTCACCGAGCCGAAGAACGGCTCGAACACGGCAGGCGTCTCCTCGGTCATCCCGGTCGGAACGCAGTCGAACAGCAGAGCGGTCGGCTCAGGGTCGACGGAGGGCAGCCGTCCGGCGATCGCGCGCGCGGTCTCGTTGGCGCGCAGCAGCGGGGAATGCCAGACGGCGTCGAGAGGGAGCCCCGACAGCCGGTCGGCGATCAGCTCGGCCTGCCGCTGTCCACGCGGCGACAGGGGTCCGTCGGCGAGACCGTGCTCGGCATCCTGATGTTCACCGTGTCTGACCAGATATATGTAATGCGTCACAACTCGCTCGCTCGCCTCATCGCCAGCATCCCGCCGGACCTCTCCTCCACCCTATGTCACGGGTGGCGGGAAGCTCAGTTCCCCGCGCGGGTGAGCTCGGCCACCTGGCTGCGCGACAGGGAGACTCCGGCCCCCTGCATGAGCTCGTCCACGTGATCCTCCGCGAACGTGTTCACGATGGGCGCGGCGATCGTGCGCTGGGCCAGCAGCCAGGCGATGGACACCGCGGCGACCGGGACCCCGAGCTCCTCCGCCACCTGATCCAGCGCACGCAGCACCTTGATGCCGCGGCGGTTGATCTGCCCGCGCAGCTGCTCGCCGCGCACCCCGAGCGAGGTGAGCGACTTGCTGCGGTGCCGGCCCGAGAGGAAGCCGTGCTCCAGCGCGTGCGACGGCGTCACCGCGAGGTTCTGCGCACCGGCGACCAGCCGGAGGTCGCCTTCGAAGGGCTGCCGCCGCACGAGGTTGTACGGCGTGTCGATCACCGTGATCCGCGGGTAGCCGGCGGACGCCAGGATACGTGCCTCCACGAGACGCTCGGGCACGAAGCCGTAGGAGCCGACCGCTCCGATCTTGCCCGCCTCGACGAGCCACTCCACGGTCGCCAGGGTGTCTTCCAGGTTGGTGGTGGCGTCGATCGTGGCGTCGAGGTAGAGCACGTCGATGCGCTCGACGCCGAGACGTGTGAGGGAGCCCTCGACCGCGCGCACGAGATTCACGGAGCCGAGGCCGGGGTTGTCGGCGTGCGCGCCGATGCGGACGCTGAGCACGGCGCGGTCCCGCTGATCGCGAGAGCGCAGCCACTGGCCGATGATGTGCTCGCTGCGCCCGCCCGAGTACCCGTCTGCCGTGTGGATCGCGTTGCCGCCGAACTCAACGTAGCGGTCGAGGATGCCGTGGCTGGTCTCGAGGTCGACGTTCCAGCCGAACTCCGCCGCACCCAGCATGAGCGGGAACGTCTCGAACCCCGTCTCACCCAGGGGCACCCGGATCGCCTCGCCGACGCCGGGGCCGACGATCGGGATGGGAGCGGAGGGATGCTCTGCGTGCTCCTCCGGGGCGCGATCGGCGGCTGGTCCTGCGCCTACGCTGAACAACCGCATCTTCTCACCCCCGCATGGATCGGTGCGTCCCGACCTGCTTCGCTGCTTGACAGCACCCCCCGGTGCGTGTACTTCGAGGGTATGCGACGGGCGCGAAGGACTTGACCAATCCGGGGAACGGCGCGAGAACTTCTGATAACGGTTTGGTCACGGATGGGACGACGACGCCCGGACCCCTCCAGCGGGAAGGGCCCGGGCGTCGTTCGGTCCGGGAGTTACTCCGCGGCGGCTTCCTCGGCGGGAGCCTCTTCTGCGGCCGGCGCGTCATCGAGCACGGGCTCGAGCGACAGCTTGCCGCGGTCGTCGATCTTCGTGATCTTCACGAGGATCTTCTGACCGACGGAGAGGACGTCCTCGACGTTCTCCACGCGCTTGCCACCGGCGAGCTTGCGCACCTCGGTGACGTGCAGCAGGCCGTCCTTGCCCGGCAGCAGCGAGATGAAGGCGCCGAACGTGGCGATCTTCACGACGGTGCCGAGGAACTGCTCGCCGACCTCCGGGTTGGTGGGGTTGGCGATCGCGTTCACCTGGGCACGGGCCGCCTCGGCCGAGGGGCCGTCGGTCGCGCCGATGTAGACGGTGCCGTCCTCCTCGATGGAGATCTGCGCGCCGGTCTCGTCCTGGATCGCGTTGATCGTCTTGCCCTTCGGGCCGATCAGCTCGCCGATCTTGTCGACCGGGATCTGCACGCTGATGACGCGGGGCGCGGTGGGCGCCATCTCGTCTGGCGCGTCGATCGCGGCGTTCAGGACGTTGAGGATCGTCAGACGGGCGTCCTTCGCCTGCGTCAGCGCACCCGCCAGCACCGACGACGGGATGCCGTCGAGCTTCGTGTCGAGCTGGATCGCCGTGACGAACTCGCTCGTGCCGGCGACCTTGAAGTCCATGTCGCCGAGCGCGTCCTCCGCACCCAGGATGTCGGTCAGCGCCGCGTAGCGGGTCTCACCGTCCACCTCGTCGGAGACGAGACCCATCGCGATGCCGGCGACGGGAGCGCGCAGCGGCACACCCGCATTCAGCAGCGACAGGGTCGAGGCGCAGACGGAGCCCATCGACGTGGAGCCGTTGGAGCTGAGCGCCTCCGACACCTGACGGATCGCGTACGGGAACTCCTCGCGGCTCGGCAGCACCGGCACGAGCGCGCGCTCGGCGAGGAAGCCGTGCCCGATCTCGCGACGCTTCGGCGAACCCACGCGGCCGGTCTCGCCGGTCGAGTAGGGCGGGAAGTTGTAGTGGTGCATGTAGCGCTTGCTGGTCGTGGGCGACAGCGAGTCGATCTGCTGCTCCATCTTGAGCATGTTCAGCGTGGTGACACCCAGGATCTGGGTCTCTCCGCGCTGGAAGATCGCGGAGCCGTGCACGCGCGGGATGACCTGCACCTCGGCGTCGAGCGGACGGATGTCCGCCAGCCCACGGCCGTCGATGCGGGCGCCCTCGGTGAGGATGCGCCCACGGACGATCTTCTTCGTGACCGACTTGTACGCGGCGGAGAACTCCAGCGGCGCCGCAGCAGGCAGCGAGCCCGCCTCGGTCGCCTCGATGAGCTCGGCCTTCACGCGCTCCTTGATCGCATCGTCCGCCGTCTGACGCTCGACCTTGTCGGCGATCTGGTAGACGTCGCTGAGCTCCGCGAACGCGCGCTCGGAGACGAAGTCGTACACCTCGTCGCTGTACGCCGGGAACACCGGGTACACGCCGGGCTCCTTCGACGCGGTGGCGGCGAGCTCGGCCTGCGCCTTGACGAGCTGGGCGATGAACGGCTTCGAGGCCTCGAGACCCTGCGCGACGACGCTCTCGTCGGGCTTGGTGGCGCCCGCCTTGATCAGGTTCCAGCTGCCCTCGGTGGCCTCAGCCTCGACCATCATGATCGCGACGTCCTCGGTGCCGTCGGCCTTGGTGACGACGCGACCGGCAACGATCAGGTCGAACACGGCCTCCGAGACCTGCTCGGCGGTCGGGAACGCGACCCACTGATCGGCGTGCTCGCCGTGACCGGGGATGAACGCCAGACGCACACCGGCCACGGGGCCGGAGAACGGCAGACCGGAGATCTGCGTCGAGGCGGAGGCGGCGTTGATCGCGAGGGCGTCGTAGAACTCGCCCGGAGCGATCGACAGCACCGTGATGACGATCTGGACCTCGTTGCGGAGACCGTCGACGAACGACGGACGCAGCGGACGGTCGATCAGGCGGCAGACGAGGATGGCCTCGGTCGAGGGACGACCCTCGCGGCGGAAGAACGAGCCGGGGATCTTGCCCGCGGCGTACGAGCGCTCCTCGACATCGACCGTCAGCGGGAAGAAGTCGAAGCCCTCACGCGGGTGCTTGCCCGCACTGGTGGCCGAGAGAAGCATGGTCTCGCCGTCCAGGTAGGCGGCGACGGCGCCCTGAGCCTGCTGCGCGAGGCGGCCGGTCTCGAAGCGGATGGTGCGGGTGCCGAAGCGGCCGTTGTCGAGAACGGCCTCGGTGGCGGTGATTTCAGGACCTTCCAAGAGGTCTCTCCTTCTTTGTTTAAGCTCGCGGATCCGTGTGATGCGCGAGCGTGTTCATGAAGGAGCGGACGGACCGGATATGGGCGCGCGGGCAATCCCGCGGACGTCGCCTGCGCTGGCCACCAGTAGAAAGCCACCCGGCGCCGCTGCTGCCGAGGAACCCACCACAGGGGACCAGCTCTCCCGCCGATCGCTCCATGAGTCGATATGAAGTTGTGCGGATGACCGGAGCCACCCTCGCCCACACTACCAGCGACGGCCCGGATTCCCGCGAGTGCCCGTGCCGCGCGGTCGACATCCGCCGGCCATCGGCCGTTCACCGCACGGTCTCCGGTGCGTGTCCGACGTCCGCTCTGCTGTGGCCATGCGCATGTCAGTGATCGGATGCGGCTACCTCGGTGCCGTCCACGCCGCGGCCATGGCGTCGCTCGGGCACGACGTGATCGGGATCGACGTCGACGAGGGCAGAGTGGCCGCCCTCGCCGCGGGATCCGCCCCCTTCTTCGAGCCGCGGCTCGAGGAGCTCCTGCGGGCCGGCATCGAATCAGGGCGGCTCCGGTTCGGGACGCGACCGGGCGACGCCGCCGGCGCCCGCGTGCACTTCCTCGCCGTCGGCACTCCGCAGCTGCCGGGGGGCCACGCGGCCGACCTCCGGTTCGTCGAGGCCGCGGTCGACGCGCTGCGCCCCCACCTGCGACCCGGCGACGTGCTCGCCGGCAAGTCCACCGTCCCGGTCGGCACCGCGGCCCGGCTCGCCGCGCGCGTCGCCGACACCGGAGCCGCCCTCGTCTGGAACCCCGAGTTCCTGCGCGAAGGGTGGGCGGTGCACGACACCCTGACCCCCGACCGCATCGTGGTGGGCGCTGCGGCCGGAGCACGCGGCGAGCGCGCAGTCGACGTGCTCCGGGAGGTGTACCGCTCAGCCGTGGACGCGGGTATCCCCTTCCTCGTCACGGACCTCGCCACGGCGGAGCTCGTGAAGGGTGCGGCCAACGCGTTCCTCGCCACCAAGATCTCCTTCATCAACGCCATGGCCGAGGTGGCGGACGCCGCAGACGCCGACATCACGCTGCTCGCCGAGGCGCTCGGGCACGACACCCGCATCGGCCACCGCTACCTGGGCTCCGGGATCGGGTTCGGGGGCGGGTGCCTGCCGAAGGACATCCGGGCGTTCGCCGCGCGCGCGGAAGAGCTCGGGCGCGGGGCGGCGGTGGGGTTCCTGCACGAGGTCGACGCGATCAACCTGCGCCGGCGCGAGCATGCGGTGCGGCTCGTCGTGGAGGCGCTGGACGGGCTCGTGTTCGGGCGCAGGATCGCGGTGCTCGGAGCCGCGTTCAAGCCCTTCAGCGACGACGTGCGCGACTCCCCGGCACTCGAGGTCGCGGTGCGGTTGCGCGGACTCGGTGCCGACGTGGTGGTGACCGACCCTGCCGCGCTCGACAACGCCAGGGCGCTGCACCCGCAGCTGGGCTACGAGCCCTCGCGGGACGAGGCCCTCCGGGATGCGGACGCCGTGGTCGTCGTGACCGAGTGGGACGAGTACCGCCGAGAGCTCTCCCCCGCGCACGCCGCGTCCCTCGTCCGCGGCCGCGTCGTGGTGGACGGCCGCAACTGCCTCGACGCGGCGGCATGGCGGGCGGCGGGATGGACCTACTGCGGGATGGGGCGACGCTGACCCACCCGGGCCCCCGGCGGCCTGCGGGCACGGCCGACCCTGCCGGCACGGCGGACCCGGCGGTCGGTGCTACCCCACCGGCGCTCCGCGTTCGGCTGTGGAGCGGCCGAGGTAGACGTAGTCGTCGTGCTTCGCGCTGCGCCCGTCCCCCGCGGTGCGACCGTGCAGACGCCGCCACACCCAGGGGAGCGCGTGCCGACGCCACCACGCGGCACGTCCGAGCGGCTCGGCATCGTGCAGGGCGGCATCGAGCGCGCCCAGCGCCTCCGCGTGCGGCACGCCGAGGACCTCCGCCACGCGGTACGCCAGGAAGCGGTGACCGCGGCTGCTCAGGTGCACCAGGTCCTCTCCCCAGTGCGGCCTGTCGCCGAGGGCGGGGTGCAGATCCGTGTCGATCAGGATCGCCCCGGTCCTGGTCGCGATGCCGGCGAGGGCCGTGGCGAAGGCCGCGAAGCGCGGCGCGTACAGGCCGGCCGCGCGCCGTCCGGGAAGGAACGGTGTGATCAGCACCACATCGGCCCCGCTCGCACGCAGGCGTGAGACCGCGCCCTCCAGGAGCGCGGCGGTCGTCGGCACATCGACGCGGTGCTTCACGAGGTCGTTCGCGCCGACCAGGATCGACACCAGGTCCGGCTGCAGTGCGAGAGCCCGCTCCAGCTGTGAGCCGCAGACGTCGTGCACCCGCTTCGACCGGACCGCGAGGTTGGCGTAGTGCAGACCGCCGCGTGCCGCGAGCAGCAGCGCCAGCCGATCCGCCCAGCCGCGGAGGGTGCCGTCCGCCGCCGGGTCGCAGAGACCCTCCGTGAGCGAATCGCCGAGGGCGACGAACCGGCTCCAGCGGCGGACGGTCACCGGTGCCGTGGGCTCCGGCCTGGTGGCGCGGCGCGCGCGGAGCCGCACGTCGACCTCGCGCAGCTCGCGCGCCTCCTCCATGTGCGTGAGCAGCTGATCCCCGATGCTCGCCCAGCTCCTCCCCTGCACTCCCGTCCAGCCGGCCTCGCCGAAGGCGCGGCGCTTCCGGGCGTCTCCTGCGAGGTCGGCCACGCGCATGCGGAGATCCGCGAGGTCACCCGGCCGGTACAGCCACCCGTCCACGCCGCTCCGCACCAGGTCGAGCGGGCCACCGCTACCGGTGGCGACGACCGGCACCCCGCTCGCATGCGCCTCCTGCAGCGTCTGGCCGAACGTCTCGCTCTCCCCCGGGTGGACGAACACGTCGAAGGAGGCCATCGCCGCGGCGAGCGCCTCTCCGTCGAGACGACCGAGGAACACGGCCTCAGGGAGCTGCTGCTGCAGCCGTGCGCGACTCGGACCGTCCCCGACGACCACCAGCCGCACCCCCGGGAGCCCGCGCAACGCCGCCAGATCCTCGACCTGCTTCTCGGGCGCGAGGCGCCCGACGTACCCCACGGCGACCTGGCCGCCCCAGCTCGCCCGCAGCGCGTCGTCCCTGCGGGACGGATGGAAGCGCTCGGCGTCCACGCCCCGCCCCCAGTGCCGGAGCCGATCGACCCCGAGCCGCGCGAGCTGCTGCGCGGAGTCCGTGGACGGGGTGAGGGTGAGCGTCGCCCGCCGATGCAGCCGAGCCACGTGGGCCTCGGCGATGCCCGTCGTCACAGCCACTCGATATCGCTCGGTGTAGGCGGCGACATCGGTCTGATACGCCGCCACGGTCGCGACACCCTGGCGCTCGGCGGCGAGCAGTCCGCGCCAGCCGAGCGCGAACGGAGAGGCGAGGTGGACGACGTCCGGCGTGAAGCCCGCGAGGGTGGCAGCGATCCGCCGCCTCCCTGCGGCGCCGACGCGGACGTCGTGGTAGCCGGGCAGCGGGATGCTCGGCACGCCCTGGATGCGGGCCCCGTGCACGGCAGCGGGGATGCCTGCGGCAGACGGGGCGATCACGGTGGCCTCGTGTCCGCGCCGCTCGAGATGCCGGAGGACCTGGATCACGGATCCGGTGACGCCGTTCAGGTGCGGGAGGAAGGACTCGGTGACGATCGCGACTCTCACACCCACAGGATGGCCGTCCCGCACGAGCGTGGGCCTCCGGAACGGCCTCCTGCACCAGATGTTCACCGGATGCTGGACAGGGGGTCACCGGCTATCCTCCCGTCGGTTGTCGTTCACCGACGGCGGGCACAGTGGTCGTCGTGCCAACCGATCTGCTCGCCGAGGTGCTCGCGTCCCCCTGGAGCCTGGCGGTGATGAGCCTGCTCGTGGTGGGCGACGCGTTCGTGGTGGTGATCCCCGGCGAGATCGCCGTCACCGCACTGGGGGCCGTGGCCGCGACGACGGGCACGCCGCCGCTCTGGGTCGTCGTGGCGTGCGCGGCACTGGCGGCGGTGGCCGGGGATACGTGCTGCTACCTGATCGGGCGTCTGGTCGGGACGGAGCGGTGGCGGTGGATGCGGGGGCCGCGTGTACAGCGTGCGCTGGGCTGGGCGGCACGGCGCCTCGAGCACGGCGCGGCGACGGTGCTGTTCACCGCCCGCTTCGTGCCGTTCGCGCGTCTGGCCGTGAATCTCGTCGCCGGTGCCTCGCGACTGCCTGCAGGGCGCTACCTCGCGTTCGTCGGTCTCGCGGCGACAGGGTGGGCGCTGTACCAGGCGGCTGTCGGAGCCGTGATCGCCGCCGTCGTGCCCGGAGGCCCCCTGATCACGGTGCCGCTCTCGGTCGCCGTCGCCGTGGCCCTCGGGGTGGTCATCGACCGCGTCACCGCCCGACCCTCCCGATGACCGACCGACCGGGCGTGCCCTAGGCTCAGGGGCATGAGCACCGAAGAAGGCGCATCCTCGTCCGAGGACATGAAGCGCAAGTTCAAGGAAGCGCTCGAGAAGAAGAACGCGCACCACCGGCAGGGCGAGGCACACCTCGACGGCGACTCCGCCGTGCATGCCGCCAACGCCCCGCAGACGCGACGCGAGTTCCGACGCAAGAGCGGTTGACCGCGCGATGCGGGAGCCGACATCCGGCTCCCGCATCCTCCCTCCGCCGCGCGTGGCTCTGCTCACGCGTCCTGCTCGCGACGCCGTGCTCTGGCCTCCTTCGCGGACATCTCCGCGACGGCGGCGTCGTGCAGCTCCTGCACATCCGCGGCGTGAACGGGAGCGTCGGCATGCGCGTCGACGCCATCGAGCTGCGATTCGTCGAACGGGAGCTCGCCCGCCAGGACGCGGCGCACGCGATCACGGTCGATCTGCTTCGTCCAGGTGCCGATCAGGAGCGTGGCGACGGCGTTGCCGGTGAAGTTCGTGAGCGCCCTGCCCTCGGACATGAAGCGGTCGATGCCCACGATGACCCCGACCCCGTCGACCAGGTCGGGGCGGTAGGCCTGGAGTCCTCCGGCGAGAGTGGCCAGCCCGGCGCCCGTGACGCCCGCTGCGCCCTTGCTCGCGATGATCATGAAGACGAGCAGCCCGATCTGCTCGCCGATCGACATGGGCTGCCCCATCCCGGTGGCGATGAACAGGGACGCCATCGTCAGGTAGATGGCCGTCCCGTCGAGGTTGAAGGAATAGCCGGTGGGGACGGTGATGCCGACCACCGGCTTGGAGACGCCGATGTGCTCCATCTTGGCGATGAGCCTCGGCAGCGCCGACTCCGACGAGGAGGTGCCGACGATGAGCAGGTACTCGCGCCCCAGGTACTTCATCAGCGACAGGACGTTCACCCTGGTCACCGCCCACAGCACGGTCCCGAGCACCACCAGGATGAACACGATGCAGGTGATGTAGAAGGCCACCATGAGGATGCCGAGACTCCAGATGGCCGCGACCCCGGTCTTGCCGACGACCGCGGCGATCGCGCCGAACGCCCCGATCGGAGCGAGCCACAGGATCATCCCGAGGATCCGGAAGACGAGCTTCTGGAGCTGCTTGACGGCCTCCATGATCGGGGCACCGCGCTCCCCGAGCCCCTGCAGTGCGAAGCCGGTGAGCAGGGCGACGAACAGCACCTGCAGCACGCTCTCGCCCGTGAAGGCGGAGAAGAAGGTCGCGGGGATGATGCCGAGCACGAACTCCTGCGTGGTCTTCGCCTCGGTGGTCGCGCTCTGGTAGCTGGCATTCGCCATGTCGAGTCCGGAGCCGGGGTGGATGAGGTTGCCGACGACGAGCCCGATCGCGAGCGCGAACGTCGACATCACCAGGAAGTACACCAGGGCGAGCCCGCCGATCTTGCCGACGGTCGCCGCCTTGGCGATCGAGCCGACGCCGACCACGATCGTGCAGAAGATGATGGGCGCGATCATCATCTTGATGAGCGCGACGAAGCCGGTGCCGAGGGGTTCGAACGCGCGCCCGACCTCCGGCCACAGCAGACCCACGATCGCGCCGAGTACGACGGCGATGATCACGGAGACGTACAGCCAGGTGTGCCTGTCCCAGGCCTGCTTGCCCCGCCGCCAGTGGAATCGGGGAAGGGAGAATCCCGTCGTGAGCGCCATGCGTCCTCCTCGGTCGTCGACAACGTCGTCTGTGCCGACGGCGTCCGTGCCGCGGCTCTTCCACGGTCGCCCGCCTCGCACCGGGCCACCATTTGTGGTCGTATTGGTCCCTGCCCGCAGCGTCGACGAGGAGGTGACGATGGCGCAGACCTCTCCCGTGCGCAGCGCCGCATCGCGCGTCTTCGTGGTGCTGCTGGTCGCGGTCGTGGTGACCGCCGCCCTCGTCGCGCTCTTCCTCGTGGTGGAGGCGCAGCGCGCAGCCCGCGACGAGGCGGAGCGTCTGACCGGTGCGGCCGCCGCCACCCTGGCCGCCTCCCCGGAGGTGGTCGACGCGCTCTCCGCCGGGGACGAGGCCGAGGCCTCGCGCGCACTGGAGCCGTACGCCCTGGAGGTCATCGACCGGGCAGGGCTCGACTTCGTGACGGTGATGACGCCGGACGGCACCCGTATCACGCACCCCGACCCCGCCCAGATCGGCGCCCCCTACCTCGGCACGGTCCCCGCTACGCCGCAGCCGCTGACGGAGGAGTTCCGCGGAACGCTCGGCCCTTCGGTCCGCACCATCGCACCTGTGATCGATGACCACGACGCCCTGGTGGGGTGGGTCGCAGCCGGGGTGACGACGGAGTCGATCGCCCAGACGTTCGTGCGGAGGCTCCCGTTGTCGCTCGGGATCGCCGCGGCGCTCGTGCTGCTCGGGGTGGGCGGGGCCGTGATCGCCCGTCGCGTCACCCGCCGCTTCGCCGGGGATCTGCCGCCGGGGCAGCTGCGCGACGCGGTGTCGTCGTACGAGTCGATCCGCACGCTCGGCGAAGCGCTGCGCGCGCAGACCCATGAGCACGGCAACCGCCTGCACACCGCGGTGGCGCTGCTGGAGCTCGGACGGCACGATGAGGCGATCGAGATCCTGACCGAGACCTCCCGCCAGAGCCAGTCGCTCGTGGATCAGGTCACGGCACGACGGCACGGCGACCCCGCGGTCGGCGCCCTGCTGCTCGGCAAGGCGTCGCAGGCGAAGGAGCGGGGCATCGACTGGCACGTGGACATCGAACCGGCCACGCCGCGCACGCCGCTCTCCCCCGTCGATGCGGTGTCGGTGCTCGGCAACCTCATCGACAACGCCCTGGACGCGGCCGCGGAGGTGGAGGACCGCTGGGTGCGGGTGCTGCTGCGCCCCGGTGGCGACGGCGGCATCGTCCTGGAGGTGTCCGACAGCGGCCGCGGCGTGCCGGAGGCGCTGCGTGAGCAGATCTTCGCGCAGGGGTACTCGACCAAGGCCGCCGACCCGCACGGCCGTGGGGTCGGGCTCGCACTCGTCCGGTCCGTGGTGGTCGAGGCGGGCGGGTCGGTGACCGTGACGGGGCCGCCGACGACGTTCCGCGTGGTGCTGCCCCCGGCGCCACGGAGACGAGGGCGCGCATGATCCGCACCCTGCTGGTCGACGATGACGCGCTGACCCTGGAGCTGCACCGCGACTACCTCGCCAGACTCGACGGGTTCACGGTCGCCGGCGAGTGCACGGGGGCGCGCGCCGCCCTCACCGCTCTGCTGGATCGGACGGGTCCGGCGGCGTTCGACCTCGTGCTGCTCGACGTGACGATGCCCGACGGCTCCGGCCTGGACGTGCTCAGGGCGCTGCGCGCGCGATCGGCGACGGTGGACGCGATCGCCGTCACCGCCGTCCGAGACGCCGACACCGTGCGGCAGATGGCGGCCCTGGGCGTGTTCCACTACCTGGTGAAGCCCTTCACCTTCGCGGTGTTCCAGGAGCGGATGGCACAGTATCTGGCGCACAGAGCCCAGGCCGCCGCCACTACCGGCCAGGCGACGCAGGCCGAGATCGACGCGCTGCTCGGTCGCTCGACAGGTGCGGTGCCGGTGCCGAAGGGACTGTCGGCGCCGTCGCTGGAGCGGGTGTCCTCCGAGCTGCGCGCACACGGGCCCCTCTCCGCACGGGAGGCGGCGGAACGGCTCGGGCTCTCCCGCGTGGCGGTGCGCCGGTACCTCGAGCACCTCGTGGAGACGGGCGTCGCGGCGAGGGCGGCCCGCTACGGCAGCCGCGGGCGGCCCGAGACGGAGTACGCCTGGCGCAGCGGCCCGCCGGGCGCCTGACACGGCTGCCGGGTGACACGAGCGCTGGCACGACGCCGAGCGCCTGACACCGAGCACGCGGACCCGAGCCATCAACGCCGGCACGCGACGCGCGCCGGGAACGCCGAGACGCCCCGGGACGAGGTGTCCCGGGGCGTCTCGCGGCGGGCGAGCCGCTGGAGTGCGGTCACTCCCCGGCGAGACCGCCGAGCATGTGTCCGAACGAACGACCCTCGCCCAAGTAGGTGGCGGGGTCGTACGGGTCGACCACCGTCGCCGCGTCACGACGTGCGATGGCCTCCGCGAGCTCCCGTGCGCCCTTCTCGACCCGCTTGGCGAGCGGAGCGACATCGTCCCCTGCGCCGCCCCAGTCGCTCGACGCGGCGAACACTCCGGTGGAGACGGCCTCCGCGTGCAGGTAGGCGAAGAGGGGGCGGATCGCGTAATCGATGGCCAGCGAGTGCCGCGGGGTGCCCGCATTGGCGCCGATCAGCACCGGCTTCCCGGCGAGCGCGTCCGGATCGAGCACGTCGATGAACGACTTGAACAATCCGGAGTAGCTCGTGGAGAAGATCGGCGTCACCGCGATCAGCGCGTCCGCGGAGACGACCGTGTTGATCGCGGTCTCCAGCGCGGGCGGCGCGAACCCGGTGAGCAGGTTGTTGGTGATGTCGTGCGCGTAGTCACGCAGCTCGATCACGTCGACGGTCACGTCGATGTCACGCTCGCCCAGAGCCTTCACGGTCTCGGCGGCGAGCCGATCCGCGAGCATGCGGGTGGAGGACGGGTTGGAGAGCCCCGCCGAGACGACGGCGATGCGACGGGTTGTCATGTCAGGCCTCCTTCCGGCCGAGTCCGAACGCGGCACCGGCGGGTGCGGGCGTGTCCTGGTAGGGCGAGTCCCCCGTGAGGTTGTCGCCCCTGTTGGCGCCGGGGCGCGCCTGACGGGTGGGGCCGTCGCCGAACTCGGCCTGCACGCGCGCGGCGTGCGTGGGTGCGTCGGGAACGGCGGCGGGACGGTCCTTCGCGAGCTCCTTGCGGAGCACCGGCACGACTTCGGAGCCGAGGATGTCGAGCTGCTCGAGCACGGTCTTCAGCGGCAGGCCGGCATGGTCGATGAGGAACAGCTGGCGCTGGTAGTCGCCGTAGTGCTCGCGCATCGCCGCGTAGCGGTCGATCACCTGCTGCGGCGATCCCACCGTCAGCGGGGTCATCTCGGTGAAGTCCTCCATGCTCGGGCCGTGGCCGTACACCGGCGCGTTGTCGAAATACGGGCGGAACTGGTTCACGGCGTCCTGCGACTTCGCGGCCATGAACACCTGGCCGCCGAGGCCGACGATCGCCTGCTCGCGGGTGCCGTGGCCGTAGTGCTCGAAGCGCTGACGGTACAGCTCGATGAGGCGCTGGTAGTGCTCCTTCGGCCAGAAGATGTTGTTCGCGAAGAAGCCGTCCCCGTAGTACGCGGCCTGCTCGGCGATCTCCGGGGTGCGGATGGAACCGTGCCACACGAACGGCGGGATGCCGTCGAGCGGGCGCGGCGTGGACGTGAAGCCCTGCAGCGGAGTGCGGAACTTGCCCTCCCAGTCCACGACGTCCTCGCGCCACAGCTTGTGCAGCAGGGCGTAGTTCTCGATCGCGAGCGGGAGGCCCTGGCGGATGTCCTGGCCGAACCACGGGTAGACCGGGCCGGTGTTGCCGCGGCCGAGCATGAGGTCCATCCGGCCGCCGGAGACGTGCTGCAGCATCGCGTACTCCTCGGCGATGCGCACCGGGTCGTTCGTGGTGATCAGCGTCGAGGAGGTCGACACGATGAGGCGCTCCGTCTGTGCGGCGAGCGCGGCGAGGAACGTCGTCGGGCTGGAGGACCAGAACGGCGGGTTGTGGTGCTCGCCGATCGCGAAGACGTCGAGGCCCACTTCCTCGGCGTGCGTGGCGATGGCCAGGGTCGCCTTGATCCGCTCCTGCTCACTGGGGGTGACGCCCGTGGTGGGGTCGCGGGTGATGTCGCTGACCGACATGATGCCGAACTGCATCGCCTGCGCGCCTGACTGCTCGCTCATGATTGCTCCGTGTTCTCCGAACCGGACGGCCCGCGCCCGGTTCTATTCATTTGAATGTATGTGTGACAACGCGTGCAGGGCAACTTTATTCCCGGCCTGTAGCCTCGGAGGATGAGCACCACCGGGGCCGACATGTCTGGGCCCACCACCGGGGCGATCCCGCGGAAGCGTCGGCGCGTGCCCTTCTGGGACAACGCCCGCTACGCCTGCATCGTGCTCGTCGTGCTCGGTCACGCGATCCAGCGACTGATCTACGACTCCGATGTGGCGTTCGCGTTCTACCTCGCCCTGTACGCCTTCCACATGCCGGCGTTCGCCATCATCTCCGGCTACTTCTCCAAGTCCGGGTCACCGACGAAGACGCAGATGGCCAGGGTGATCACCGACATCATCCTCCCGTACGTGATCTTCGAGACCCTGTGGACCCTGACGAAGTGGCTCGTGGAGGGCGAGGCCACGCCGAACTTCACCAAGCCGAGCTGGACGCTGTGGTTCCTGCTGGCGCTCGGCATCTTCCGGCTCGTGCTGCCGTACCTCGCCCTGCTGCGGTGGCCGCTGCTGTGGACCGTGGTGATCTCGATCGGCTCCGGCTACCTGCCGAACGTCGACAGCACCTTCTCGCTCTCCCGCACCCTGGGGCTGCTGCCGTTCTTCGCCCTCGGCTGGTGGCTGCGCGAACGGGACGTCGTCGACCGGCTGCGGCTCCTGGACTTCCGTCCGTGGTGGGTCCGGGTCGTCGCCGTCGCGGTGTTCGCCGCCACGGGCTGGGCGGCCTGGAACTGGCTGCCGCTGTGGCAGGCCACCGACCTCCGGCACTGGCTGTTCTACGAGGACTCCTACTCGGATCTGCTCGGCGAGCAGTGGTGGGCCGGCGGGATCCGCGTCGCCCTGATGCTGCTGGCCGTCGTGCTGTGCGCGGCGTTCTTCGTGCTGATCCCGCGCGGCTCGTACTGGTGGACCACGTTCGGCCAGTACACGATGTACGTCTATCTGCTGCACTCGTTCGTGCTGTACCCGTTCCGCGAGAGCGGCGTGCTGCGCGACCTCGAGCCGACCTGGTTCTGGCTGCCGCTCGTGACCGCGCTCTCCGTGGTCGTGGCGCTCCTTCTGGCCACGAAGCCGGTCCGCTGGCTGTTCCGCCCGCTCGTCGAGCCGCGGCCGCGGTGGCTGTTCGCGGACCCGGAGCTCGCGTCGCGCGAGGGTCGTCGCAACGACCCCACCGGCTCGCGACGGCCGCGGTGACCGCGGCGATGGCGGCGCCCGCCTCCGCCGCGATGCTCCGGGATCGGCTGGTCGAGATCGCGGACGACACCGGGTTCGGGGCCCACGGCCTGCACGTGCGCCGCGGAGCCGACGTGGCGGAGCACCGCTGGACGCCGGACGTCCGTGAGGACGTGCACTCGGTCGCCAAGGGCGTGTGCGTCCTGGCCGCAGCCCTGGCCGCCGATGACGGCATCGTGTCGTTCGACGACCCCGTAGCGGCACTGCTGCCCGATCACGAGTTCGGCCGGGGATCGGACCGCGTCACGCTGCGGCAGCTGCTCTCCATGTCGAGCGGCATCGACCTGCCATGGTCGGAGACGCTGATGACGGACTGGCCGGACCTGGCGCAGGAGTTCCTGCGGCGGCCGTCGCGAGGATGCGTCTTCCAGTACTCGAACGCCAGCACGTACACGGCGATGACCGCGCTCGCCGCGCGGATCGGCGATGTGGGCGACTTCCTCCAGGCGCGGCTGTTCGACCCACTCGGGATCGCTGATGCGCCCTGGGCGCGCTGTCCGCTCGGCCGGATCGAAGCGGGCGGCGGTCTCCGCCTGCGCACCGAGGAGATGGCACGCATCGGCCTCCTCATCCGCGACCGCGGCCGGTGGGACGGGCGGCCGCTGGTCTCGCCGAGATGGATCGACGCCATGCACAGCGACGGGGTGGCCGCCGGGACCACCCCCGGCTACGACCGCTATGCCCTCGCGGGCTGGGGCGGTCCCGGACGCGCGTGGCGGCTGCACGGCGCGCACGGCCAGTTGCTGATCTTCCTCGACGACACCGTGGTGGCGATCACCGCGCACGATCACGCGGGAGCGGATGCGATGGCCGCTGCGACCGTCGCCCAGCTGGAGGGCGTCGCCGCCAGGACCTGAGCCGCGTCAGGCGAAGAGCTCGGCTCCCACGTAGGACCCCGGCCGGGCCCCCGCGGGTATGGCCCAGATGCCGGAGCCGACGTGACGGATGTACTCGTTCATGAGATCGGTCGACAGCTGCCGCTGCAGCCGGATGAACTGCGCCGGGTCGCGCTGATACGAGAGGAAGAAGAGTCCGGCGTCGAGGCGGCCGAGCGTGTTGTTGCCGTCCACGTAGTTGTAGCCCCGACGGAGGATGCGCACGCCCTCGTTCTGCGACGGGTGCGCGAGCCGGACGTGGCTGTGCGCGTCGATGGCCGTCCCTTCGAAGTCGGGCGCCGTGGACTCGGTCCCGCCCGAGAGCGGAGCCCCCTCGCCCTTGTCGCGTCCGATGATGGCGCTCTGCTCGGACAGCCGCACCCTGTCCCACGTCTCGATGAGCATCGCGATGCGCCGCGCCACGAGATAGGACCCGCCCACCAGCCACGCGGGCTCGTCGCCCGGCGCCACCCACACGTGCTCGTCGAGCGCCGCTGTGTCGTCCGCGAGGATGTTGGCCGTGCCGTCCTTGAACCCGAACAGGTTCCGCGGCGTCGCCTGGGCGGCCGTGGTGCGCGAGGTCTTGCCGAAGCCGAGCTGCGACCAGCGCAGGCGCGCCCGACCGAACGCGATCCGGCTGAGGTTGCGGATGGCGTGCACGGCGACCTGCGGGTCGTCGGCACAGGCCTGCACGCACAGGTCGCCGTGCGAGGTCTGCGGGTCGAGGTCGTCGCCGAGGAACGCGGGGAGGCGTTCGAGCGCCGGCGGCCGGCGCGCGGCGATGCCGTAACGGTCACCGTCCTCGTTCTCGAACAGACCGGGGCCGAACCCGATCGTGACGGTGAGCCCGGCCGCGGGCAGGCCGAGCGCCTCCCCCGTGTCGTCGGGCGGGGCGTCCGGGCCTCCGCCGACGGCACCGCTCGCACTGACCTCCAGCCCCTGCGTCATGCGCGCGGCGGCGTACGACCAGTCCTGCAGCAGCGTGATCAGATCGTCCCGGTCGGTGCGCGGCATCATGTCGAAGCTCGCGAAGTGCAGGTGGTCCTGCACGGGCGTCGTGATCCCCGCCTGATGTGCGCCGAAGAAGTCGTACGCGGTCTGCGCCTCGTCAGCGGCGCGGGCCCGCCCCAGCGCGACACCTCCGGTGAGGCCGGCCCCCATGCCGACGGCGAGCCCCGCCACGCTGCCGCCCACCGCGAGTCCCAGCAGTCCGCGCCTGCTCAGCCCCGCGGGGGTCGCGGCCGACGCGGCGGGCACGGGCGGGTCCACCGGCAGCGGCCGCTGCTCGTCGCTCGTGCTCATCTCGTCCCTCCGCGGACCCTCAGTCGAGCACCGTGGCCGTGAGCTGCGACAGCGGCTCGGCCAGTGCGTTGATGAGGTCGGTGAACTCGCGCTTGTCAGCGTCGGTCAGCGCGGAGTAGCCGACGAAGCCGTCGGCGAGAGAGCCGTGCGCGGCGAGCGAGGCTTCCAGATCGGCGTAGCCCGCCTGGATCTCCTCGACCAGCGCGGCGCCGTCGTCGCCCTGGCCTGCGGCGAAGTCCTGCACGAGCGAGAAGGCCATCTTCGATCCTTCGACGTTGGCGGCGAAGTCCCATAGGTCGGTGCCCGACCACCAGTCCTCCTCCCCCGAGATCTTCCCGGTGGCCACCTCGTCGAGCAGCGCGATGGCGCCGTTGGAGATACCGCCGATGCCCTGGTCGTCGAGCGTGGTCGTGAAGTCGTCCGAGTGGGTGTAGTCGTACAGCTCCTGCACGTCGGCGAGCAGGAGGTCGCCGTAGTCCGCCCGCTCCGCCGGAGTGGACGGGGCCCAGTCCTGCCATGCGGGGGTCGCCCCGTCCGCGTTCAGGGCGTCCTGCGCCGGCACCCAGAGGTCCTTCTCCAGACGGTGGAATCCGGTCCAGTCCAGCCCCTCGGCGACCGCGTCGACCTCCCGATAGTCGATGCGCGGGTCGAGGTCACCGAGGGCCTCGGCGACGGGTTCGATGCGCTCGTAGAAGGCCCGGGTCTGCGGGAACAGCGTGCGCGCCGTCGCGTCGTCGCCGGACTGGTAGGCGGAGACGAGCTGCTCCACCGCAGGCACGAGTCGGCCGACCTGGTCCTTCACGAAGGCGGCGTAGAGGTCGACGGCCTTCTGCTTCTGCTCGGCGTCGGGGCCGTCCACCGCCACGGGATCGCCGCTCACCGTGAATGCGGCCTTGCCCACACCGTCTCCGACCATGCCCGGCTTGCACAGCGTGTAGTAGGTGCCCGGCTGCGCGACCACCGTGAGGGTCCGCGACGCGGCAGGGGCGATGTTCTCGACCTCGCCGACGATGCGCAGCCCGTCCTCCGCCAGCAGGTAGAACTCCGACACCTGGTCGGTCTCGTTCGTGACGGAGAACGTGAGGGTGCCGCTGGTCGCTTGGGACGAAGAGACGGCGCAGTCGTCAGCCGTCGACGACACGTCGAACGCGGCGGCCTCGGCACCGGCGGTGTCGCTCTTCGCGACGCAGCCGCTGAGGGCGAGCGCCGCGACACCGGCGACGGCGAGGACCGGGAGGATCCGACGAGAGGTGGTCATGCTGCTCCTTGCTGTGGAAGAGGGGACGACGCCGCGGCGACCGCCGCGTCGCGCGGGGCACGCGGGCGCTGCCCGCGGATGCCGCGCACGTACAGGGTGCCGACGACCGCGAGATAGAGGGCCCAGACGATCACCTGCAGCCAGGTCATCGCGGGCATGAATCCGACGGTCGCCTGCAGGATCGCCGCCAGCGGGCTTCCCGGAGCGATGGCGGCGGAGACGTCGAAGGCCCATCCGAAGGGCAGCGCCGCGGCCCCGACGAGAACGGCACCCGTGGCAGGGTCGAGGGGCGCGGCGGCGGTGAACGGCCCGGGAAGAGCGCCGGCCTCCTGCAGATCCATGACCGCATACGCGAGCACCCCCGCGGCGACGATCACCAGGAACCCGCCCGTCCAGGCGAAGAAGCGCCGCAGGTCGAGGCGGAGCGCACCGCGGGCGATGAGCCAGCCCAGGAGCACCGCGGCCGTCAGCCCGAGCAGGGCGCCCAGCAGCGCGGACGGCGCATCGCCGAAGGACTGCACCATCGACCACAGCAGCAGCGTGGTCTCGATCCCCTCCCGCGCGACCGACACGAACCCGATGGCCACGAGTGCCCAGATGCCACCGGCCGTCAGCGCTCGGTCGACCCCGCCCTCGAGCGTCGCCTTCATGGTGCGCCCGGCGCGCTGCATCCAGAAGATCATCCAGGTCACCATGGCGACGGCGAGCAGCGACAGTCCGCCGCCGATCAGCTCCTGCGCGGTGAAGGTGAGCTCGTAGGCGCCGAAGGTGAGCACTGCGCCGATGACGAGGGCGAGCGCGACGGCGAGACCGACGCCCGCCCAGAGCCGGGGCAACGCATCCCGTCGGTCCAGTCGGCGCAGGTAGGCGACCAGGATCCCGACGACGAGCGCGGCCTCGAGGCCCTCGCGGAGACCGATGAGGAAGGTGGCGAGCACGGGCGATGACTCTCTCTGAGAACTGAGGTAAGGCATCCCTTACCTCAGAGAGCGTAGCACCGCGCGGGGTGCGCGCCGGAATATCAGTGAAGGCTCCTGCGCACGTCGGCGGTAACGCGGCGCAACACAGGACGCACCGCACGGATCCCCGACATACCCTCGGTCCATGTCCGAACCCTCGCTCCCCGTTCTCGACCTCTCGCAGCTCGATGCCGGCCCGGAGGCCGCCGCCCGCTTCCGGGAAGACCTGCGCGCCGCGACCCACGACGTCGGTTTCTTCTATCTGACCGGCACCGGTGTCTCCGCCGACCTCGAGGCCCGCCTGCATCGCGCCGCCCGCGACTTCTTCGCGCTGCCCGAGGCGGACAAGCTCGCCATCGAGAACGTGAACAGCCCGCACTTCCGGGGCTACACGCGCATCGGCGGCGAGCGCACACAGGGCCAGGTCGACTGGCGCGAGCAGATCGACATCGGCCCCGAGCGCAGCCCCGTGGACGACGGACCCGCGTTCAACCGCCTCATCGGGCCCAACCTGTGGCCCGCCGCGCAGCCGGAGCTGCAGAGCGTCGTCGCCGAGTGGCATGACACGCTCTCGGAGGTCTCGCGCACCCTGCTCCGCGCGTGGGCGCAGACCCTCGGCGCCGACGAGACCTACTTCGACGAGCACTTCGGGGAGCCCTCGACGCTGATCAAGATCGTCCGCTACCCCGGAACGCACGAGCCGGAGCCCCAGCAGGGCGTCGGGGCGCACAAGGACTCCGGTGTGTTGACGCTGCTGTGGGTCGAGCCGGGAAAGGGCGGACTCCAGGTCGAGCGCGACGGCACCTGGGTGGACGCGCCGCCGGTTCCCGGCGCGTTAGTGGTGAACATCGGCGAGCTGCTGGAGTACGCCACGGGCGGCTACCTCAAGGCGACCAACCACCGCGTGGTCTCGCCGAAGGCACCGGACGACCGCATCTCGATCCCCTTCTTCTTCAACCCCGCACTGGACAAGCGCCTTCCGCTGATCGACCTGCCGGAGGAGCTCGCTGCCGAGGCGACCGGGGTGACCGACGACCCGACCAACCCGATCCACGCGCTGTACGGCGAGAACGCCCTCAAGTCACGCCTGCGCGCGCACCCCGATGTCGCCGCGATCCACCACGCCGACCTGGTGGGCGCCCCCGTCTGACCCCCTCCCGCACACGACGAAGGCCGCCCCACACCGTGGGGTGGCCTTCTCAAGAATGTTCTGCGCGATTGAACGCTGGTTCGCTCTGCCTTATCGACGGAGTCCGAGGCGCTCGATCAGCGAGCGGTAGCGCTCGATGTCGATGTCCTGGAGGTAGCCGAGCAGACGACGGCGCTGACCGACGAGCAGGAACAGCCCACGACGCGAGTGGTGGTCGTGCTTGTGCTCCTTGAGGTGCTCGGTGAGGTCCTTGATGCGCTGCGTCAGCATTGCGACCTGCACCTCGGGGGATCCGGTGTCACCGGGGTGCGTCGCGTACTCTTCGATGATCGCCTTCTTGACGTCTGCTTCCAGTGCCATAGATTCGATCCCCTCTCTGCTTGTTGCGCGGCGCCCGACGCCTGATGCGCGAGCTCTCTTTATCCGCGGCCGATCGAACGGCAACCTGACGAGTCTACCAGTCGCGACGGGCCCCGGGCGACACGGGCGGTCCGCTCCGTGACCGAGCCTCCACTACGCTCGAGGAGTGCGGGAGAGGTGCGTGGCGTGAGGGGCGGACGTGGACATCTGATCGATCTGACCCCCCTGCGGATCAGCCCCGCATTCGCCAGGATGTGGATCGGCTCGACGCTCGCCGGCATCGGCGGTCAGCTCACGATCGTGACGGTCATGCTGCACGTGTTCGCCCTCACCGGCAGCACGTTCGCGGTGTCGATGATCGCCGTCGCCGGGCTCGTGCCCATGATCCTCGCCGGACTGTACGGCGGCATGCTCGCCGACGCCTTCGACCGGCGCAGGGTCGCTCTGATCGCGGCGACCGTGACATTCGCGTCCACCGCCCTCCTGGCCGCCCTCACCTGGACCGGCGCGGAGACGATCTGGTGGCTGTACGCCCTCAGCATGATCAATTCGGCGGCCAACTCCGTGGGCATGGCCACCCGCACCGCGATCGTGCCGCGACTCATCCCGCGCGAGCAGCTGGCCGCCGCCTCGGCACTGAACGGCGTGGCGTTCGGCCTGACCGTGATGGCCGGGCCGGCGCTGGCCGGGCTGCTGGTGGCGCTCACCGGCTACGGCTGGACGTACACGATCGACGTGGTGCTGATGCTGTCGATGTTCCTCGGGCTGTGGACGCTGCCCGTGGTGCGGCCGGAGGGCGACGTGGTGCGCCCCGGCCTGGAATCCCTCGTCGACGGCTGGCGGTTCCTCCGCCGCGCCGGGAACATCCGGATGCAGTACATCGTGGACATCATCGCGATGACCTTCGGGCAGCCGCTCGTCCTGTTCCCCGCCCTGGGCACGGTGCTGCTCGGCGGCGGGGCGGTGACGACCGGGATCCTGACCGCCGCAGTCGCGGTCGGCACCTTCGCCTCCAGCCTCTTCTCCGGACGGGTGGTCCAGTACCGCTGGCACGGGCGGGGCATCGAGCGTGCGGTCGAGGCCTACGGCGCGTCCATCCTGCTGTTCGGGATCGTGCTGCTCGTCGGCGCCTTCGCGCCTCCCGCGGGCGAGACCACCCCGCACATCGGGCTGATCGTCGCCGCCTGCATCGCCCTCGCCCTCTCCGGGGCCTCGGACAACGTCAGCTCGATCTACCGCAACACCATGATGCAGGCCGCGGTGCCGGATGCGATGCGCGGACGCCTGCAGGGCCTCTTCATCGTGGTCGTCGCCGGCGGCCCCCGCATCGGCGCGCTCTACGCCGGGACCCTCGCGACCCTCACCACCCTGTGGTTCCCGCCGCTGCTCGGCGGGATCCTGGTGATCGCGCTGGTCGCCCTGCTCGCGGGGCGCAGCAGACGGTTCCGCTCCTACGACGCGGAGAACCCCGAGCCCTGACGGACCCGGGGTTCTCGACGCGGCGGTCGCTCAGTCCTGCTGCAGCGCACCCTGCAGGTCGAGGTTGATCGTGACGTCCTTGCCCACGAGCACACCCCCGGTCTCCAGCGCGGCGTTCCAGGTGAGGCCGAAGTCCTCGCGGTTGATGACGGTCTTCGCCGAGGCGCCCGCCTTGTAGTTGCCCCAGGGGTCGCTGCCGAAGCCGCCGAAGTCCAGCTCGAACGTGACCGGCTTGGTGATGCCGCGGATCGTGAGGTCACCGTCGACGAGCAGGTCGCCGCCTTCGACGCGGGCGCCGGTCGACACGAACTCCATCGTCGGGTAGTTCTCGGTGTCGAAGAAGTCCGCCGAACGCAGGTGCGTGTCGCGGCCTTCGTCCTTGGTGTCGACCGAGGTCACGTCGACGCTCGCCTCGACCTTGGCCTCCAGCGGGTTCTCGGGCGCGATCAGGGTGGCGCTCTTGACGCCGAAGGTGCCGCGCACCTTCGAGATCATCATGTGGCGCACGCTGAACGTGACCTCGCTGTGCGCGGGGTCGAGGACCCAGGTTCCGGGGCGGTAGCCGGGGATGTCGATGCTGGTCATGGGTTTCTCCTCGGAGACAGGGGCCGCACCAGGGCGGCGAAGGGACAGGGACCGCGAGCGCGGCGTCCTCCTGCCCAACCTGCATTCACGCGCATGTATTCCCGTGAATGGAAAAGAATCCCGGAATGACGAACGCCCCTCCTCCGAAGAGGAGAGGCGTCCGATTGTCGATGGTCGGATTCAGCCGACGGCGACGAGGTCGATGATGAAGATCAGCGTCTTCCCGGAGAGGAAGTGGCCGCCGCCGACCGGGCCGTACGCCAGGTGCGGCGGGATGATCAGCTCGCGCCGACCACCCACCTTCATGCCGGGAATGCCGTCCTGCCAGCCCTGGATCAGACCGCGCAGCGGGAACTGGATGGTCTCGCCGCGGCCCCACGAGGAGTCGAACTCCTCGCCGGACTCGAACTCCACACCGGCGTAGTGGACGGTCACGGTGTCGCCGGGCTTGGCCTCGGCACCGTCACCCTCGATGATGTCGCGGATGACCAGTTCTGCGGGGGCAGGGCCGGTCGGGGCGTCGAACTCGGGCTTCGTGCGATCAGTCATGCCTCCATCCAATCGGACGCGCGCGCGCCCGGTCAACGCGCAGGCACCTGCTCACAGCGAACACCTCGAGGCCGCCTGCCGCACCGGACGCTCTTGACACGTCGACGGCCCCGGGTGCACCCTGGTGGCAGATCAACTCAGCGCCCGGGAGACATGCAGGCATCGCCGCAGCACCGGGCGCTGAGTCTGTCCGGGGCCGCCTCGAGCCCGGCCGCTCAGTAGGCCAGCAGCGCCGCCCTGGTCGCCCGCGTGCGGATCAGCAGCGCCCGCTCGTCGTCGACCGCGAGCGGGTCGCGCCCTGTGATCGCCCGCTGACGCACCGCCGCCAGCGCCGTCGCGTCCTTGATGAACTCGCGCATGAGCGGACGACGGTCGCCGCGCAGCTGGGCCGCCCACGCGAGGCCCACCTTCCGCCCCGCCGGGGTCGCGAGCATGGTGACCTCCTCCGGGGTGAACCACCCGGCGGCGGCGTACTCCGCCAGGCGCGCGCGGGTGAGCCTGGCCTCCTCCTTGCGCAGCGCGATGATCCCGAGGATGAAGCCGATGAACAGGGGCACCTGCAGCGTGAAGTACAGGCCGAAGAAGTCGGCGAACGTGGCCGAGCCGTTCCACAGCGCGTGCAGCAGGATCGCGCCGAGCATGCCCACCAAGCCCGCCGCGGCCGCCGCACCGGCGGAGGCGTGCCGCCGGGCCACGAGTCCGATCGCGAAGCCCGTCAGCGACGTGAACATCGCGTGGGCGAACGGCGACAGCAGCGCGCGGACGATGAACGTCGCGCCCAGCTGCTCGCCCCCGCCCTCGATGAGACTCACGGCGAAGTACTGGATGTTCTCGGTGAAGGCGAACCCGGCGCCGACCAGCGCGCCGTACACCACGCCGTCGATGGGGCCGTCGAACGAGCGCCGCGCCAGCAGGAAGATCAGGAAGACGCCGAGGCCCTTCCAGAACTCCTCCACGATCGGGGCCTGCACGACCGCGGAGAACTCCTCCGGGAGGATGCCGAACAGGATCGTGAGGCCGATGTCGACCAGCAGGCTCAACCCGACGGCGGCCACCGCGCCCCAGGCGATCGCGAAGATCACCAGACGCTTGGGCTCGGGCTCCCAGCGGTCGATCATGCGCACCCCGAGGAAAACGATGGTGAGCGGGATGAGCGCCAGCACGAGCCCCACGGCCGACGCGGTCGGCCCGAGCGCCCAGCCGAAGTAGCCGATGAGCGCGAGCAGCAGGAAGCCGAGGAAGCCGAACAGCCACAGCGACACCGTGCGCCCCTTGCGGGTCGGAACGGGAAGAGCCGGCAGCGCCTCCGCCGGGGAGGGCGCGACCGGGGCCGGGGGTGTGTACGGCGTGGGCTGCGCGAGCGCCGATGCATAGCCCGGCTGCTGCCCGAACGAGGGCGGCAGGTACGGCGACTGCGCGTACTGCGCCGCCGAGTACGCCGACGGGTGCGGCTGCTGCGCGGGCGGCTGCTGCGCGGGCGGCGGCGTGTACCGAGAGGGCTGCTGGGGGTCGGACGGTCCTCCGAAAGTCATAGCCAAAGCTTATGGGGCACAAGCAATGACGCTCGGGTATGGCCGAGTCCTCCATCCGCCGGTCCGTGCGCACCGGGTAGCGTAGAACCATGCGGTTCGCTCACCTGCGCCGTCCCGACTCCCCCCGTGCGGTTCTCGCCGTGGTGGACGACACGGACGCCATCCTCGTCTCCGACCTCCTACCCGACGCCCCTGCCACGCTGCAGCAGCTGATCGAGCGGGGTGATCGGGGACTCGACGAGCTCCGCTCCGCGCTGGCGGACGGCTCTGCTCCGCGCCACCCGCTGGGGGACTGGGCGTTCGCATCCGCCGTCATCGCTCCCCCGGCCGTCCTCGCCGTCGGACTCAACTACGCCGCGCACTCCAGCGAGCTCGGGCTCAAGACCGACGCGGCGCCGACGGTGTTCACGCTGTGGCCGAACTCCCTCACCGGCCACGACCAGGTCACGTCGTGGCCGCGCGCACTCAGCGAAGCCGTCGACTACGAGGCGGAGCTCGGCGTGCTCATCGGCACCCCGGCGAAGGACGTCGCGGAGGAGGACGCCCTCGCGCACGTGTGGGGCTACACGGTCGTCAACGACATCACGGCGCGGAACATCCAGTTCTCCGAGGCCCAGTGGTCGCGGTGCAAGTCGTTCGACGGCTTCACGCCCACCGGTCCCTTCGCCGTCACCGCGGACGAGGTCGCCGACCCGCAGGACCTGCACATCTGGACGGTCGTGGACGGACACACGGTGCAGGACGCCAGCACCGACCAGATGGTGCGCTCGGTCGCGAAGCTCATCGCGCACCTCTCCCAGTCGCTCACCCTGCTGCCCGGCACGCTCATCTCCACCGGCAGCCCCGGGGGCGCCGGCTACTCGCGGGATCCCCAGATCTTCCTCCGCGACCGCTCCACGGTCACGGTCGGCATCGACGGCATCGGCGAGCTCACCACGCACTGCCGCATCCTCGACTGAGGCGGCGACGCTGAACTGAGACGGCGACGCTGAAGGGGACGGGAGCGCGCGGCTCCCGTCCCCTTCGCGTGTCCGCGCGGGACGGTCAGATCTGGATGAGGTCGTCCGGCGTGACGATCGGGATCGCCGCCGTGACGGCTTCGAGTCCGGAGAGACGGGCCGGGGACAGCTGCTTGGTGACCTCGTCACGCGACATCAGCCCCGCCTCCACCACGAGGTCGGCGACATTGCGGTTGGTGAGCAGCGCGGTCTTCGCGAGGGCCGCGGCGGCCGCGTAGCCGATGAACGGGGTCAGGGCCGTGATGACGCCGACCGAGGCGCCCACCATCGCACCCAGGCGGTCGCGGTTGGCGGTGATGCCCTCGACGCAGTTGACGCGCAGGGTCCACATGGCCTGACGCATCCAGGTGATGGACTGGAAGATCGAGTGCGCGATGACGGGCTCGAAGGCGTTGAGCTGCAGCTGCCCGCCCTCGACGGCCATGGTCACCGTGGTGTCGGCGCCCACGACCGCGAACGCGACCTGGTTCACGACCTCGGGGATCACCGGGTTCACCTTGCCCGGCATGATGCTGGACCCCGCCTGCATCGCCGGGAGGTTGATCTCGCCGAGGCCCGCCTGGGGGCCCGAGGACAGCAGACGCAGGTCGTTGCAGATCTTGGACAGCTTGATCGCGTTCCGCTTGAGCGACGAGGAGAACGACATGAAGGCGCCGGTGTCGCTGGTCGACTCGACCAGGTCGGTCGCCGTCTCCAGGTCCAGGCCGGTGATCTCGCGGAGGTGGCGCAGGACGGCCGGCGCGTAGTCGGGGTGGGTCGTGATGCCGGTCCCGATGGCCGTGGCGCCCATGTTGATCTCGAACATGAGCGAGGCGTTCTCGGTGAGACGGCTGTGATCCTCCCCCAGCGTCGTCGCGAAGCCGTTGAACTCCTGGCCCAGCGTCATGGGCACGGCATCCTGCAGCTGCGTGCGCCCGACCTTGAGGATGTCGTGGAACTCGCCAGCCTTGCCGAGGAACGCCACGCGCAGTGCGTCGAGCTCGTCCAGGAGCGAGCGCAGAGTGAGCGAGAGGCCGATCTTGACCGCGGTGGGGTACACGTCGTTCGTGGACTGGCTGCGGTTGGTGTGGTCGATCGGCGAGAGGAAGGCGTAGTCGCCCTTCTCGCGGCCGGCCATCTCGAGCGCGATGTTGGTGATGACCTCGTTCGCGTTCATGTTGGTCGAGGTGCCGGCCCCGCCCTGGATCACGCCGACCGTGAACTGCTCGTGGAACTCGCCGTCGATGACGCGCTGCGCGGCCCGGTCGATCAGGTCGGCGCGCTCGGGGTCGAGCACGCCGATCTCGCGGTTCGCCCTGGCGCTCGCCTGCTTGACCATCGCGAGCGCGACCACCAGGTCGGGGTACACCGAGATGGGGCGCTTGGAGATCGGGAAGTTCGCGTCGGCGCGGGCAGTGTGGATCCCCCAGTACGCGTCGACGGGGATCTCCATGCTTCCCAGCGAATCGGTCTCGGTACGGGTCTTGGCAGGCGCGGCAGAAGCCATGTCACATCCTCGTGGGTCGTGGCGAATGGAAAGAGCGGGGGATGCGTCCAGTCTACGCCGGTCAGCGCGGGGGTTTGCGGGAGAACGCCTCGAGTCGCTGTTCCGGGGTGAGCGCGGCCATGCGCGCTACCCATTCCTCGGAGAAGACGTCACCCGTCGGCGCGTCGACGACGGGCACGACCGTGTGGGTGATGGTCTGCGGACGCACGTGCACGAGCTGGAACGCCTGCGCGGCGTCCATGCCGTTGACCTCCGCCGCCGGCCTCGCGACGTTCATCGTGTAGCAGGTCGCGGAGGCGACGCTCACGGGCACCCCGGCGAACAGCCCATGCGACGAATAGTGCAGATGCCCGGCCAGGATGCCGCGCACGTCACTGCCGCGCACGACCTCCGCGAGCTCGTCCTGATGCCGCAGCTCCAGGATGTCGAACAGCGGCAGGTGGCTGGGCAGCGGCGGATGGTGCATCGCGAGGAGCGTGCCGTGCGGGGCGGGCTCCGCCAGCACCTCGGCGAGCCAGGAGAGCTGCGCGTCGTCGAGGTCGCCGTGGTGCCACCCCGGCACGCTCGTGTCGAGGGCGATCAGTCGCAGGCCGTCGAGATCCCAGACGCCCGTGACCGGCTGCTCCGACGGCTCGAGGTCGAGCAGCTCGCTGCGCAGGGCGGGGCGCTCGTCGTGGTTGCCTGCGACCCAGATCACGGGCGTTCCCAGCTCCGCGGCAACGGGCTCGACCGCAGCCCGCAGACGGCGGTACGCCTCGGGCTCGCCGAGATCCGCGAGGTCGCCCGTCACCACGATCGCAGTCGGGTGCGGGTGCACGGCACGAATCGCCGCGAGCGTGCGCTCGAACGTGCGCTCCACGTCGAAGCGGCCGCCCAGGCGCGCGCCTCCCGCGAGGAAGTGCGGATCGCTCACGTGGATCAGGACATGCGATGGCGGGTCGAACCGGCCGAAGACGACGGGCGTGCCTGAGGCTGCGGACATGGCCCCAGCCTAGGGTCAGCCCGGGACGCCGGGCCCTGACGCGCCAGCGCGGCGCAGTTCAGTGCCCGACGACGATGATCAGGATGCCGGCGATGACCGCCACACCGCACAGCACGAAGCAGCTGTAGGCGCCGATCAGGGCGAGCGTCTTCTGGCCCTCCGTGAGCGGGCTCTTCTTCGCGGCCTTCGCCGCCTGCTTCGCGGCGCGCTTGAGCTCCTTCTCGGAGATCACGGTGATCGCATCGGTGAACTCCGCAGGGCTCACGATCGGGGCGCGTCCGCTGCGCACCAGCAGGCGCAGGCCGAGCGCGTAGAACGTGACGATGGCCGTCGCGCCGATGAGGGCGGCAGCGAAGACCTGGAGGAAGGCGAGCCAGTCGATGGTGACGTTCATGCCGAGTCGCCCTTCCGCCTGGTCTCCGCCTGTTCCGGCGTCTGCTCCCCCGCAGGCGGCTGCGTCGGGCGCGGGCCGGTGGTGGCGACGGCCTTCTTACCCGCCTTCGCCTCGGCCTTCTTCTTGGCCTTGGCCTTCGCCTCGGCCTTGGCCTTGTCCTTCGCCTCGGCGCGGGCCTTCGCCTCCGCCTTCGCCTGCGCGATGCGCTGCTGGCGACGCGTGGGCGGAGGAGTGTCCAGGACCTCGACGGCGAGGTGGGACTCGGCGACGTCGCTCATCGCATTCGCGTGCGTGACCGCGGTGTGCCGCGACCGCATGTACAGGCCGAGGATGATCACGACCGCGAGGACGGCGTCGATCGCGACGCCCCACGTCCCGAGCCACACCACGAGCAGGGCGGCGAGGGCGCCGACGCCACCGGCCGCCGGGAGCGTGAGCAGCCAGCCGACGCCGATGCGACCCGCGGTACGCCACCGCACCGTGGAGCCGCGGCGGCCCAGCCCGGAGCCGATCACGGAGCCCGACGCGACCTGGGTGGTGGAGAGCGCGAAGCCGAGAGCGCTGGACGCGAGGATGGTGGCCGCCGTCGAGCTCTCCGCCGAGAACCCCTGCGCCGGCTTGACGTCGGTCAGGCCCTTGCCGAGCGTGCGGATGATGCGCCAGCCGCCCAGGTACGTGCCGAGAGCGATCGTGAACGCACACGCCACGATGACCCACAGCTCCGGCTCGTGGTGCGCACCGGACTGCCAGCCGATCGTGATCATGGCGAGCGTGATGACGCCCATCGTCTTCTGCGCGTCGTTGGTGCCGTGCGCGAGGGCGACGAGCGAGGACGTGAAGATCTGCCCCCAGCGGAAGCCGTCGCGGCCGTCCGGCTTGCCGTCGTAGCGACGGGTCACCGAGTACGCGATCTTGGTGGCAGCGAAGGCGATGATCCCCGCCGTGATCGGCGCGATCAGCGCGGGAAGCACGATCTTCGACAGCACGGCGCCGAAGTCGATGCCGCCGAGGCCGGCGCCCACGAGCGTGGCGCCGATCAGGCCGCCGAACAGCGCGTGCGAGGAGCTCGACGGCAGGCCGAGGAGCCAGGTGAGCATGTTCCAGGTGATCGCGCCGATCAGTCCGGCGAAGATCAGGGCGAGGAACAGCTCCGCCCCCGCCTGGATGATCGCGTCCTCCTTGATGATGCCGCCGGAGATGGTCTTGGAGACCTCCGTGGAGAGGAAGGCGCCGACCAGGTTCAGCAGCGCGGCGAGGAGCACCGCGGTCTTGGGCTTCAGGGCACCGGTCGCGATGGGCGTCGCCATCGCATTGGCGGTGTCGTGAAAGCCGTTCGTGAAGTCGAAGAAGAGTGCCAGCGCGATGACGAGCACGACGATGAGGGCTGCGGTTTCCACCGGTCGCTTTCGGTCTTGACGAAGAGGGAAGATGTCGACGGTATCGACGTGACGAACGAAGAGTTCACCGTGGGTTTCACATCCGTTTACCGGCCCCGGTAAATCCTCCCACCCTCCCCCGTGCCGGTCAACTCGACCCTGGGATAGCGTGGGACGGTGACTGACGCCCCGATCGCCGCCCGACGCCCCACCTCCCGCACGCACCACGGCGACACGGTCGACGATCCGTACGAGTGGATGCGGGCGAAGGACTCGGCGGAGGTCATCGCGCATCTCGAGGCCGAGAATGCGCACACCGACGCCGAGACCGCGCACTTCGCCGCACTCCGGGAGACGCTGTTCCAGGAGATCAAGGGACGCGTGCAGGAGACGGACCTGTCCGTGCCGACCCGCCGCGGCGCGTGGTGGTACTACACCCGCACCGAGGAGGGCGCGCAGTACGGCATCCACTGCCGCGCGGCCGCCGCCGAGGACGACTGGACTCCCCCGCGCCTGGAGGCGGGCGTGCCCGTGCCCGGCGAGGTCGTGCTGCTCGACGGCAACGCCGAGGCGGAAGGACACGAGTTCTTCTCGCTCGGCGCCTTCGACACCTCCGACGACGCGACGAAGCTGCTCTGGTCGACCGACTTCGAGGGCGACGAGCTCTACACCGTGCGCGTGCGCGACCTCGTCACGGGCGCCACGCTCGCCGACGAGATCCCGAACACGGGCAGCGCCTTCTTCACCCCGGACGGCACCGGCGTGCTGTACACGACCCGTGATGACGCCTGGCGCCCCGACACGCTGTGGCTGCACCGTCTGGGCACCCCGGTGTCGGACGACGTGCAGCTGTTCCACGAGCCGGATGAGAAGTTCTGGCTCGGTGCCGGGATCACGCGCAGCAGGAAGTACCTGGTGATCGCGGTCGGCTCCAGCATCACGAGCGAGGAGCGCCTGGTCGACCTGTCCGGCGACCTCACCGCCGAGCCGCGCCTGGTGTGGCCGCGCCGGGAGGGCGTGGAGTACTCGCTCGAGCACGCGGTGGTCGGCGGCGAGGACCGGCTGCTGATCCTGCACAACGACGACGCCCTCGACTTCGAGCTGGTGTCGGTCGCCGCCGACGACCCGCAGGGCGAGCGGCACGTCGTGCTGCCGCACGAGCCGGGGCGGCGCCTGCTGGGCGTGGACGCCTTCCGCGACTTCGCCACGGTCGAGTACCGCAGCGAGGGGCTCGAGCGTGTGGGCTTGCTCGACTACGCGACCGACGCGGTGGAGAAGCTGCGGTTCGACGAGCCGCTCTACTCCGCCGGCGTCAGCGGCAACCCGGAGTGGCATTCCCCCTTCCTCCGGCTCGGCTACACCTCCTTCGTGACACCCGGCACCGTCTATGAGCTGGATCTCGCGACCAGGGAGCTCGTGCTGCGCAAGCAGGTGACCGTGCTGGGCGGCTACGACCCGGCCGACTACGGGCAGCGCCGCGAGTGGGCGACAGCTGAGGACGGCACGAAGGTTCCGATCTCGCTCGTGTGGAAGCGCTCGTTCGGTGAGCCGGGCGCCGAGGCACGGCCCGTGCACCTGTACGGCTACGGGTCGTACGAGCACTCGATCGACCCCGGCTTCTCGGTGGCGCGGCTCTCCGAGCTCGACCGCGGAGTGATCTTCGCGGTCGCCCACGTGCGCGGCGGCGGGGAGATGGGCCGTCAGTGGTACGAGGACGGGAAGCTGCTGCGCAAGCGCAACACCTTCACGGACTTCGTCGCCTGCGCACGGCACCTCGTCGCGGAGGGAACGACGTCTCCCTCCCAGCTGGTCGCCGAGGGCGGGAGCGCCGGCGGACTGCTGATGGGCGCGGTGGCGAACCTCGCACCGGAGCTGTTCGCCGGCATCCTCGCCGCAGTGCCCTTCGTGGACGCGCTGACGACGATCCTCGACCCGTCGCTTCCGCTCACGGTGATCGAGTGGGACGAGTGGGGCGACCCGCTGCACGACGCCGAGGTGTACGCGTACATGAAGTCGTATACCCCGTATGAGAATGTGCGCGACGGCGTCGAGTACCCGCGGATCCTCGCCGTCACCTCGCTGAACGACACCAGGGTGCTCTACGTGGAGCCCGCGAAGTGGGTCGCCCGCCTGCGTGAGGCCGGGGCGTCGGACGTGCTGCTCAAGTGCGAGATGGTCGCCGGCCACGGCGGGGTCAGCGGTCGCTACAACTCCTGGCGCGAGCGGGCGTTCGAGCTCGCGTGGCTGCTCGACACGCTCGGACTCGCCGACGCCTGAGCCGAGGGCGCCGGCGCGGGGTGCCGCACCCGCGCCGGGTCACCGCGCTCAGCCGAAGAGCGCGGCGGCCTCGTCGTAGCGGTACCGCGGCACCGTGTTGAGCTCGCCCAGCGCGTCGGCGAAGGGCACGCGCACGATGTCGGTGCCCTGCATCGCGACCATCTGACCCCAGGCGCCGTCCACGATCGCGTCCGCGGCGTGCAGACCGAGACGCGTCGCGAGCACCCGGTCGAACGCCGAGGGCGAGCCGCCGCGCTGGATGTGGCCGAGGATCGTCGCGCGCGTCTCGATGCCGGTGATGCGCTCGATCTCGGGCGCCAGCAGGTCCCCGATGCCGCCGAGACGCGGGCGGTTGAACGCGTCGAGGCCCTTGTCGCTGTAGGCCTCCTCCATGCCGGTGAGCGTGAAGCCCTCCGACACGACCACGAGGGGCGCGCGACCGCGGTCGTGGGCGCGGGTGACGAGCTCGGTGATCTCGTCGAGCGACATGGGCACCTCGGGGATGCAGATGACGTGGGCGCCCGCGGCCATCCCGGCGTGCAGGGCGATCCAGCCGACGTGGCGGCCCATGACCTCGGCGACCATGCAGCGCTGGTGGGAGTCGCCGGTCGTGCGGAGCCGGTCCATGGCGTCCGTGGCGATGTTGACCGCGGTGTCGAAGCCGAACGAGTAGTCGGTGGCGCGCAGGTCGTTGTCGATGGTCTTCGGCACGCCCAGCACCTTGATGCCGTCCTTCGCGAGCCGGTCCGCGGCGGCCAGTGTGCCTTCGCCGCCGATCGCCACGATGCCGTCGATCTTGTGGCCGTACAGCGTCTTGGCGATGTTCTCGGCGCCGCCGCGCTCGCCTTCGTACGGGTTGGTGCGGCTCGTGCCGAGGATCGTGCCGCCCACCTTCGACAGCCCCTTCACCTCGTGGCGGGTGAGCGGCATGAAGTCGCCCTCCACCACACCGCGCCAGCCGTCGCGGATGCCGACGAACTCCAGGTCGTAGGTCGTGGTGCCCTTGAGCACGATGCCGCGGATGACCGCGTTCAGACCGGGGCAGTCGCCGCCGCTCGTCAGGATGCCGATCTTCATGCTGCTGCCTTCGGAGGTTCGAGTGATGGGAGGAGGAGGCGACAGTGCCTGCGATCGACCCTAGCGCTCTCCTGCCCCGGGCCGCCATTCGAGCGCGTCGAAAAACGGTGATCTTGACGGGACAGCCGGACGGAATCGACGAACTTCGCCAGCACACTCGGAATCGGGGCGAAAACGGCGTTAAGAAGTGAGCTTCTTGACGGGTTCAGTTCGCGCCGAGCGCCTCGCGCAGCAGGTGCATGAGCGCCGACAGCTGGACCGACTCGCTCGCGGCCTCCTCGGTGGCTTCGCCGTCCAGCGCGCGGGCCGCCAGGCCCTGCTTCTGGTCGATGAGCTCCGCGATCTTCGTGTCGATCGTGTGCGCCGCGATGATCCGCCACGCCGTGACCGGCTCGTCCTGCCCGATGCGGTGCACGCGGTCGATCGCCTGCGTCTGCTCGGCCGCCGTCCACGACAGCTCCGCCAGCACCACGTTGGATGCGGCCTGGAGGTTCAGCCCGACGCCCGCCGCGGTGAGCGAGCACACCGCGATGCCGACCTCGGGGTCGCCGTTGAAGTCGTCGATCGCCTGCTGGCGCGCGGTCGAGGTCTGGTCGCCCCTGATCGACACGGCGCGGATGCCCGCGGCGGCGAAGTGCTCCTCCGCCTGGTCCATCACATCGATGTGCTTGGCGAAGAACACCACCTTGCCGACGGAACGCTGCAACTGTGCCGCATAGTCCGCCGCGAGCGGCGCCTTGGCCTGACCGATGCGGCGCACCATCGTGAAGACGTTGTCTCCCCCGGTGCCGGCGGCCTTCGACTCCTCCAGCTCGTTCTGCGCCACGAGCCGCACGATGTCGTCGTCGATCTCGCCCGCAGCGAGGCCCCGGTCGCCGCGCGCCTCGATGATGCGGCGGTACCGGGCGGCGAGCCGCTCCCCCAGCTCCCGCTCCGCCTGCCGGATGCTGCGCCCGAACTCGTCGTCGAGCTGCACCGGCAGATCGGCCACGAGCTTGTCCGGCAGATCCGCGGCCACGTCCTTCTTCTTGCGCCGCACGATGCCCATCGAGATGACGGCGTCGCGAGCCTCGGGGTAGAAGGCCTTGTCGGCGGGCGTGAAGCCGGTCGCGTCCAGCTTCTCCATGAGCTCGGGACCCGGCTTCTCGCCGTTGGTCCAGCCGAGGAACCGCCAGATGGCGTCGAAGTCCTCGACGTCGTTGATGAGCGGCGTTCCCGTCAGCGCCAGCATCAGCGGGTCGTGGCCCGGCGTGCGCTCGCGCACCTGAGCGGCCAGCGACAGCACGTTCTGCGACCGCTGCGACGACAGGTTCTTGATGAAGTGCGCCTCGTCGACGACCATGCCGCGCAGACCGATCGACGCGAGCCAGGACAGGTGGCGGTCGAGGATCTCGTAGTTCACGATGAAGACGTCCGCGAACGCGTCGATGTCGTCCCCATCGCCCTGGATGACGGTGGCGCGGCGCTGCGGCGTCCACCGCTCGACCTCGCGCGCCCAGTTCATCTTCACCACGTTCGGCACCACGGCCAGCAGCGGATACGCCCCGGCGACGGAGGCGGCGAGCACCGACTGGGCCGTCTTGCCGAGTCCCGGCTCATCCGCCAGCAGGAAACTGCGGTGACCGGCACGGACCGCCTCCAGGAAGCGCGACTGGTGCACCATGACGTCGAGCCCCTTGGGCGACACGTGGTCGAACTCGGGAGCGGGCGGCAGTTCCATGGATGCCGCCGCGCCGCCGGCGCCCGTCTCGAACGCCTTGTACAGCGGGCCCATCAGCTCCCAGCCGTCGAGGCGGCGGCGGGGGGTGCTCGCGGGACGCGGGGTCAGGTCCGGCGCCAGGAACGGGTTGGCGAGCTGACGCGCCTCGACGGACGGCGGCGTGACCTGACGCTCCGCGATCGCAGCGGGGACCACGGAGACCTGCACGGGCGCCGGGTCCGCGATGATCAGCTCCTCCGGCGGCAGCTCCGCGCCGGACTCGAGCAGCCAGTCGCGGCGCATGCGCTTCGCGACCGGCGACGTGGCCTGGGCGGCCTCCAGCAGCTGGATCAGGGACGTGTCCCGTGCCGCGGTCTTGGCGAGGATCGTCGCGACGCCGTCCAGGCGCTTGAGCAGCTCGACGCGCGCGGGGTCGCCGATCTCCGCGTCCGCCTTCACCCTGGCGCGCTCCTCGCGCACGAGGAACGCGATGACCTGGAACTTGGTGCGGTTCGTCGGGCCCAGCTTTCCGCGCTGGGACTTCGCCTCGATCTCACGGACCTTGCGCGCGAGGATCGGGATGAGGGGTGCCTCGTCGTCACGACGGGACGTCTTCTTGCGCCGCGTGGCGGCGGTTGCCGTGGTCGGCATGCTCCTCCTGAGCCTGAAGGGCTCCGGCATCCCCAGGGAACCGTGAGCCGTTCTCTACATCCGCGTGTGGCGTGAGCCAGGACCGTGCGGACTGTGGATCGTCCTCCCTCCGGAGCACGCGAGGCGTGCGGGGACCGGTGGGAGCCGTCTCCATTCTATGCCATCGCGCCGGTGCGACGCGGAACAGCCGCGCCGCGGCGGGCCCGGTCGTCGCACGCGGTCACGCGGATACCCCGAGGATCAGCGCGGCCTGGGTCACGTCCGCCGCCATCTGCGCCATCAGCTTCTCGATGCCCTCGAACGCCACCATGCCCCGCAGGCGCTCCACGAACTCCACGGTCACGTCGTGGCCGTACAGGTCGAGCCCGGTCTCGCCGAGCACATGCGCCTCCACCTGACGCACCAGCACGTCGTCGAAGGTGGGGTTCGTGCCCACCGAGATCGCGGAGGGATGCCGGATCCCGGTGTCGTGGTCCACCAGCCACCCCGCGTACACGCCGTCCGCCGGCACGAAGGCGTCGACGATGGTCGACAGGTTCGCGGTCGGGAAACCCAGTTCGCGTCCGCGCTTGAGGCCGTGCACCACCTCGCCCCGCACGTCGGGGTACCGCCCGAGCACCCGGGCGGCCGCCGCGACGTCGCCCTCCATCAGCAGCTCGCGGATCCAGCTCGACGAGACGCGACGCTCCGAACCCTCTAGGTACACGTCCTCGACGACCTCGACCGTGAAGCCGTAGCGGGGCCCGAGCTCCCGCAGGAGCTCCGGGGTGCCGGCACCACGATGCCCGAAGCGGAAGTCCGCGCCGACGAACACCGTGGACACCTGCAGCGCGCCCACGAGGATGCCCACCACGAAGTCCTCCGCACTGCGCGAGGCCATCTCCTCGTCAAAGGTCAGCAGCAGCGTGGCGTCGAGGCCGAGCTCTCCGAGCAGCTCCAGCTTGCGATCGACGGTCACCACGTTCTCGGGGCACCGGTCAGGACGGATGATCGCGAGCGGATTGCGGTCGAAGGTGACGGCGACCGCACGGCTCCCCTCCGCGGCGGCAGCCTCGCGCAGACGCCGGATGACCGCCCGGTGACCCTGGTGCACCCCGTCGAACTTCCCGATCGCGACGGCGCTGGGCCCGAAGCCCTCCGGAACCTCCTCCGGGCTGCGGAACACGATCACGCGACGGCCTCCACCGGGCGCTCGACGGCGACGGGACGATGCGTGCGCAGCCACCAGATGCCGAACACCGGCAGCACCAGCGGCACGAAGAGGTACCCGCGGCCGAACAGCGACCACACCGTCTCGTGCTGGAACAGGTCGGGCAGCACCAGGCTGAGCGCGCCGACCACCAGGACTCCCGTCAGCTCGAACACGATGGCCACCCAGGCGACCGTGTACCAGCCACGACGACGCGCGAAGACCAGCGCCAGCGTCGCGAGGATGTAGACGAGGGCGGCGACAGCGGAGAGCGTGTACGCGAGCGGCGCCTCGTCGAACCGGCGCACGATCTGCACGAAGCTGCGACCGGTGGCCGCCAGCGCCATCACGGCGTAGACGATCACGAGGACGCGGCCGATTCCGGTCATCCGAGTGGTGGGGGCGGTGGAGCTCATAGCGCATTCCATCCTAGAGCCGCCGACGCGGTCAGGACTCCGCGCACGGGTGCCGGCTCAGGCGACCTGGATCGTCCAGATCACCTGCATGCGCCACAGCATCACGGCGATCGCCAGCGCGGCGACGCCCAGGACGACCGTGCTCCAGCGACTCCGCTCCATCAGCGCCCACAGCACCGCGCCGATCGGCAGCAGCGCCGCGGAGACCAGATAGACCCAGTACTCGAGCAGGTCGCCCGTCGGCGGGTTGCCCGCGAGCGGTGCGACGATCGCGACGACGATCTGCCCGATCAGCAGCAGCTCCACGAGCGCGAGAGCGCCGACCGAGAAGTCGCTGGGACGACGACCGAGCAGCCCGGCGCCCAAGCAGAACAGCCCGGCGACGACGGCCACCGCGACCTGCACGACGGTGAACCACAGGATCATCGGACGACCTCCGGCATGTTCATGGCGCTCTTCACATCGGCGCCGCGCTTCTCGACGATGCCCACGAGCTCGCCCTCCTGATCGATGGCCGCCGCCAGGCGGTCCGCCAGCCGGTCGGCCTGGCCCACGAGACGCTTGCCGTGACGCAGATCCCGTGCCTCGTCGGCGGAGACCGCGAGCACCGGGAGCACCCGCCCGGCGGCCTCCGCGGGCGACAGCGTGCGCGCACCCTCGAGCCCGTTGACGGCCACGGCCTCCGTCACGTCGAACGGACCGACCCTGGTGCGACGGAGGGCCGTCAGATGCCCTCCCACGCCGAGGCCCGCACCCAGATCACGGGCGAGCGAGCGGATGTAGGTCCCGGAGGAGCAGTCGACGACGACGTCGAGGTCGACGCCGCCCTCCGCCCGTCGAGTCTCGATCACGTCGAACCGGGAGACGACGACGTCCCGGGCGGCCAGGACGACCTCCTCTCCGGCGCGCACGCGGTCGTAGGCTCGTCGGCCGTCCACCTTGATCGCGGACACCGAGCTCGGCACCTGCGAGATCTCCCCGGTCAGGGCCGCGACCCCCGCCGCGACCGCGGAATCCGTGACGGCGGTCAGCACGGCCGGATCGGCCTCCGCGACGACCTCCCCCTCCGCGTCGTCCGTCGTGGTGGTCGCACCGAGGCGGATCGTGGCCCGGTAGGTCTTGTCGGCGCCGACGATGTACGTGAGCAGCCTCGTGGCGCCCTCGACGCCGAGCACCAGCAGTCCGGTCGCCATCGGGTCGAGCGTCCCCGCATGACCGACCTTGCGTGTGCCGAAGGCACGGCGTGTGCGCGCGACGACGTCGTGACTGGTCAGCCCACCGGGCTTGTCGACGAGGAGGATGCCGGGGGGAACCATCCCTCCAGCCTAGCGAGCCGCGGACCCGCGCCCGGCGACGGTCGCGCGGCTCGCACG
>NZ_JALXPE010000059.1 GCF_025143365.1 Microbacterium sp. p3-SID336 | reverse complement strand
CCCCGCCGCCGCACTCCCGGCGCCTCGCCGTGGTGGGCGCTCGTGTTCCTCGGGCCCACCGCCCTCGGCCTGGCCGTGTTCTACCTGTGGCCGACCGTCCGCACGCTCCTCATCTCCTTCACGAAGACCGGACCCTTCGGGGGCTCCGAGTGGGTCGGATGGGAGAACTACGCGCGGCTGTTCCAGGAGCCCGAGCTGCTCGGAGCGCTGCGCAACACCGCGATCTACACGGTCATCGCCCTGATCGGCATCCCGATCGCGGTGGCCATCGCGGCGCTCCTGAACACCGCGGGGCTGAAGGGACGCAGTGCCTACCGCACGCTCTACTTCATCCCCGTCGTGACGATGCCCGCCGCGATCGCCCTCGTCTGGCGGATGATCTACAACGGCGACTACGGCGTGCTCAACGCCGCGTTGGGCGCCGTCGGGATCGAAGGGCGGAGCTGGCTCACCGACCCGAACACCGCTCTCGTCGCGATCGCCGTGGTCGGCATCTGGGCCGGACTCGGCACCAACATCGTGATCTTCCTCGCCGGGCTCCAGGGGATTCCCGACACCATCATGGAGGCCGCCGACCTCGACGGCGCAGGGCCCGTGCGGAAGTTCTTCTCGATCACCATCCCGCTGCTGTCCCCGTCGATCTTCTTCGTGAGCGTCATCAGCGTGATCGGCGCCCTGCAGGTGTTCGACCTCATCTACATGATGCTCGGCCGCAGCAACCCCGCGATGCCGAACACCCGCACGGTCGTGTACCTGTTCTACGAAGCGGGCTTCCTCGACAACGACCGCGGGTACGCGGCCGCGGTCGCCTTCCTGCTGCTGCTCATCATCCTGGTGCTGACGGTCGTGCAGTTCCGCCTGCAGAAGAAGTGGGTGCACTATGAGTGACGCCTCCCTCGACACCCGCGCCGTCGTCGGCGCCGCACCCGCCCGGGCGCGCGCCGCCGGGAAGCCGCGGAACCGGGGCCTGTGGGCCGTCCACGTCGTGCTGATCCTCGGCGCCGTGCTCATGGTGTTCCCCTTCGTCTGGCAGCTGCTGACGTCGTTCAAGACGCTGTCCGACTCGGTGCAGGTGCCGCCGTCGTTCCTGCCGCGCGAGTGGGTGTTCACCAACTTCGCCGAGGTGTTCGACTCGATGCCGTTCGGGCAGATGTTCCTGAACTCGGTGCTGCTCACGGTGGGCCGCACCGTCGGACAGGTCGTGCTGTGCACCATGGCCGGCTACGCCTTCGCGCGGATCCCGTTCCCCGGACGCAACGCGCTGTTCGTCGTGTTCCTGTCGGTGCTGATGGTGCCCTCCCAGCTCTACCTGCTGCCGCAGTACGAGATCATCCAGTCGCTCGGCTGGCTGAACACGCTGCAGGCGCTCATCGTGCCGGGCATCTTCAGCGCCTTCGGGACCTTCCTGATGCGGCAGTTCTTCCTCTCGATGCCGGCCGAGCTGGAGGAGGCCGCCCGCATCGACGGCGCGAATCCGTGGCAGACCTTCTGGCGGATCATGGTTCCGCTCGCGAAGCCTGGCATCATCGCACTTGTGGTGTTCACCGTGCTGTGGTCCTGGAACGATCTGCTGTGGCCGCTGATCGTGACGACGGACCCGGCGAGGATGCCGCTGTCGGTCGGGCTCTCGCAGCTCGTCGGCATCCACGGCACCGACTACCCGGTCCTGATGGCGGGCGCCCTGCTGGCGACCCTCCCCATGCTGGTGACCTTCATGATCCTGCAGCGGCAGTTCATCCAGGGCATCGCGTTCAGCGGGACGAAGGGATGAGCCATGGCACAGCGTGAGCACGCACCGAGCCGCCGCCCGACCCTGCGGATGGTCGCCGAGCGCGCCGGAGTCTCCACCGCGACCGTGTCGTACGTGTTCTCCGGTCGAGCCGGGGCGACCGGTGCGGGCGTGGCCGAGGCCACCGCAGCCAGGGTCCTCGCGGCGGCGGACGAGCTGAACTACCGGCCGAACACCGCGGCACGGGCGATCCGCACGGGTCGCAGCGGCATGGTGCAGCTGTCACTCCACATGCTCAGCGACCCGTGGTCGCTCGCGGTGGCCGAGGCCGTGAACGCCGAGGCGAACAAGCACGGCCTGACCACCCTCATCCTCGCGGACGGCGACTGGCACGCCGCGCTCGACCGCGTGGAGAGCGACGTGGCCTATCTCGACGGCGTGGGGCTGGACGAGGAGGCCGCCGCCCGGCTGGGCGACCTGGTCCGCCGCGGCCAGCGGCTCGTGGTGTTCTCCGAGCACCTGGAGCCGGACGGGTTCGACGTGATCCGCTCGGACGCGATCCCGGGCTGCGAGCTCGCGATGGACCACCTCCTGGAACGGCACACGGCGATCGGCTGCATCGCGGCCGAGGGCGCGGTGCGGCTCGCGGGGGAGCAGGTCACGCGGTACACGCCCTACGTGCAGAAGCTCGCGGCCGCGGGCATCGAGCGAGACCCGGCGTGGACCGCGACCTACGCGGAGACCCAGGCGAGCGCCTTCACCGCGGCCATCGAGCTGCTGTCGCGGGAGCACCGCCCCACGGCCGTGTACGCCACGACGGACTTCGCCGCGATCGCCGCGATCAACGCCGCCCACATGCTCGGGCTCCGCGTGCCCCACGACGTCGCGGTGATCGGCGTCGGCAACACCCCGGACGCCCGGCTCATCGCCCCCACCCTCACCACGGTCGGACCCACCGACTTCTACGAGCGACAGGCCCGCATCATCGTGGACAGGGCGCTGGAGAGCGATCCGTCTCCCGGCACCCTGCACGAGTTCTCCTGGACGCTCCTCCCCGGCGGCTCGACCGACCTCGACGCCCCCGTCTCGCGCGGCCGCTGAGTCGCGCCGCTCTGCATCGACCTCTCACGAAGGACTTCTGTTGGACCTCCACATCGGCATCATCGGCTTCGGCGCGCGCTCGACCCTCCAGGAGGAGGTGCACCGCCCCGGACTCGGCTCCCGCATCACCGCCGTGTGCGACCTCGCCGCCAGAGCCCGCGAGGAGGCGCGTCTGCTCGTGCCGGACGCCCTCGTCACGGACTCCCTCGACGAACTCCTCGCCTCCGGGGTGGACGCGGTGATGGTGCTCACCCCGGACGACACCCATGCCGCGCTGACCATCCGCGCGCTGGAGGCCGGGGTCCCAGTCTTCTGCGAGAAGCCCCTCGCGATCGACCTCGCCGACGCCGACCGGATGCTGGAGACCGCGCGGCGTACGGGCACGCGTCTCTACATCGGCCACAACATGCGGCACATGCCCGTCATCACCCTGATGCGCGGGCTCATCCAGGCCGGGCGGATCGGTCAGGTGAAGGCCGTCTGGGTGCGGCACTTCGTCGGCCACGGCGGCGACTTCTACTTCAAGGACTGGCACGCCGACCGGCGGCGGACCACGGGGCTGCTGCTGCAGAAGGGCGCCCACGACCTCGACATCATCCACTGGCTCGCCGGCGCCTACGCCGAGCAGGTCGCGGCGATGGGCGGCCTGAGCGTCTACGGCGACGTCAGCGACCGCCGGGACCGCGAGGGGGAGCGGATGCGTGACTGGTTCAGCATCGACAACTGGCCGCCCGCGGCGCTGACCGGTCTGCACCCCGTGATCGACGTGGAGGACATCTCGATGGTCAACCTGCGGCTGGAGGGCGGCATCTTCGCCTCCTACCAGCAGTGCCATTTCACTCCCGACTACTGGCGCAACTACACCGTGATCGGCACGGAGGGGCGCATCGAGAACTTCGGCGACCTGGCCGGCAGCGAGGTGAAGCTGTGGAACCGGAGGCACGCGAGCGCCGCCGAGGCCGACGAGGTGTTCATCGTGCCCGAGGTGCCGGACGCCGGGCATGACGGGGCCGACGCGCTGCTCGTGGCGGAGTTCCTGAGGTTCGTGCGGCACGGCGGTCTGACGGCCACCTCCCCGGTCGCGGCGCGCGAAGCCGTCGCGGCGGGCATCCTGGCGACGGCCTCGCTGCGCGGTGACGGATCCGCGCTTGAGATCCCGCCGCTTGACCCGGAACTCGTGGCCTACTTCGAGCGCGGGCAGACGGAGGCGGCGGCGGCCTGAGCGCACCCCGCCCGACCGGCGGGCACTCAGCGTCCTCACAAGCGGGCGAATGTACAAACGTACATGTACAGACGTTCCGGGGGTGAGCGATGGCGGAGGGCACGCGCCGACGACGCGACCCTGAAGCGCGCCGCCGCGAGATCGTCGCCGCCGCCGCGGAGCTCATCGTCGAGGTCGGCGCCGAGGCCATCACGCATCGCCTGGTCGCCGCGCGCGCGGGGCTGCCGCTCGGCGCCACCACGCAGTACTTCGCCACCCTCGACGACCTCCGCACCGCGGCCTTCGGCGCGCTCGCCGCGGAGATCGAGTGCCGGCTCGACGGTGTCAGACAGACCCTCGCCGAGCGCGGAGCAGGGGCCGACGTGATCGCGACCCTCGTGCACGACAGCATCGAGGACGGCCGTGCCGTGCAGGCCGACCGCGCCGTCGTGACCGCGGCGGTGCACGACCCGCGGTTGCGCGAACTCGCCCGTCACCTCGCCGACCGGCTCGTCGACCTCCTGGAGCCGACCTATGGCGCAGAGCGCGCCCGAGCGGCGATGATCTTCATCGACGGCGTCATGTGGAGCACCCACATCCGCGACGTCCACCTCGAACAGTCCTTCATCGAGACCGCACTGGCGCGGATCCTCGGAGATCCCCTCTCCACCCCTTCCGCAGCGACAGCCCCCTGACACCGAGGAAACCGCCTTGTCGAAACTCGCCATCCTCAGCCTGAAGAACCGCGCCCTCATCGCCCTGGTCACGATCGTCGCCGCGGTGTTCGGCGGTCTCGCCCTCACCAACCTCAAGCAGGAGCTCATCCCGTCGCTCGAGCTGCCGGCGCTCGTGGTCATGACCACGTACCCCGGTGCCTCGCCCGAGGTCGTCGAGAACGACGTCTCCACGCCGATCGAGTCCGCGATCCAGGGGGTGCCAGATCTGGAGTCGACCACGGCGACCAGCACCACCAACGCATCGATCGTGCAGGCCATGTTCGCCTACGGCACGAACCTCGCGACCGCGGAGCAGAAGATCCAGCAGGCGATCAACCGCATCTCGTCGCAGCTGCCGGAGGACGTGACGCCGCAGGTGCTCTCGGTGTCGATCGACGACTTCCCCGTGATCCAGGTCGCGGTGACCGGGTTCGACGACGCGGACAACGCACAGGCGGAGCTGGAGAGCGTCGCGATCCCCGATCTGGAAGACGTGGACGGCGTCAACGCCGCAGAGATCGTCGGAGGCGTCGGGCAGCGCATCAGCATCACGCCGGACGTGGCGCGGCTCGCCGCGGAGGGGCAGAGCACGCAGGCGATCAGCTCGGCGCTGCAGCAGAACGGCACGCTGTTCCCCGGTGGTGACATCACGGAGGACGGCGAGACGCTCACGGTGCAGACCGGGGCGAAGATCACCTCGGTGGAGGAGATCGCCGCGCTCCCGCTGGTCGGCAGCACCCTCACGATCGGGGACGTCGCCACCGTCGTGCAGGAGTCCGACCCGGTCACCTCCATCTCGCGCGTCGACGGCGAGGACGCGCTGTCGATCTCCATCACGAAGCTGCCCGCCGCCAACACGGTCGAGGTGTCGCAGGGCGTCATCGCGGCCCTCGACGGCATCGGCGACGCCCTCCCCGACGCCGAGTTCACCGTCGTGTTCGACCAGGCGCCGTTCATCGAGCAGTCGATCGAGACCCTCGCGACCGAGGGACTGCTCGGGCTCGTGATGGCCGTGTTGGTCATCCTCGTGTTCCTGCTGTCGGTGCGCTCCACCCTGGTCACCGCGATCTCGATCCCGACGTCCGTGCTCATCACGTTCATCGGGCTGCAGGCGTTCGGATACTCCCTCAACGTGCTCACGCTCGGCGCCCTCACGATCGCGATCGGCCGCGTCGTGGACGACTCCATCGTGGTGATCGAGAACATCAAACGGCATTACGTCGGCGACGCCGACAAGGGCGACGCCATCCGGCTCGCGGTGCGGGAGGTGGCCGCGGCCATCACCGCCTCGACCATCACCACGGTCGCGGTCTTCCTGCCGATCGTGTTCGTCGGGGACATGGTGGGCGAGCTGTTCCGGCCGTTCGCGATGACCGTGACGATCGCCATGGTCGCGTCCCTGCTGGTGGCGCTGACCATCGTCCCCGTGCTCGCCTACTGGTTCCTCAAGCCGGGCAAGCCGCTGCTCGACGAGCACGGCAACCCGATCGACCCCGAGCATCAGGACGCCCCGCCCACGGCCCTGCAGCGCGTCTACCGGCCGATCCTCGGCTGGACGCTGAAGCACTCCGGGATCACGGTCGTCCTCGCGGTCGTGGTGCTCGGCGCCACGCTCGCCGCCGCGCCGCTCATGAAGGTCAACTTCCTCAGCGACTCGGGCCAGAACACCATGACCGTGACACAGGACCTCGGTCCGACCGCGAGCCTGCAGGCGAAGTCCGACGCTGCCGTTCCCGTGGAAGAGGCGCTGCTGGACATCGACGGCATCGAGCACGTCCAGGCCTCCATCGGCTCCAGCGGTTCCGCGCTGCGCGACGCGTTCTCCGGGGGCGGAGGGGTCACCTACTCCGTGCTCACCGACGGCGACGCCGACCAGGAGAAGCTGCGCGCCGAGGTGCAGGACGCCATCGACGGGCTCGGCGACGAGGTCGGCGAGGTCACCGTGGCCTCGTCCGCCGGCTTCGGGTCGAGCGACATCGAGGTCACCGTGACCGCGTCGAACGGCGACGACCTCGCCGCCGCCACCTCCGCCGTCGTCGACGAGCTGCAGGGCCGTGAGGGCATCGGGCAGGTCACCGACAACCTGGCCGAGGCGCTGCCGTACATCGCCGTGGTGGTCGACCGGGAGGCCGCCGCCCAGGTCGGGCTCTCCGAGGTCGCCGTGGGCTCGATCGTGTCCAGCACGATGCGCCCGCAGCAGATCGGATCGGTCGAGATCGACGACACCGCGCTGACCGTGTACCTCGTGTCGCCGCAGCCGCCGACCACGGTCGAGGCGCTGCAGCAGCTCGCGATCCCCACCCCGACCGGCATCGTGCAGCTGCAGGACATCGCCACCGTCGAGGAGCGCAACGGACCCACCTCGATCACGACCGAGCAGGGACGCCGCACGGCCACCGTCACCGTGCCGCCCGCCTCGGACAACCTCGCGGTCGCGACCCAGTCGGTCACGGCGGCGCTCGCGGCAGCCGACCTTCCGGACGGCGCCTCGGCGGAGGTCGGCGGCGTCGCCTCGCAGCAGGCCGACTCGTTCTCGCAGCTCGGGCTCGCGATGCTCGCGGCCATCCTGATCGTCTACGTGGTGATGGTGGCCACCTTCAAGTCGCTGCGCCAGCCGCTGCTGCTGCTGATCTCGGTGCCGTTCGCTGCGACCGGCGCCATCCTGCTGCAGATCATCACCGGCGTCCCGCTGGGCGTGGCGTCGCTGATCGGTGTGCTGATGCTGATCGGCATCGTGGTGACGAATGCGATCGTGCTCGTCGACCTCGTCAACCAGTACCGCGAGAAGGGGCTGTCCACACACGACGCCGTCATGGCGGGAGGGGAGAAGCGTCTGCGGCCGATCCTGATGACGGCGCTCGCCACGATCCTCGCGCTCACTCCGATGGCGCTCGGGATCACCGGCCACGGCGGCTTCATCTCGCAGCCGCTCGCCATCGTGGTGATCGGCGGGCTCATCTCGTCGACCGTGCTCACGCTGATCGTGCTGCCGACGCTGTACAACCTCGTCGAGGGCGCCAAGGAGCGGCGTCGTGCACGTCGGGACGACGGCTCCGACGGCGGTACCGACGGCGGCGGCGAGAGCCCGACGGCACCGGATGCGCCCGCCGGATCGGCCGTCCGGCCCGAACCCGCACGCGAGGGAGCCGCCGCCGAGCCCGCGGTCGCCCCCGGCACCGCGCTGCCGCACGCGCCGCAGCTGACACGGCGGGAGCTGCGCGAGCACCACAGCGAGTAGCCGCGCGTTCACAACTCAGGAGAAAGGCCCCGATTCCCGTCCGCGAGGCGAGGATCGGGGCCTTTCCGGCCGGTTCTCCTGAGTTGTGAACGGTCAGTCGAGCGTGATGCCCCAGTTCAGCGTCCAGGTCTCGCCCGGGGCCAGGCGGCGCAGGCCCGTGCCGCTGTTGAAGGCGTCGGCGGGCGCCGTCATGGGTTCGATCGCCACCGCGAGCGGCGTGCCGGGGTAGTTCGTGGCCGTGTACACCTGCACGAAGTCGAAGCCCTCGCCCTGCCAGAGCGTGACCGTGCGGCCGTCGGGGGCGGTCAGCGAGTGGCGCACGCGCCCGTCCGCCCCGCGGTCGAGGTCGGTGAAGCCCGTGTCGAGGGTGACATCCCCGAGTCGCACGCCCTCCCGGAGCGCCGCGTCGGCGGGGCGGGTGTCGACCGGGAGCAGCCGCTCGTCGGTCTCGAACGCGGTGTGCGCCGCCACCCGCAGCACCAGCTCGTGCGGGTCCACATCCCCGATCGTCAGGAACGGGTGCGTGCCGAGGGCGACCGGAGCCGCGGAATCCGACCAGTTGGTGAGGGTGTGCGTCACGTCGATGCCGTCCGCGGTCAGCACGTACGACACCGAGGTCTCGAGCAGGTACGGGTAGCCCGTCTGCGGGAAGACGGTCGCCCGCAGGGTCGCCGCGCCCTCCGTCTGCTCGACGTCGTAGGGCGTGAATCGGAGCAGGCCGTGGCTGGCATTGCCCGTCTTCGGCTCGCTGATCGTCAGCTGCCGCGGCGTCCCGTCGTCATCCCAGCGGCCGTCGCGGATCCGGTTCGGCCACGGCGTGAGCACCACGCCCGAGCAGGAGGGCGTCGGCACGTTCAGCGGATACGGAGGCACCAGGTCGACCTCGCGAATGCGGAGGGAGCGGAGCGAGGCGCCCACCTGGGCGACCTGCGCCGTGACGTCGCCGAGTCGGAGCTGCACCTGGATGCCGGTGGGGGAGAGGGTGTTCACCTCGACATCGTAGTGCGGGCGGGCCGGCACGCGGGGGCCTCCCAGGGACGGCGGGTAGACTGGACGCGTCGGCTTCGGACACCCGCGCAGGGCGCGGACGTTTTTCAGTGTGTGAAGTGTGAGTCCAGGGGCCGATGGTGCGCGTCGCTCGACGCGAATCAACCATCACAGGAATGGCCCCGGACGCTGATCGTCCGGACTCCGCATCGGTCGGAGATGCTCGCGCGTGCGCGCGGCGCTGTTCTCGTGCGAGAACTCAGAAGGACACCCGAATGCCCAAGAGCAAGAAGCCCCGCGGCGGCCGCGCCGCCGCCAACTTCGAGCCGCGCTACGGCGCCAAGAAGACCTCGTTCCATGACCGGCACCGCGGCACCGCGAGCCGCGACGGCGCCCGCGACGAGCGCGGCGCCCGCGCCGAGACGGGCGACCGGCGCGCGACCGGCGGCTACGACCGCCGCCCCGGCAGCCGCAGCCCCGGGCACCGCGGATTCCGCCCGGAGGAGGCCGAGACCGGCGCCCCGAAGCGCCGGTGGAGCGCCCAGGAGCGTGCCGGTCGCGACGAGGCCCGCAGCATCCGCAACCGCGCCGAGTCCGGGCGCCGCGAGGCCCCGCATCACCGGGACGAGCGCGCCGGCGACCGTCCGCGGTATGCCGACCGTGGTGCCGAGCGTCCGCGGTTCGACCGTGGTGGCGACCGTCCGCGGTTCGACGCCAGCCGCGACGACCGCGGCGGACAGCAGCGCCAGGGCTTCCGCGACAACGACCACCGCGACGGCGCGCGTCCGCGGTTCGAGCGTGACGACCGTCCGCGTCGGGACGACCGCGGCACCTCGCGTCCGCGGTTCGAGCGTGACGAGCGCCCGCGTCGGGACGACCGGGGCGGCGACCGTCCGCGGTATGCCGACCGTGGGGCCGAGCCCCCTCGGTTCGACCGTGACGAGCGCCCGCGTCGGGACGACCGCGACGACCGGGGTCGCTCGAACGACCGGGGCACCTCCCGTCCGCGCTTCGAGCGGGACGACCGTGGCGCAGGGCGGTTCGACGACCGCCGCGACGACCGTGGCCGTGCGAACGACCGCGGCACCTCCCGTCCGCGCCTCGACCGCGACGACCGCGGCGCAGGGCGCTTCGACGACCGCCGTGGCGACCGTCCCCGGTACGGCCGCGACGACCGTGGCCGTGCGAACGACTCGGGCGCATCGCGCCCCGAGCGCTCCTACGACGCCGACCGGGCGCGCCGTGCGTTCGACCGGGACCGCACGCAGCGCGCGTTCGACGGTGAGCGCGAGCGTCCTCGCACGTCGACCGGAGGGGCGTACAGCACCGAGCGTCCGCGCCGCGACGAGCGCCCGCGTCGGGAGGAGCGCCCCGGCCGCAGCGACTGGAACGCGAAGCCCAAGGAAGGGTTCGCACCGGGCGACGACGTGGTGCACGAGCGGCTCGAGGCCCAGGCCGTGCAGGCCGTCGAGGTCGAGGGCGTGACCTTCGCCGACCTCGGACTCGGCTCCAACATCACCGAGACCCTGAAGAACCTCGGCGCGGAGACGCCGTTCCCGATCCAGGCGGCGAGCATCCCTGCCGTCCTCGAAGGCCGCGACGTGCTCGCCCGCGGGCGCACCGGCTCGGGCAAGACCATCGCCTTCGGTGCGCCCCTCGTCGAGCGCGTGCTGCAGTCGCAGGCGGGCAAGCGCCGCGAGTTCGGCCGCTCCCCGCGCGCGATCATCCTCGCTCCGACGCGCGAGCTCGCCCTGCAGATCGACCGCACGATCCAGCCGATCGCCCGCAGTGTCGGGCTGTTCACCACGCAGATCTACGGCGGTGTGCCGCAGGGCCGTCAGGTCGGCGCACTCAAGAAGGGTGTCGACATCGTGATCGGCACGCCCGGCCGTATCGAGGACCTGATGAACCAGGGCAAGCTCGACCTGTCCGACTGCCGGATCGCGGTGCTGGACGAGGCCGACCACATGTGCGAGCTCGGGTTCGTCGAGCCCGTGCAGCGCATCCTGCGTCGCACGGCAGAGGGCAGCCAGAAGCTGCTGTTCTCCGCCACGCTCGACCGCGAGGTCGCGGCGCTCGTGGACGAGTTCCTCGTGGAGCCGGCGGTGTTCGAGGTCGCGGGAGAGGACCAGGACTCCAGCACGATCGAGCACCGGGTGCTGGTGATCGAGCACCGTGACAAGGCGGACATCCTCACCTCGCTCGTCGACCGGGAGGGCAAGACCCTCGTGTTCGCGCGCACCCGGGCCTACGCGGAGATGCTGGCCGAGCAGTTCGACGACGCGGGCATCCCGGCCGTGTCGCTGCATGGCGACCTGAACCAGGCCAAGCGCACGAGGAACCTCGAGAAGCTGACGTCCGGACGGGTCTCCGTGCTCGTGGCCACGGATGTGGCGGCGCGCGGCATCCACGTCGACGACATCGACCTGGTGGTCCAGGCCGATGCTCCGGACGAGTACAAGACGTATCTGCACCGCTCTGGTCGCACGGGACGTGCCGGCCGCTCGGGTCGTGTGGTCACGCTGATCACGCGTCAGCGTCAGCGCCGGATGACCGAACTGCTCGACCGCGCCGAGATCGAGGCGCCGTTCGAGCAGGCCCGCCTCGACGACGACGTGATCGAGGAGATCGCCGGACGGGTCCCGACAGCCGCCGACCTGACGGCCTGACGGGCGGCATCGGCCGACTTCACCGCGAGGCCCCCCGGGACCCTGTGTCCCCGGGGCCTCGCGGCGTCTGTGTCCGGCCTCGGCCCGGTTCACAGCTCCTCAAGAACGCGGCGAATCGACCGGCGTCGGGGCCTCCGCGCGCCGTCCAGCGCTGTTTCTGCGGAGTTGTGAACGGAGCGGCAGCCGGAGTGGGCGGCCGGGGCGGCAGCCGGGGGCGGCGGAGTGGCGTCAGCCGAGCTCGTGCTCGTGGATCGCGGTCGCCACAGTGGTGCCGTTGAGGTCGAGGTAGAGCACGCGTTCGGTCACGGTGAGGCTCAGCGTGTTCCGGCGTTCGAGCAGGGGAGTGGCCGTGTCGATGAAACCGCCGTCGAAGCTGTGCAGGCGGATGTCCTCCGCGCGGTGGATCCGCTTGTCCGCCCACGGCGCCATCACCTTCACCGGGTCCCGGTGCGTGTACACGACGGTGCGCTCGGAGAGACGGCTGGCGTGATGGAGGCGCTCCGCGTCGGGGGCGCCCACCTCGATCCAGGCCAGGATCCTCCCGGTGAGGTCGCGCACGATCACCGCGGGCTCCTCGGTGTCGGAGACGCTGCCGCCGAAGGCGATGCCCTCCGCGAACTCCAGTCCGTAGGCCAGCACCCGCGTGAGCATGTACGCGTCGGTCTCGGACGGATGCCGTGCCGCGCGCAGGGAGAAGTCCTCGTAGATCCCGCGATCGGTGTCGGCGAGCTGCACGTCGAAGGTGTGGAGAGTGGATCCGATCGCCATGATCCTCGAGCCTACGCGGCTGCTCGTCGGCCTCGGAACAGCATCGGCGGCGCGGGCGCCGACGAGCGCCCGGTGGTGGTGAACGTCACCGCACCGCTCGTCGCCGGACTCGCGGTGTGGCCCTGGCCAGGGCGCATCCCGCGGCGCGGATAGTCGTCCTCATGACGGCCGTCCAGGCCGTGCATGCGGATGAGCGGTCGCGCGCGCTTGGCCAGCCACTGCCGGTAGGCCTTGGACGCCTCGGCCGACGCTCCGGGGTACAGGCCGCGGTACGACGACACGAGGTCGGGCCGATGGGACTCCAGCCACTGGAAGAACCACGGCTTGACGCCGGGCCGCAGATGCAGCGCCCCGTAGATCACGCTGCGCGCTCCCGCCTCCTTGATGCGCACGAGGGCGCTGTCGATCGCGTCGAGGGAGTCGGTCATGTGCGGCATGATCGGCATGAGGAACACGGTGACGGGGAACCCGGCGTCGGCGAGGGCGCGCACGGTGTCCAGCCGCGCCTGCGTGGTCGGCGCCCCGGGCTCGATCGCCTTCTGCAGCGCGTCGTCGTACATCGCGATCGACATCTGCACGTCGACGGGCACGCGCTGTGCGGCCTTCACCAGCAGCGGGATGTCCCGGCGGATCAGTGTCCCCTTCGTCAGGATCGACATCGGCGTGCCCGAGGCGGCGAGGGTCTCGATGATGCCGGGCATGAGCTTGTACCGCCCCTCTGCGCGCTGGTAGGGGTCGGTGTTGGTGCCGAGCGCGACCGTCTCGTGCTGCCAGCTCCCCCGGCGCAGCTCCCTCTCCAGCACCTCCACCACGTTGACCTTGACGACGATCTGCGAGTCGAAGTCGGCGCCCCCGTCGAGGTCGAGGTATTCGTGCGTGCCCCGGGCGAAGCAGTAGACACAGGCATGGCTGCAGCCGCGGTAGGGGTTGATGGTCCAGGCGAAGGGCATGCGGGAGGCCCCTGGTACGTGGTTGAGCGCGGACTTCGACAGCACCTCGTGGAACGTCATCCCGGCGAACTCGGGAGTGGTCACCGAGCGCAGAACGCTGCTGCGATCCTCCAGCCCGGGCAGCGCGGCGTCGTCCACGTCACCCAGCTTCTGTCCCTGCCACCGCATCCCCATATTCGAACAGATGAACGAGTCCGATGCAACCTGAATCCGGAGAAAACTTCGAATGAGACAATGGTCGGATGACCGTCTCGCCGCTTGCCCAGCATGCGGCTCCGCGTTCCCCGATCCGCGGTCCCGCGCTGCCCGTCGGCCTCGCCGTCGCCGCCCTCGGGATGCTGTTCTCGATCGCGTCGACACCCGTGCCCTCGTCCTCCGCGGCCGATGCGCTGCCCGAGCCGGTGGCCGTCGCGCAGGTGCCGGCAGTGCAGCTGGACGCGGCGGAGGCAGCCGACCCGTGTGCGGATCCGGCGGTGCAGCAGGCCATCGCCGACGGAGACGATGCGGCGACGATCGCGGGCTTCGGCGGAGGGGCGGCGTTCCGCGAGGCGGTGGTCGCCGGCAACGCGCCGTGCATCTCGCTCACCGATCCCGCGCGGGTCTGGGTCGTCGTGAACAAGAGCCTCCCGCTCGATCCCTCCGACTACGAGCCGCCCGCGTTGGACGCGGTGCCGCTGCAGATGACGACGCTGTCCGGCCGCGTGCGCCCCGACGTCGCCGCGGCGGTGGGCGCCATGGCCGAGGCGGCGTCCGCGGCGGGGATCGGCCGCATCGGCGCGAACAACGGCTACCGCTCCTACGGCCTCCAGGTCTCCACGTACGACTCGCATGTGCGCGACCAGGGTCAGGATCGCGCGGACGCCGGTTCCGCGCGGCCCGGGTACAGCGAGCACCAGACGGGTCTCGCGCTCGACGTGGTCGCGTGCGACGCGGGCTGCGGCGGGCTGGACTCGTTCGGCGGGACGGGTCAGGGGCAGTGGGTCGCCGAGCACGCCTGGGAGTACGGGTTCATCGTGCGCTACGAGGAATCGGGCACCGCGGTGACCGGCTACGGCGCGGAGCCGTGGCATCTCCGGTATGTCGGCGCCGACCTGGCCAGGGCCTACCACGAGGGCGGATTCCACACGCTGGAGGCGTTCTTCGGGCTGCCTGCCGCCCCCGACTACGCGCACTGATCCTGCATCGCTCGGCGGTTCTGAGGCTTTCCACAATCGCGGTACCGAGTGCCACGATCTGTGGGATGCATTCTCACAACGTCCCGCCCCGTGTCCGCGGTGGATCGTAGAATCGCGGGAGCGACGACGCACGACACGTTCGGGAGGACGGCATGGAACGCGACATCTACGAAGAGGATCACGAGGCATTCCGGGACCTCGTCAAGGACTTCGTCAAGCGCCACGTGACGGGTGAGGCGATCGAGAAGTGGGACGCCGACGGTGAGGTCGACCGCGCCACGATGCGCGCGGCCGGCGAGTCCGGGCTGATCGGCCTGTCGGTGCCCGAGGAGTTCGGCGGTGCGGGAATGCTGCAGGACTATCGGTTCCGCGCGATCGTGAACGAAGAGGTGATCGCGGCCGGTGCGGGTTCGCTCGCCGGCGCGTTCGGCATCCAGGACGACCTGGCCGTCCCGTACCTCGTGCACATGGGCACGCAGGCGCAGAAGGAGAAGTGGCTGCCGCGCATGGCGACCGGCGAGGTGATCGGCGCGCTCGCGATGACCGAGCCCGGTGCGGGCAGCGACCTGCGCGGCATCAAGACCACTGCGAAGAAGGTCGACGGCGGCTACCTCGTCAACGGCGCCAAGACGTTCATCTCGTCGGGCGCCACGGCCGACCTGGTCGTGACCTTCGTCAAGACCGGCGAGGGCAACCGCCCCGACGCGTTCAGCCTGGTGCTGATCGAAGACGGCATGGAGGGCTTCGAGCACGGCAAGAAGCTGAAGAAGATGGGCTTCCACGGCCACGACACGGCCGAGCTCTCCTTCACCGACGTGTTCGTCCCGGAGGAGAACCTGATCGGCGGTGCCGAGGGCAAGGGCTTCATCCAGCTGATGATGAACCTGCCGCTCGAGCGCCTGTCCATCGGCGTCGCGGGAGCGGCCGCCGCGCAGGCCGCGCTGGACTGGACCGTCGCCTACACGAAGGATCGTGAGGCGTTCGGCGAGCGGATCATCGACTTCCAGAACAGCCGGTTCGCGATCGCCGACATGGCCACCACGGTCGACGCGCTGTGGGCGTACATCGACCGTGCGCTGCTCGCCTACAAGGAGGGGAAGCTCTCGGCCGAGGAGGCGGCGAAGGTCAAGTTCTGGGCGACGGAGCGCGAGTGGGAGGTGCTCGACGCGGGCGTGCAGCTGCACGGCGGCTACGGCTACATCACCGAGTACCCCATCGCGCGCGCGTTCCTCGACGCCCGCGTGCACCGCATCTACGGCGGCACTAACGAGATCATGCGCGAGATCGTCGGCCGGCAGATCGCCGGCAAGCGCTGACGCGGCGCCCGCGCGGCACGTTCCGAACGCACCCCCGGACTCCTCCGGGGGTGCGTTCACGTCCGGACGCTCGCCGTGGCAGTGCCCGATTCCAGCAGTGCTACCCACGGTGCTACCGGAGTAGGCCGAGCAGGTGCGCACCGTGGCGGTCGCGCGCATCGTGCGCCCCGCCGGCTGGATTCCGGCAGAGCTGATGGCGGAACTCGACGAGGCCCTGCGCCTGCACCTGTCGCTGTAGCGACCGGGGCGATCGGAAGACTCAGCGACGAGGGCCGACGCCGGCGGCGCGCAGACGATCCGCGATCAGGATGCCGAGTGCGGTGCCGCCGAGGCAGCTGGCGAGGGTGATGGCGAAGAACAGCACTCGGGTGCCGACCGGGAACGAGCCCAGGTCGAACGATGCCCACGCCAACAGCGGATACACGATGCCCACGACGGCCGCGCCGATGTAGTGCAGCCAGGTTCCCCAGTACCGCCACATCACGAACAGGAACGGCAGCTCGGTGAAGGCCGCCCACCACAGGTTCGTGGCGACGCTGCCGAAGCCGTAGCCCGAGAAGGGCACGATCACGAGCCCCGCGAGCAGGCCGACCAGCAGTCCCACGAGCGGTCGACGCAGCAGACGCAGCGCGATGACGGACGGCAGCAGCCACAGCCCCGCGAGGCCGACGCTCACGAACGGCAGACCGGGGAACAGGATGGTCGAGAGCCAGTTCGCGGGGGCGAGCAGCAGTCCGCCCGCCACGCCGAGCGCCGCGCACGTCAGCAGCAGCGCCGTCGGGAAGCGGAAGCGGCGGCTCCGGGAGGCCGGGACGGGCGTCGGTTCGGGGTGCGACCCCGGTGCGGCCGCACCGGCGCGGCCGTTCGTGGCCTCGGTGCCGCTCATGCGCGGGGCTCCGCGGCGGCCTCGCGGGCGGCCTTGGAGGCGGGGGCGGCGGCGCCGATCTTCCAGTAGCCGCAGAAGCTCACCGCGTTCTTGTCGACGCCGCGCTCGCCGACCAGCAGCTTGCGGGCGCCCGACGCCAGCGCCTGCTCGCCTGCCGCATAGGCGTGCAACGGCGCGGTCGGCAGCTCGGTGCGGCTGAGAGTCTCCAGCGCGAGGATCCCGGGGGCGGTGCCATCCGGGCGGACGATCCAGATCAGCTCGACGCCGGGCGGCCGGGGGAAGTCGAGCGCATCCTCCGCCGACGGGACCTCGACGATCGCGGTGCCCGTCGCGTGCGCCGGGAGCGACCCGCTGATCGACGCGATCGCGGGCAGCGCGGTCTCGTCGCCGACGAGCACCACCCGATCCGTGCCCCGCTGCGGGTTGAAGGCCAGGCCCTCGTCGATGATGAGCACGTGCTCCCCGGGCGTGCAGGTCTCGGCCCACCGCGACGCCGGGCCGGCGGTGCCGTCGTCGGCGGATCCGTGCAGGACGAAGTCGACGTCGATCTCCGCGCCCGCGTCCGCGGTGGCAGGGCGATACGCCCGCACCGTGTAGTTGCGCATCACGGGCCGCTCGCCGTCGGGGATGCGGAGGAACCGGAGGTAGCCGAACATCCTGTTGGCCTTCGCCGGCACGCGCTCGAGCCCCGCTTCACCGCCGATCGGCAGGAAGAGTCGGAACCACTGGTCGTAGCCCATCGGCCGGAAGCGATCGATCTCGCCGCCGCCCAGGGTCACGCGCATCCAGTGCGCTGACAGCCGTTCGCTGCGCAGCACGGTGAGGTGCAGGAGCTCGGCGCTCTCGGGCTTGACCATCTTGCTGAATGCCATCGGGTGCCTTTCAGGGGAGCTGCCAGGGGAAGAACACGAGGAAGATCGCGGCGGACGCCACGAGCATGAGCACGGTGAAGACCGCGTCACGCCGGCGGAACGGCACGAGATGCCGCTCGGTGCGGGTCGGGTGGGCGCCGAACGCGCGGGAGTCCATCGCGAGGGCGACACGCTCGGCGTGGCGGATCGCACCGGCGAGCAGGGGCACGATGTACCCCCATCCGCGGGCGATGCGCGCGAACGGGCCGCGGCCGCCGTGGTACCCGCGCACGCGATGCGCCGCGCGGATGACGGAGAGCTCGTGGCCGAACCGCGGTACGAACCGGAAGGCCGCGAGGGCCGTGTAGCCGATGCGGTACGGCACACGCAGCTGCTGCACGCTGGCGCGCACCAGGTCGGACCCGCTCGTGGTCAGGCCGCCCACGAGAGCGAGCGCCACGATCGCCCCGAGGCGCAGCGCGGTCGCCGCCCCGATCAGCAGGGCGCCGCTGTAGAGCGTCCAGCCGCCGAGGGTCAGCACGGGGGCGCTCTCGTCCACCCGCGCGGCGTCGACCCACAGCGAGAACCCGAGGGCGATCGCGGCCATGCCGACGGGCAGCCCGATCAGCAGCAGCGCCAGCAGGCGGGGCGTGACCCGTGCCCCGATCAGGATCAGGGCGTACGCGAGCACCAGGAACGCGGCGGGGGTGGCCAGGTCGCGCACGAAGACGAGCAGCACCATGGCCGGGGCGAACCCGGCGACCTTCGCGAGCGGGTTGAGCGCGTACAGGAACTGGTGGCGTGCGGTGGCCGTCAGCTGCGCGTAGGGGTCGAAGGCGGCCGCGGTCACGGGGCCACCGCCACTCCGGCGTCGGCGAGCACGCGCTGCAGGGCGGGGAGCCGCAGGCCGGCGCGGGCGAACAGCGCCGGATCGGAGAACAGCTCCGCCGTGGGGCCGGCCGCTGCGACCCTGCCGTCCGCGAGCACGAGCGTGTGCGTGGTGTGCTCGGCCACCAGCTGCAGGTCGTGCGTGACGATGACCACGGTGGTGCCGTCCGCGCGCAGGCTCTGCAGCAGGTCGAGCAGTTCGGCGGCTCTGGCCCGATCCTGGCCGAACGTCGGCTCGTCGAGCGCGAGCACCCGAGGGCGGGTGATGAGGGCTGTGCCGACGGACAGCCGTCGCTTCTCGCCGCCGGAGAGCAGGAACGGATGCACCGCCGCCTTGTGCGCGAGACCGAACCGCGTCAGCATCTCGTCGACGCGCGCGGTCACCTCGTCGTCCGGCACGTGCCGCAGCCGCAGCCCGTGCGCGAGTTCGTCGAACACGGTCGCGGCGATGAACTGATGCTCGGGGTTCTGGAACACGAACCCGATGCGGGCGGCGAGGTCGCGCGGCGACGCGGTGCCCGGGTCGATGCCGTCGATCGAGATCCGGCCGCGCGGCGGCGGGACGACCCCGGCGAGCGCCTGGATGAGCGTGGTCTTGCCCGCACCGTTCGCCCCGACGATCGCGGTGAAGGTCCCGGCGTCGAGGTCGAGGTCGATGCCGTGCAGGATCGGCGTGCGTCGTCGGGTCACCGTGAGGTCGCGCGCGCGGATGATGGGTGCCGCCCCTCCGTCGGAGACGGGACGGGAGGCGTCGCCGCGCCCCGGTTCCGTGTTCGCCTCGCGGGCGGGAGTGGCGGGAGCGCGGGCAGCGGGAGCCGCGGTGGAGACGCCAGCGGTGGGAGTGCCCGGAGACCCGGGCGCGGGAGCCGCGGCGGAGACGCCGGTGGCGGGAGTGGCCGGAGAGCCGGGCGCCGGAGTGCCAGCGGGAGTGGCCGGAGAGCCCGGCGCGGGAGTGGCGACGGTGAGTGTCCCGCCGTGCCGCGCCGATTCCGGTGCCGAGGCGAGCGCGGCAGCGAGCTCCCCGGGCGAGAGCGGCAGCGGGTCGAGTCGGTGGCCCTGACGGCGCAGGCGCAGGGCGGCGAGGGTGGCGGCGGGCAGCCACACGCCCATCGCCACGAGCTCGTCGGCGTGTTCCCGGATGATCGAGGCCGCGGGGCCGTCGAACGCCACGCGTCCGTCACGGTCCAGCACGATGGTCCGGGTGACGAACGCCATCGCGGCGTCCAGGTTGTGCTCCACGAGCAGGATGGCCCTGTCGCCGGCGGCCACCACGTCCGTCAGGGCGGCGTAGACGTCGTCGATGCCCTGCGGGTCGAGGTTCGCGGTGGGCTCGTCGAGCACGATCAGCGGTGAGCCCATCGCCAGGGCGCAGGCGATCGCGAGGCGCTGTCGCCCGCCGCCGGAGAGGTGATCGGGGTTGTCGTCCCGCCGCTCCCAGAGTCCCACCCGGCGCAGCGCGTCCTCGACGCGGGCGCGCACCGTCTCGAGCGGGAGCAGCAGGTTCTCGGGCCCGAATGCGACCTCGTCGTACACGGTGCCCGTGACGATCTGGGCGTCCGGGTCCTGGAACACCATCGCCACGTGCGTGCTCAGGGTGGCGGTCTGTGCGGTGGCGGTGTCGATGCCCCCGGCCTCGACCGTCCCGGTCATCTGCGCGGGCAGCGCGTGCGGGATGAGGCCGTTCAGGGCGAGGGTGAGGGTGGACTTGCCGGAGCCGGACGGCCCGAGCAGCAGCACGACCTCCCCGGGGGTGATGTCGAACGTGACGTCGCGCGGGGACGGGTGCGTCGCATCGGCGTGCGTGAGGGTGAGCTCGCACACGCGGAGCAGGGGCACAGATGAGGGCACGACGGTTTCCGGGTTCGAGGGAGATGTGCCTCTAACTTAGCTGAGCCTTACCTGCCTTCGCCATCGCGCGGACGAGCGCCGGCGCGAGCGTACGACCTCGTGCTGATGTGAGGCGTCAGCGGCGGGCGACGCCGGCCCGGCGCAGCGAGGAGCCGACCGCGAGGCCGACCGCGGTCCAGGCGACGGGGCCGAGCACCGAGATCGCCAGGTAGAGGATCTGCGCCCACAGCGGCATCACCGACAGATTCGCGGCGAAGAACACCACCACCGCCACGATCACCCCGATGATCGCGGCCGAGATGAAGAACCGCCACGCACCCCAGGCCCGGTACCGGGTGAGCGCGGCGACACCCTCCTGGATCAGCCCGAACAGCAGCGCCGTGCCGATGAACCGCAGCGCCCAGGCGGGGTTGAACGCGCTCGCGACCAGCGCGGCGAACACGTGCGCGATGAGGGCGACCAGGGGCAGACGCAGCACCTCCTGCGCGATGATGCCGGGCAGCACGTGCGACCCCAGCACCAGGCCGTAGAGGAACAGCAGCGGGCTGGCGAGCAGCACCGGCGTCACCCATCCGGCGATGCCGCCCAGGATGCCCGTCGCGACGCCGATCGCGGCGCAGATCAGCAGCACGCGAGTCGACAGGACGGGGGTTCGGGCCACGGCTCCAGCTTACTGGCGACCTTCGCCAGAGGCGGCCGCCGCCCACCCTGACCGATCGCCACCCCCGCATCAGACCATCGTTCAGTTCTCGATCCGGAGGCGAGGAGCGGGGTTATGTTGATCCGCGGTGCGGCAACGACGCTGCACCCAGATCATCGGGAGCGAGATATGGGTCGAACACCCCTCCGGATGGCAGCGGCCACCACCCTGGCCACGCTGTTCATCGCATCGACGGCCACAGCCGGCTACGCAGCGACCGGGGAGGTGACGCACCCCGTCCCGGTCGCGGGCACGCCAGGGCACTACATCGTGATCATGAAAGCCGATCCGCTCGCCAGCTACGAAGGCGACGTCAAGGGACTGAAGGCGACGAAGCCCGCCGAAGGCGAGCAGCTCGAGACGCAGTCGCAGGATGCGCAGCGCTACGTCAAGCACCTCGAGTCCGAGCAGTCCACGCTCATCAACGATGTCGGCGTCACGCCGGACACCACCTACCAGGTCGTGCTCAACGGGTTCAGCGCCGACCTCTCGGGCGACCAGGTGGATCAGCTGCGGGCCTCCAAGGATGTTCTCGGCGTGTTCCCCGATGAGATCCGTCACCCCGATGCGCAGACGTCGACCGACTACCTCGGTCTCGGCGACGACCGCAGGGGCCGCGGTGGCGTGTGGCAGCAGACCGGAGGCGTGAGCAAGGCCGGAGAGGGCGTCGTGGTGGGCGTGATCGACACCGGCATCGCCCCCGAGCACCCGTCGTTCGAGGGCAAGAAGCTCAAGCAGCAGAAGAAGCAGAACAGCCGCCACAAGGGCCAGCAGCCCTACACCGACGGCACCTACGTGTACTTCGACAAGTCCGACGGCGGGCAGTTCCGCGGCGCCATGGTCGAAGGGCAGGACTGGGACAAGGGCGACTACTCGACGAAGCTCATCGGCGGGCAGTACTTCTTCGCGGGAGCCCAGGCCGCGGGCTTCGACTTCCAGTACGACTACCTCTCGCCGCGGGACGGCGACGGTCACGGCTCGCACACGGCGAGCACGGCGGCGGGCAACTTCGGGGTGGAGGCCGCGGTCGAGGGCGTCGACTTCGGAACCGTCTCGGGCGTCGCTCCCGGGTCGAAGGTCGCCGCGTACAAGGCCTGCTACGTCGGGCCCGATACGACCGTGACCACGGACGACATCTGCGCGCTGAGCGACCTCGTCGCCGCGATCGATCAGGCCGTCGCCGACGGCGTCGACGTGATCAACTACTCGATCGGCGGCGGTGCCGCGAGCACCGTGATGGCCCCGGAGGACCTCGCATTCCTCAACGCCGCAGCCGCCGGCGTCTTCGTCGCGACCAGCGCCGGCAACGACGGTCCGGATCCGGTCACGGCCGACCACGCGTCGCCCTGGTACATGACGGTCGCCGCCTCCACCATCCCGACGTGGGAGGGCACTGTGCAGTTCGACGGGTTCGCGCAGGCCGGCGCCTCCGTGAGCGTGCCGTTCGGCCAGAGCGTCTCCGGGCCCTCCATCGCCGCCGTGGACGCCGCGGCGGCCGGTGCGGTGGATGCGCAGCTGTGCCTGCCGGGCACCCTCGACCCGGCGAAGGTCGCGGGACACATCGTGGTCTGCGACCGCGGCGGCAACGCGCGCGCCGAGAAGTCCCAGGTGGTGAAGGACGCCGGAGGTATCGGCATGGTACTGGTGAACGTGCCCGGTGGCGCGGACTCGCTCGACAACGACTTCCACGCCGTGCCGACCGTGCACCTGAACGCCGTGCACCGGGAAGCCGTGCTCGCCTACGTGCAGGGCGGAGTCGATCGCCCGATCACCCTCGTCGGCGAGAACACCACCGGGGTCACCACCCCGACGCCGCAGATCGCGGGCTTCTCCAGCCGCGGTCCTGTCCTGGCGGACGGCACCGATGTCCTGAAGCCGGACATCGCGGCGCCGGGTGTCGCGATCCTCGCCGCCACGCACAACGCGCCGGGCGAGCAGCCGACCTTCGGCATCCTCTCCGGCACGTCGATGGCCTCCCCGCACATCGCGGGTCTCGGGGCGCTGTACCTCGGGGAGCATCCGCGGGCGACGCCCGGGGAGATCCGTTCGGCGATGATGACCACCGCCTCCGACACCGTGCTTCCCGACGGCTCGGCGAACACGAACCCCTTCGAGCAGGGCGCAGGGCAGATCGACGCCAAGCGCTACCTGAACCCGGGGCTGCTGTACCTCAACGGCTACAAGGACTGGGCGGCCTTCCTCGACGGGAAGGGGCTGTCGGACTTCCCCGGCATCGACCCCATCGACGGCAGCGACCTGAACCAGGCCTCGATCTCCATCGGGTCTCTGGCCAGCGCGCAGACCGTCACCCGCACGGTCACCTCGACCGAGAAGGGCGTGTTCACCGCGAAGGCCTCGGTCCCCGGCGTGAACGTCACCGTCACCCCGTCGCAGCTCACGTTCGACAAGCCGGGGCAGTCGAAGACCTTCACCGTCACGTTCGACAGCACCAGCGCTCCCGTCGAGCAGTGGGCCACCGGCGCGCTCACCTGGACGAGTGCCAAGAACACGGTGCGCTCGCCCATCGCGGTGTTCCCGGTCACGGCGGATGCGCCGACCGAGGTCACCGGCAGCGGTGCCGACGGCAGCACGACGGTGGACATCATCCCCGGCCTCGACGGCGATCTGGCGCTGAACCTCTCGGGTCTGACCCCGTTCCAGCTGCTCAGCGACCCGGACAACCCGGTCGAGGGGCATTCGGGGAACGAGAACTCCGGCGACGCGAACAAGGACGTGGCCTGGATCGTCGAGGTGCCGGAGGGCACGACGCTCTCGCGGTTCGACCTCGACTCCTCCGACGACGAGGGCAGCGACCTCGACCTCACCGTCTACCGGGTGGTGGGTCCGGAGGACCTGCGGTACTACGAGCAGTGGCAGTCTGCGACGGGCTCGGCCGACGAGCAGGTCACGGTGCCGACGCCGACGCCGGGCACCTACCTCGTGGTGGCGAACCTGTACTCGACGACCGGACCGATGACGTGGGACATGACCTACGCCAACGTGCTCCCCGGTGACGAGGGCGCGTTCACCGCGACGCCGACCCCCCTCGCCGCGGTGCGCGGGGAGAAGACGAGCTTCGAGCTGAGCTGGACCGGTCTGACCGCCGGCACCCGCTACCTCGGACTCGTCCAGTACGGCGACTCGGCCGTGCGGACCGTGGTGACGGTGACCGTGCCGGCGGACGCCGCGCCGGCCCCGACCCCCGAGCCGACGCCGACCCCGGAGCCGACCCCGACACCGACGCCCACCCCGGAGCCGACTCCGGCTCCTGATCCGACGCCGGAGCCGACGCAGCC
>NZ_JALXPE010000058.1 GCF_025143365.1 Microbacterium sp. p3-SID336 | reverse complement strand
CACGAGCCCCGCCGCCTCGGCCCGGTCGATGATCCCCGGGAAGACCTCGTCGAAGAGCGTCACGAGCACGGCGCGCGTCTCGACGGCGTCGCGCTTCTTCAGCGCCGCGCGGATCGCGGTGACGAACTCGCCGACCGCCGCCCAGTCGAAGGCGTCCTTGGAGTGCTGACTGAAGCGACGGATCTGCGGTCCGAGGCGCTCGATGATCGTGGCGCGGGCGGCATTGCCCTCGATGCGCGCGAACCCGGTGGCGGCCCCACGGAGGGCGGCGCCGAACGCGATGACGTCGCGGGACTTCGCCGACGCCGCCATCTCGTCGGTGAGCTCGATCAGGTACGAGACGTCGTCGTCCTGGATCACCGGCATCACGTGGCGCACGGATCCGATCCAGATGTCGCCGAAGAGGTCGACCGCGTTGCGCACCCGGTCCAGGTCGATCGGCGCGACGCGCGTGTACCGGTTGCGCTGCATCTCGACCAGGCCGTTGTCGGCAAGACGGTCGAGGGCGTGGCGGATCGGCGTCTTCGATGTGCCGAGGCGCTCTGCCAGTTCGTAGTCGCGCAGACGCTCCCCGGGGAGCAGCTCGCCGCTGATGATCGCATCCTGCAGCCGCACGAAGGCCTCGTCGCTCATCGATCGCCGCTCGAGCGGGCCACCTGAGAGTGTCACGCGTTCCTCCATGGGGAGTTGTGGAGAGTGAAGTTCTACGTTCCAGCAATATATCCCATTCGCCGGGAAAAAACGGGTGCGGCACCCTCTCCGGGCACATACGAAACCGGATTCGACGATTCGGAATATTGTTTCCGCGTTAATGGTTTCCATGGGCGTGAACAGCGCGACCAGAGGGTCGCACGAGAGGAGCATGCCATGAAGAGCTGGATCATCCGACGTACGGGCGGGCCCGAGGTCCTGGAGCTGGAGGAGGTCGATGCGGCGGTCGCCGGGCCCGGCGAGGTCACGATCGACGTGGAGGCCATCGGTGTCAACGCCGCCGACCGCTACCGCCGCCTGGGGGTGATGGGCCCGATCGAGGGATCGGTGACCCCGGGCATCGAGGCGATCGGCACGGTGCGAGACGACCCGTCCGGCCGCCTCGCCGTCGGCACCAGGGTCGCCACCGTCATGGGCGGACTGCAGTTCGAGCGTCGTGGCACCTATGCCGAGCAGGTCACGGTGCTGGCCACGAACGTCGTCGCGCTTCCGGAGACCACCCTGGGCCTGCGCGACCTCGCCAGCATCCCCGAGCTCTATCTCACCGCCTGGGGTGCTGTCGATCGCGACCTCGGGATCACGGCGGACGACACACTGCTCGTGCGAGGGGCCAGCGCGGCCCTCGGCCTCGCCGCCACCGCCTACGCCTCGACGATCCTCGGCGCGCGGGTGATCGCGGTCGTCCGCAGCGAGAAGCACGCCGACACCGTGCGGGCGTTCGGCGCCGCCGACGTGGTGGTCGAGGACGCCGGGTGGACGGACCGCGTGCGCACCCTCGCCCCGCACGGGATCGACGGCGCGCTGGACGTGGTCGGCGGCGACGGGATCGTCGCGACCAGTCACGTCGTCGCGCCCTTCGGGAAGGTGGTCGTCGTGGGGCTGCTCGCCGGTCCTCCCGTGCTCGACGGGGTGAACCTGATGACCGACCTGGCGCCGGCCACCGCCGTCGGCTTCTTCCCGAGTCAACTGCTCGGGACCCCCGCGCTGCCGCTGGACGAGAGCCCGCTGCCGGAAGTCATCGCAGCCATCGAGCAGGGGGACATCCCGAGCCTGACCACCCGCTCCTTCGCCTTCGACGAGGTCCGCGCCATGCACGAACTGCTCGATGCACCCCGCGAGCCGGGGAAGTTCGTGGTACTGCTCGACGTATGAGTTCTGGAATGTCTCGCCTCCGCCTGCTGGTCGAGGCGGAAACACGACTGTGGCGTCGCGTCGAGCAGGAGCTGCGCCAGGCGGGTCTCCCCCGCCTGGCGTGGCTGGAGGCGCTGTCCGTCATCACAGGGCGTGACGACGTGCGCCTCAACGACGTCGCCGTGGAGCTCGCGATCACTCCCGGCGGTGCGACCAAGCTCGTGGACGCGGTGGAGCGCGGCGGTATGGTGACGCGGCACCCCCATCCGACGGACCGCCGCGTGACGATCCTCGCGGCGACCGCATCCGGGAGGGGCGCGCTCGCACGCGGGCGCACGGTGGTCGATGACTGCGTCGACGCTCTCTGGCCGCAGCACGACCTCGTGGCACCCCTGCGCCAGCTGACGGAGAACCTCAGGGCGGCGGAGGCCGGGGCGATGCCCCCCGCGGAGGAGACGGCAGCCCGCTGAGGTCAGGACGACGGCGCCGCGACGAATCGATCGAGCGCCGTCGCGCCCGCGGCCCCGCCCACGACCAGCACGGCGCCGAGAAGCAGCGCCCACGGGGCGGGCGCGACGAGGAGCCCCGCCAGAGCGACACCCGCCGACGAGCACGCCACCTTGAGCCCGGCCATGGTCATGAAGACCTGCGCGCGGGCCTCGGGTGGGGAGTACTCGACCCTCGCGGCGAGACTCGACGCGAACTGCACCGCGCTGACGGCGCCGGTGGCCGCGTACGCCGCGGCGGCCAGGGGGAGTGTCGGAGCGATCGTGCACAGGATCAGTCCGAGGCCGATGCCGGCGGCAGCTCCGGCGACCATCCGCTCCGGTGAGCCGCGGAGAGGGCGGGCGATCACGGTCGCCGAGCCCACGAGGGTTCCGACGCCGAACGCGGATGCCAGCAGAGCGGCCGCACTCGGCCCGCCGAAGCCGTGCACCGCCGACGAGGCGACCGCGAGGATCGGCACGGCGCCGACCGCGACCGCCGTCACCGAGGTGCACACCGTCACTCGTCGGAGCGGGCCGTTCGTGAACAGCAGCGCCGCGCTCCGCCAGATCGACACCGGCTCTGCCGCAGCTGCACCGTCCGTCGAGGTCGAGGTCATGGGCGGGAGCGTGACGAGCAGGATCGTCGCGACGACGGCCGCCCCGCACACCGCCAGCACTCCGGCCAGCGGGCTCACGGCAGCTCCGGTCACCGCGATCAGGAGGGGACCGAAGGCCGCGGCCACGCCGTAGGTGAGCGCGTCCATGCCCTGCGCACGACGTTGTCGCATCTGGCCTTCGCCGACCAGCCCCGCGAGTCGGCTGCTCAGTCCTCCCGTGATGAGAGGCCCGCAGCTTCCCGCGATCACGAGGGCGATGACGCTCAGGGCGGTTCCTCCATGGGAGAACGCCAGCGACGCGACCGCCACCATGGCCGCATACAGCAGGAAGGAGCCCGCGAGCACCACGCGCGGCCGTGTCGATCGATCGAGGAGGGGCGCGACGAAGGGCCCTGCGAGGTGCGGGGCCGTGAGCGCCGCCGCCAGGAGCCCGGCGACGGCAGAGCCATCGGGGGACGACGCCGCGAGCAGCACGAAGCCGACGACGGCACCCGCGTCGGCACTGCGCACGAGCGTGGCGGTCACCGCGTATGCGCCGATCGCTCGCTTCTGCCGGTCCATGTCTCTCCCGCCCGTCCACTTCGTCACCGGCTCAGCTGGTGACGGCTGCGTCCGAGTCTTGCCTTCCCGCGCGTCACCCGTCAAGGTGGTGATGTGGAGTTCGCGTTCGTGGCGGGGAACCTCGCCCTCGATTTCGTCGCGACGGTCGCCGCCAGGGACACGGTCGCGAAGGAGTGGCTGCCGACAGCCGCCGACCTGGCCGACTGGCTGGCCCGCAGCGGCGCGGTCTCGCGACCTCCACAGGTCTCCGCCGAGGAGTTCGGGCGCGCGATCGCGCTGCGGGAGACGATCTACCCGGCGCTGAGAGAGCGCGTCGCAGGACATCCGGTCGACGCTGCCGCCCTCGCCGCGATCAACGCCGCGGCCGCCGAACCGACGCCGGTTCCCGTGCTCGCGGACGGGAACCTCGCCACCCACGGCTCGGCCACGGCGGCGATGGCGCTGGTGGCGCGCGCCGCGCAGGTGGCGCTGACCGATCCGCGCCTGCGGTTCTGCGCCGGTGACGACTGCACCCGGCCCTTCATCGATGCCTCCCGCGGCGGCACACGCCGGTGGTGCGGCATGGCCGGGTGCGGCGACCGCGCGAAGGCCGCCGCGTACCGCCGTCGGTCGTCGGCGAACAAGGGCCGCTGATCGACTCCCGTCACGACACCGGCTGAGCCGGGCCGCTCCGGGACGCCCTTTCCTCTCGCCGGCGTCGCGTGTCTCAGTCGGCGTCCGCGCGCCCGCCCCACAGCCCTTCGGCGGAGAGCGCGATGAGCGCGGCCGCGTCGGCGTGAGCAATGCGCCCCGAGACGACCTCGTCCAGAGCGAGCTTCATGAGGGAGTGCAGGCTGTCCACCATCCAGTCCGCCGGAAGGTCGCTGCGGAAAGCGCCCTCGCGCTGCCCTCGCCGCAGCAGCTTCTTCGCCCGGTCGGCGGGTGGGTCGTGCAGGGTTCGGATCTGCGCCGCGCTCAGGGTGTCGTGAGCGGCCACCCAGATGTTGACGCTGCGGGCCGACAGCTCCCACCCGGCCTCGACCAGTCGGCGGAGCGCCGCGTGCGGATCTCCCTCGAGGTCCAGCTGCGACAGAACTTCCTCCCCCCGCTCGATCGCTCGCCGCAGCGCGGCTTCGACGAGACTCCCTCGCGACTCGAAGTGCGCGTAGGCGGTGACCCGGCCCACGCCGGCTTCCGCGGCGATCTGCTGCACCGAGGCATGGGGATCCCGGCTCAGGCACGCGACGGCCGCGTCGATGATGCGGTCGATGTTCCGTCGTGCGTCGGCGCGCCGCGGAGGGCTGTCAGCCACGAGAACTCCTATCCCGTACAGGAATGTTCAGGTTAGTCTAGCGGTTCTAACCCGAACACACCTGTACGAGTAAATGGAGATCACATGAGCACGCCGGAGATCGACCTCCCCCAGACCACCCATCCGCGCCGGTGGATCATCCTGTGGCTGCTGGCCGTCGCCCAGCTCATGCTGATCCTCGACATCACCGTCGTGGCCATCGCCCTGCCGCACCTCGGCGCCGAGCTCGGCCTCGACCGCCAGGCCCTGACGTGGATCATCAGCGCGTACACACTCACCTTCGGCGGGCTGATGCTGCTGGGCGGTCGCCTGGCCGACACCGTGGGCGCCCGCACGATCGTGCTGACCGGTCTCGCGGTCTTCACCGTGTCGTCTCTGACGATCGGCCTCTCCCCGGATGGAGTCGTCGCGATCGTGGGGCGCGTGGGCCAGGGTCTCGGCGCGGCACTGCTCTCCCCCAGCGCCCTGTCGTGGGTGGTCACGCTCTTCGATGGGAAGGAGCGGGCGCGCGCGCTCGGCGTCTGGTCGGCGCTCGGGGGTGGCGGCGCCGCACTGGGAGTGCTTCTGGGAGGCGTCGTGACAGCGACCGCCGGATGGCGCTGGGCGTTCTTCCTGAACGTGCCGATCGGCATCGCGCTGTTCGCCGCGCTGCTCGCGCTGCTCCCGCGCGGCATCCGCAGCACAGGAGGCCGGAGCATCGATGTTCTCGGCGCGATCCTGGTGACCGCAGCGACCGGAACGACGATCTGGGCGATCATCGGCGCCGGTGAGACGGCAGACTGGTCCGGGAGCACGATCGTCGCCCTCGCGGTCGCGGTCGCGCTCTACGCCGCGTTCGTCGTCCGACAGCGCACCGCCCGGACCCCGCTGATGGACCTCCGGATCCTGACCCAGCGTCCGGTCGTCGCCGGGATCTTCCTGATCTTCATCGCGACCGCCCTGATGATCGCGGTGTTCTTCCTCGGGTCGTTCTACTTCCAGCAGCACCTGGGCTACGGACCGCTGATCACCGGCCTCCTCTTCCTCCCGGTGGCGGTGGCGACGATGGTCGGCGCCGGTGTCGCGGGGAACCTGGCCGGACGCATCGGCCTTCCCGCGCTCGCTGCCGGCGGGCTGGTCGTCGCGGCGGTCGGCCTCACGGTCGCCGGTGTCTGGCTGACCCCCGTCGCCGCCACGATCGGCATCGCCGTGGCGGCAGCGGGCACCGGCATGCTGTTCGTGGCGGCATCGGCGTCGGCGCTCGGGAACGTCGCTCCCCAGGACGCCGGCATCGCCTCGGGCATCCTCAGCACGTTCCACGAGTTCGGTGCCTCCGTCGGTGCCGCGGTGATGTCCACCGTGGCGGCAGCGAGCCTCGCGGGCGGCACCCTCGACGGCTTCGTCTCCGCGCTGATCGTTGCGGGCATCGCGGCAGCGGTCGCGGCCCTGATCGCCGCGGTGATCGCTCCCCGACGACCGGGCATGTCCGAGTAACCCAGAGACGGCGTTCCGGCCGACGACGGCCCGCAGCGTGACGGCAGGGGTGTCACCCGAGGAGGGTGACGCCCCCGCCGTCAACGAGCTGAGCGGTGCTACAAAGAGGCCACCCGCGACCGAACATCGACATCTCCGCAAGGGCGCGGATCACTCGGGAGCGATCAGATGAGTCGACAGTCCGGATCCGACGGGATCATCAGCGCCGCACTGCCACCCGCGCGCACATTGCCGTTCCCGCCCCGGAGGTCCGGCAGCGTCCCCGGACGCACCATGCAGGAGTCGACGTACGCACCGCTGCCGGTCGAGAGACGGCTGCCCACTGATGCACCGAACATCTTGATCGTGCTCATCGATGACGCCGGTCCCGGTCTTCCGTCGACGTTCGGCGGAGAGGTCAGGACTCCGACTCTCGACCGCGTGCGTGCCGGCGGCGTCGGCTACAACCGCTTCCACACCACGGCGATGTGCTCGCCGACACGAGCGTCGCTTCTCACCGGCCGGAACCAGCACCGCGTCGGCAGCGGGCAGATCGCGGAGCTCGCCAACGACTGGGACGGCTACTCCGGACACATTCCGAAGAGCAGCGCGACGATCGCCGAGGTTCTCAAGCAGTACGGGTACGCGACGGGCGCCTGGGGCAAGTGGCACAACACCCCAGCCGAGGAGACGACGGCGGCGGGACCGTTCGACCGGTGGCCGACCGGGTACGGCTTCGACTACTTCTACGGCTTCCTCGCCGGCGAGGCGTCGCAGTACGAACCGAACCTCGTGCGCAACACGACCACCGTGCTGCCCCCGAGATCGGCCGAAGAGGGCTATCACCTCAGCGAGGATCTGGCCGACGACGCCATCTCCTGGCTGGACACGCACCGGTCGCTCGCGCCGGACCAGCCGTTCCTCATGTACTGGGCGAGTGGTGCGATCCACGGCCCGCATCACGTGCCGAAGGAGTGGGCGGACCGCTACGCCGGGGCCTTCGACGACGGGTGGGACGCCTACCGCGAGCGCGTCCATGCGAAAGCGATCGAGGCCGGGTGGATCCCCGAAGGCACCGAGCTGACCGAACGGCACCCTGACATGCCCGCCTGGGACGACATCCCCGACGAGGAGAAGCCGTTCCAGCGTCGCCTGATGGAGGTGGCGGCGGGATACGCCGAGCACGTCGACTTCCAGGTCGGGCGACTGCTCGACGAGATCGAACGGCTCGGCTACGACGACAACACCATCGTGATGTACCTGTGGGGCGACAACGGATCGTCCGGCGAGGGGCAGAACGGAACCATCAGCGAACTGCTCGCGCAGAACGGCATCCCGAGTACCATCTCGCAGCACATCGCCGCCCTCGACGAGCTGGGCGGGCTCGCCGTGCTCGGTTCGTCGCTGACGGACAACCAGTACCACGCCGGCTGGGCCTGGGCCGGGTCGACGCCCTATAAGGGAATGAAGCTGCTGGCCTCCCACCTCGGTGGCACGCGGAACCCCCTGCTCGTGCGCTGGCCCGCGCGACTGTCTCCCGACCCCGAGCCGCGCACGCAGTTCCATCACGTGATCGATGTCGTCCCCACCATCTACGAGATCCTCGGCATCTCGCATCCGGAGATCGTCAACGGGTTCCATCAGGACTCCATCGACGGCGTGAGCTTCGCCTACTCCCTCGCGGATCCCTCCGCGCCAGGAAGGCACCGCACCCAGTACTTCGAGGTGATGGGCAGCAGGTCCATCTATGCGGACGGCTGGATGGCGTCCGCCATCGGACCCCGCCTTCCCTGGGTTCCCGGACTCCCGCCCGGCATCAGCACGTGGACACCCGACGAGGATCGCTGGGAGCTCTACAACCTCGACGAGGACTGGAGCCAGGCTCGAGACCTCGCCGCCGAGCACCCCGACAAGCTGGCGCAGCTGAAGGATCTCTTCACCGTCGAGGCGGCGCGAAACGACGTCCTGCCCGTGGGCGGGGGACTGTGGGTCGCGGCCCTGCATCCCGAATACCGTCTCAGCACGCCGTACACCGAATGGCAGTTCTCCGGGACGACGACGCGCATCCCCGAGTTCTCCGCGCCTGCTCTCGGCAACAGACCGAACATCGTCCGCATGGAGCTGACGCTGCCCGACCGCGCCAACGGCGTGCTCTACAAGCTCGGCGGCGCCGGCGGCGGATTGACGTGCTACCTGGAGGACGGGTACCTGACCTACGAATACAACCTCTTCCTGATCCAGCGCACCGTCATCCGCAGCGCGGAGAGACTGCCCGGCGGTGACACGACGTGCGAGGTCCGCACGACCACTGTCGATCCGCGCCCGGCCGGGCCGCTGAAGGTCACGGTCTCCGTCGACGGAACAGCGGCGGCGGAAGGCGTCGTACCGGTCAGCGCACCGCTCCTCTTCACCGCGAACGACTGCCTCGACATCGGTCGTGCCCTCGGCGGCGCCGTGTCCCTGCGGTACCGCGACAAGATGCCCTTCGCGTTCGAGGGAACGATCCACGGCGTGCGGATCCGCTACCTCGAGTCATCGTGAGCCCCGCCGGGCGACGCGAGAGGACGGCTCGTGCCGCGGTCAGGCCCCGACGGTTCCCCCGGCGGAGGCTACCGTCGCGCGCGCCTTCCCCGACTCGGCCGCCATCCGGCCGCGCCGCGTTCCAGGAGCAGGCCGGTGCCGGGCCCGCGCAGCTCGCCGGGATGGACGGGCCGTCCGGAGAGCGCGAGCAGGAGCGCAAGTGCCGGCCCCCGGACCTCCGCGCCCTCGCCGATCGTCACGGTCGCGTCGTCCGGCGCCAGGCGGAGTCCCTGCGCTCGGGAGCGTGAGTACTCGGTGAAGTCGTGGCGCGCGAACCATCGCAGGGTCGCCACGGCTGTGCCCGCCGGGACCTGTGCCGGGATCCCGACCGGCCGGCGGATCTCCTCGCCGTGGATGAGGACTTCGCCCAGACCCGCCATCAGCGGGCCCGCCGCTCGACGGGTGTTGCCGATGGCCCGCCGGTACCTGTCAAGGGTCTCGGCGGGGTTCGCTCCCAGCCTCGTCCGCACCCCTCGCTCCTTGTGGAGCTCGAAGTCGAAACGGGCGGACCACACGCTGCGCAGCCACGCGGCGATGCTCTGCTCCGCACCGGCCGTGAGATGCGCCATGGTCTGTTCGAGCGTCCACGAGCCGACCAGCGCGGGCGTCCGCCACTGCTCAGGGGTGAGAACGAGCGTCTGGTCGTACAGGCGCTGCCGCTCGGCGTGGATCAGGGGCCAGAGGCCGAGCCGATCCATCTACTTCACCCGCCGCGTGAGGTGGACGGTCACCATGTCCCCGATGTCCTTGCCGAGCTTGCGGCGGACTGCGGCGTTCAACGACACCATGTGACCGCCCGTGCCCGTGACCATCAGCCCCACGTCCGGCAGGGGGAGGTCGTCGACGGTGAGGTCGACCCGGACCGAGCGACCGGTGCCGAAGAAGCTGGCGGAGTCGGGCATCTCGACGCACGCCCACACCTCTCCCTTGACGGTGACGCCGATCGGGGCGGTGAAGGTGTGGTCGAGGGGCACGGGGTCGAAAGGCATTCGGATCTCCTGGTCGTGTGAGTGCTGTCGATAGGTGAGACTGCGTCGGCCGGGCAGAATCGTCGCATGGCCCCGAAACACGTGAACTCGTCGGTCGTCGACTCGGCCGGCGCGGCGGGGAGCGGCGACCGCGAACGGTTCGACCGGGCGGTGGCGCCGCTGCGCCGCGAGCTGCACGCGCACTGCTATCGGATGCTCGGGTCGGTGCATGATGCGGACGACGCCCTGCAGGAGGGCCTGCTGCGCGCGTGGAGAGCGTACGACCGGTTCGAGGGTCGCAGCTCGCTGCGCACGTGGCTGTACACCGTGGTCACGCGCACCTGTCTGGATGCGGCGAAAGCGCGCAGCAGGCGCGCCCTGCCCATCGACCTCGGCCCTTCCTCCGCTGAGCCCGCCGTCGATGCGATCCCCACGGACGACGTCCCGTGGCTCACGCCCTACCCCGATCCGGCGGACTCCGCCCAGCGCGCCGAGCACGTCGAACTGGCCTTCATCGCCGCGATGCAGCACCTCAGCGGCAACGAGCGCGCCGCGATCCTCCTCACCGACGTCCTCGGGTTCTCCGCCGCGGATGCGGCCGCCGTGATGTCGACGACGCCCACCTCGATGCACTCGGCCCTCGCCCGCGCCCGCCGCACCCTCGCTGGCGTCGACCTGACCGCGACAGGAGTCGCGGATTCGCGTCCCTCCCCGTCGACGCTGGCCCTCGCCCACCGCTTCGCGGACGCGCTCGCGACGTCGGACCTGCAGGCCTTCATCGGACTCCTCGCCCCGCAGGTGACCTGGCAGATGCCCCCGCTCCACGAGTGGTACGCGGGAGCGGAGGCCGTGGCGAGCTTCGCCCACGCCGTGCCGATGACCCTGTGCCCGAGTTGGCGCACGGAGGTCCTCACCGCCAACGGGCAGCCCGCGATCGCCTTCTACCTCGGCACGCAGAGCGAGGCCCCGCACGAGGCGTGGTCGCTCACCGTTCTCACGGTCGAGGACCAGCGCATCACGGCCATCACGTCTTTCCTGGATCCCGACCTCTTCGCGCGCTTCCAGCTCCCGGTCCAGCTCCCCCGATCGGAGGATCTTTCCCGGCATCCGGCGCCCTGATGTCGGCCGGGTGGCCGGCGACCGGATCGCCTCGCGCACAAACCTGCAACTGGCGAGTTGCAGGTACGCGGGATCGGCGCTACCGTTTGAGTGCAACCAACGGGTTGCATCAAGTCGACTCAGAGAGGTGCCCAGCATGACCGAAACCACCCCCGCGTTCTCCGGCGGCCGAAACATCGCACTCAAGGTTCCGCCGCACCGCTACGAAGCGACACTGGCGTTCTACCGAGATGTGCTGCATCTGCCCGCATTGGCGGGACCGACAGGCGGGGCGACCGGGTTCGTCTTCGGTCCGTGCAATCTCTGGGTCGACAACTGCCCAGGGCTCTCACAGGCCGAGATCTGGCTGGAGGTCGTCACTTCGGGCGTCGACGAGGCAGCGAGCGTCATGGCATCCGCCGGACTTGCGAGACGAGACGAGATCGAAGACCTCGGCGCCGGATTCGACGGCTTCTGGATCTCGTCGCCGGCGGACACGATCCACCTTGTCGACTCGCGCGAACAGACCTGGGCCTGACAGGACAGGCTTGTCCGTTCCGAAGATTCCGTGACCAAACCGTTGCATTCGTTACCTCGCCGTTATACAGTGATCGCACGGTGAATGTTTGCTGTGGCATCCACCGCATGTGATTGCAGGACACTCTTGGTGCAAGGGACAAGGGCCGGTCGGGAGCCTCTCCGACCGGCCCTTTACTCTGCCCGCTACGCTGTGAGGATGACCGATCGCAAGCTCGCGCTGGAGGCCTGGGAGAGCCTGTTCCGCGCGCAGCACGAGCTGTTCACCGAGATGATGGCGGACTTCGAGCACAGCGACCTGGCCCAGGCCGAGTACGACGTGCTGCTCACCGTCACCCGCTCCCCCGGCATGACCGCTCGACTGCGGGACATCACCGCGAACATGCTGATCAGTCAGCCCAGCGTCTCGCGCCTGGTGGACCGCATGGTGACGCGGGGCCTGGTGGCCAAGTGCCCCGATCCGGATGACGGTCGCGGGGCCCTCATCCGCGCGACAGAAGCGGGAGCCCGCGCCTTCCGCTCCCTCGCGACAGTGCACGGCCGGTCGATCGCCGCGCGGATGTCGCGGCTCGACGACGACGAGCTCCGCGAGCTGCGCGATCTGGCGGAGAAGCTGCGCACGCGCTGACCCTTCCCGTCCGCTCCTCCACGGGACGGCGGCTGTTCGGTCTCTGCACAGTCCGCGGGTGAAAGCACCCCCGGCGGATTGACCGCCTCGCTTTTCTGGCAGGGTGGGTCTCGCACGCCCGCCTTTCCTGCGGGCACTTCAGACCGCCCCCGCGGGGGAAACCAGGGAGGTCATCCATGGAGATCGCCGGAATCGTCGGCATCCTCATCATCATCGGCATCGCCGTCGTCGCCGCCGTCATCCTGCTGCTGATCCTGCTGCTGTTCGCGCGCAGCTGGATCAAGGTGGCGAGGGCCGACGAGGCGCTCGTCATCTCGGGTCGCAAGCAGAAGGTGCAGCGCGCGGTGATCGCCGCCGACGGCTCCAGCCGCTCCGAGCTGTCCGAGTCGCCTGTCACGGTCATCGTGAACGGCAAGTCGCTCGTCAACCCGATCACGCAGCGGCACGAGATCATCTCGCTCCGTTCGCGACAGGTGTCGCTCAACGCCGAGGCGCAGTCGCTCGACAACGTGACGCTCAACGTCGACGGCGTCGCCATCGTGAAGATCGGTTCCGACCCGCTGCTCGTGCGACGGGCCGCGGAGCGCTTCGCCTCCCAGGACAAGGCCATCGAGCAGTTCACCACCGAGCAGCTGGAGGGCGCGCTGCGCGGCATCGTCGCCACGCTGTCCGTCGTGGAGCTGATGCGGGAGCGCAAGAAGTTCTCCGACCAGATCGCCGCCGACGTCTCGCAGGAACTCGCCGAGCAGGGTCTCATCCTGGACTCGTTCCAGATCAAGGGCATCACCGACAAGGTCGGCTACATCCAGTCCCTCGGCGCGCCGGAGATCCAGGCGAAGCGGCAGGCGGCGGAGATCTCGCAGACCAACGCCGACCGCGCGATCAACCAGAAGAACATCGCCAACCAGGAAGCGAACCTCGTCGAGCAGACCGCGCTCGACACCAACACCGCGAACGCCAACGCCGGCATCGGCCGCGCCCGCGCCGAGGCCGAGCAGGCCGAGCAGCTCGCCCGCGCCCAGGCCGAGCAGGCCGTGCTGCAGCAGCAGGCCGAGAACAAGCAGGCGCAGCTCGACGCCGACGTCAAGCGCGTCGCCGACGCCCAGCGCTACGAAGCCGAGACCCGTGCACAGGCCGAGTTGTACACGCGCGAGCGTGCCGCCGAGGCGGCAGCGATCGAGCAGGTCAAGCAGGCCGAGGCCCGCACCCGCATCGCCGAGCAGCAGGCGCAGGCCGACAAGGCTCGCGCCGAGGGTGAGGCCGCGGCCGCGATCTCCAAGGCGACGGGTGAGGCCGACGCCCTCCGTGCGCAGGCGGAGGCCGAGGCCGAGGCACGTCGCCTCCGCGCCAACGCCGAAGCCGAGGCGATCCGGGCCGAGGGTGAAGCCCGCGCCGCCGCCGTCGAGGCCGAGGCGAAGGCCATCGCCTCCAACCAGGACGCATTCCTGTCGCAGCGGGTGCTCGAGGTGCTGCCGTCGATCATGGCCGAGTTCGCGAAGGGCTATGCGGCCATCGGCAGCGTCTCCATCGTCGGCGGGTCCGGCGAAGACGGCGCCTCGAACGTGGTCGGCGCCGACAGCGCGAAGGCCATGCGGTCCGTGTTCGACAGCGTGCACTCCGCCACCGGACTCGACCTCGCCGGCATCATCCAGGGTCAGGCCGTCGGCCGCGGATTCGGGGCCGGCATGGCCGAGACCTCCGCGCCGCCGGCACCGCCGCGCACACCCGCGCCCACCACCCCGCCGCCGCCCGCACCGCCGGCCGCCGCGGAGTAGTACCGGCCCCCGTCTTGCGTGCGCGGTGTTTCCTGAGGTGCCCGGCAGCGCGTGCAGCGGCAGCGCGAGCAGTGGCAGCACTGGCGTCCGACCGCGGCCGGTCGATAAGAGTGGCAGCACTGGCGTGCGACCGCGGCCGGCAGCGAGAACAGTGGCAGCGGCGCGAGAGCTGGCGACAACAGCGATGCGCCGCGGTGTCAGCGGGTGCGGCGGCGGAGCGTCAGTGATGCCAGGACCAGAGCGGCGACCGTGAATCCGAGCACGACCAGGAGCGGGCGACCCACGTCCCAGCCCTCGTCGCCCGCGGTCACCGCATTGACGGCATCGATGGCGTAACTGAGCGGCAGCCAGTCCGAGATCGCCGAGAGCACATCGGGCATCTGGTCGCGCGGCATGAACAGTCCGCCGAGGATGATCTGCGGGAACACCAGCAGCGGCATGAACTGCACTGCCTGGAACTCCGTCTGGGCGAATGCGCTGGCCAGCAGCCCGAGCGCCGTGCCCAGCAGAGCATCCACGACGGCGACGAGCCCCAGCTGCCACAGCGGCCCCTCCACGTCCAGACCGCACACCCCCACCGCGAACGACACCGTGACGAGCGCCTGCAGCAGTGCCATGAGCCCGAACGCGAGCGCATAGCCGAGGATGAAGTCGGCCTTACCCAGCGGGGTCGTCATCAGGCGCTCGAGCGTGCCGGAGCGCCGCTCACGCAGCGTCGTGATCGACGTGATCAGGAACATCACGATGAACGGGAACAGCGCGAGGATCGCACCGCCGAACTGGTCGAACACGCCGTCCTGGTCGACGAACAGCCAGGCGAAGAGCCCGACGAGCAGGCTCGGCGCCACCAGCATCAGCGCGATCGAGCGCGGATCGTGCCGCAGCTGCGCCAGCACCCGCCCCGCGGTCGCGAACATGCGTCGGCCGTTCATTCCGTCGCCCCCTCTCCCCGCTCACGCGCCTCTCCTCGCTCTCGCGCCTCGCGCCGCGAACGCGGCGCCCCCGCCCCGTCCTCGGCGCGGTCGCGCTCGATGAGCGCCAGGAACGCGGCCTCGGGTTCGGTCGTCCCCGTGTCCTCCAGCAGGGCGCGCGGCGTCGTGTCGGCGATGATCCGCCCCTCCCGCAGGAGCAGCAGCCGATCGCAGCGCTGCGCCTCGTCCATCACATGGCTCGACACGATCATCGTCACGCCGCGGTCCGCGAGCGCGCGGAACAGCGTCCACAGCTCTGCGCGCAGCACGGGGTCGAGGCCCACGGTGGGCTCGTCCAACACGATCACCTCGGGCGCACCGATCAGTGCCATCCCGAGAGACACCCGCGTGGACTGCCCCCCGCTGAGCGACTCCACGAGCTGCCCTGCCTGCGGCCGCAGACCCACCTCATCGAGCACCCGGTCCACATCGGCCCGGGGCGCCCGCAACAGGGCGGCCGCATACGCCAGGTTCTGCCGCACGGTCAGGTCTCCGTACACAGCGGCGCCCTGCGTCCCGTAGGCCACGCGGTGCCGCAGCTCGCGAGAACCGCCCGGTTCCCCCAGCACGGTCACCTCTCCGGACTCGATGCGCTGCACACCGACGATCGCCCGCAGGAGCGTCGTCTTGCCGCACCCCGACGGCCCGAGCAGCCCGGTGATCTGCCCGCGCGGGATCGTCAGATCGACGCCGTCGAACACGCGCGTGCGCCCCCGTCGTACCCGGAGCTGCGCGATCCGCACCGCCGTGTTATTCATCATGCGATGAATTATGCGCTCGCCCGGCGCCCCGGTCAATGACAGCCTCGTTCAGTCGAAGAGGTAGCGCTGCACGGTCGGGCCGATGCGATCGACCAACTCGTCCACGGACGCCGATGCGATGGGGGCGAGCTTGAGCACATGACGGGTCACCAGCAGCCCCGCGATCTGCGAGGCGACGAGGGTCGCCCGCAGCTCCGCATCGGCCACCCCGAGCGTCTTCGCGATCCGGCCGATCAGCTCGCGCGACAGGAATCCGGCGAGCAGCGGCGACGTCGCCCTGCTGCCGAGCGCCGTCCGGATGAGCATCACGCCGCGTCGCCTCACCTCGGGCAGCTCGAACGCCTCCAACACGTAGCGCACGAGCCGGCTGCCGACCTCGTCGCGTGGGCCTGCCACGATGCCGGGCACGTCCACGTCCGGGCGCAGGGGAATTCCGACGGCTTCTGCGAAGAGATCGGCCTTCGTGCCGAAGTAGTGGTGGACGAGCGCGGCGTCGACATCGGCGCGCGCGGCGATCGAGCGGATCGTCGCGCCGTCGTACCCGTGCTCGGCGAACTCGTCCACCGCCGCCCCGATGAGGCGCTCACGGGCATCCGACCGCCCGCGTGGACGACCACGGCGTCGCGGCGCTCGCTGCTCGGTCATGCCCGCCAGCCTACGACTCCCCTCGACGGCTCCGTGGGACCGCACTCACCCGCGGAGGCGTCGGAGGAGCCCCGAGCGGGGGCGGAACAGCGTCGGCAGTTCCGCCCTCAGCTCCACGTCGGACGGAATCCGTCATCCGAGGTTGACCGCAGCGATGCGGCGGAGGATGCTGGCTCGCGTGGGCAGCGCCCGCAGAGGTGACGAACACGCGGAAGGTCCGGCGCTTCCCGCGGGTCGGCGACGTGCGGGGGTTCGCGCGCGTCGCACGCGGGAGAACGGACAGCGGTCGACTGCCGTCAGCTCTTGCGCGCTGTGGGCGTCCGCCGGAAGACGTCGCTTCTCTCGAAGCCATGCCACCGGCCGACGGTGTGACCCGAGTGGTCGACGCGTTCTGCACGCCAGCGAGGAGGGAAGCACAGGATGAGCACGACGGACGAGGAGCGGGAGCTCGACCGGCGACCGCACGACGGCCGTGCGCCGATGCCGAGCCTGGAGGTGCCGTCGTCGCCGCGGTGGCGTAATCCGCGCTGGGTCGTCCTCGGCTTCCTGATGGCGAGTTTCGTCTGGGGCCCGATCATCGCGATGTCGTTCACGGCGCCCCCGACGACCGCTCTCACGGTCGCGTACGCCGGCGGCGTCGTTCTGTACGGGTTCGCGCTGCTGTCGGTCCTGCTCGAAGCGATCGACCCGACACCTCGACTTGCCCTGCGCCTGTGGAAGGTGACGCTGCTGATCGCGGCGAGCGCCGCACTCTGGGCCCCCGCCCACCTGTGGGCGGAGCCGGGCGGACGGCCGTGGGCGTGGCTGGCGGGCTTCGCCATCGCCGCCAGCGCTCTCGTGGCCTGGCAGGGCGGCGTGGCGGCGGCCGTCGTGCTCGGCGGTGCGGCTGCGATCGGCGGTCAGGTCTTCTTCGATTCACCGCTGCCGAGCCTTCTGACAGCCCTCGGCTGCGCGGTCGTCACCTGGGGCATGTGCCAGGTCCTGATCTGGATCCATGGGCTGTGGCGGGCTGCCCAGGAAGGACGGGAGGCTCGCGCCGGCCTCGCCGTCGCCCAGGAACGGCTGCGGATCGATCGCGAGCTGCACGATGTGCTCGGCCAGCGCCTCACCGTCATCGCGCTCAAGGCGGAGCTCGCCGCCGACCTCGCCCCGCGCGACCCCGCCCGAGCGGCGTCCGAGAGCGAGAGCATCCGCGAGCTCGCCAACAGGACTCTGCGCGAGGCGCGTCGCGCGATTCGCGGCGAGGCGACCACCGATCTGCCGACCCAGCTCGAGTCCGCGCGGCTCGTCCTCGGCTCCGCGGGAATCGACGCCACGATCGACGCAGACCCCGAGACCCTCAGCCTCCTGACACCGCCGATGGCGGCCCTCCTCGCCTCCGGTGTGCGAGAGGCGGTCACGAACCTGCTGCGGCACAGCGACGCGCGAAACGCGGCGATCCGGATCTCCGCCACCTCCGCGCTGGTCACCCTGAGCGTGGACAACGACGGAGCGGCAGCACCATCGCCCGGCAGCGAGACGAGCGGAACGGGCCTCGCGTCGCTGGCGGCGCGCTGTGCGTCGGCGGGGGCCGGCCTCACCGCCGGCCCGCGGGGAGAGGATCGTTTCTCCCTGTCTCTGGCGGTGCCCCGCACGGGCGGAGGAATGTCATGAGCGAACCCATCCGCGTGCTGCTCGCCGAGGACGACGAGCTGATCCGTGACGCGCTGGCGAGCCTCCTGGAACGGGAGACCGACCTGCGCGTCGTCGCCACCGCGCGCGACGGGCGAGAAGCGGTCGAGCGGGCCGCACTCCACCTCCCCGATGTGGCGGTCGTGGATCTGCAGATGCCCCGGCTCGACGGGCTCGGCGTCATCGCGGAGCTCCAGCGCGTCCTGCCGCGCTGCGCCGGGGTGATCCTCACCGGCCACGGTCACCCGCAGGCCCTGCGCACCGCCCTCGCTTCGGGCGCCCGCGGGTTCCTCGCGAAGGGCGCCCCTGGCACGGCTCTCGCCGACGTCATCCGGCGGGTCCACGAGGGACAGCGCTACGTCGATCCGATCCTGGCCGCGGATGCCCTGACCACGCGGCCGTCGCCGCTCACAGCCCGCGAGACCGAGGTCCTCGCCGCGGCGCAGGAGAGCCGGCCTCTCGCCGACGTCGCCCGAGAGCTCTTCCTCTCGACCCGCACGGTGCGCAACTACCTCGCGACGATCAATCGGAAGCTCGACGCGGAGAGCCGGTCCAGCGCGTACCGCCATGCCCGCGAGAACGGCTGGGTCTGAGGCGCAGCTCGGGCCGCTCCCGCGAGCACGGCAGCCTCGTGACGGATTCACGGGGTGGACGGGCACGCCCCCGGCCGAGACTGGCGACCATGAACACACGAGCACATCTCCAGGAGCACAGCCACCACGACGCGGACCGGAATCGGGGGGTCCTGCACCACCTGCTGGGCCGCTGGCCGTCGGTGGTCGGCCTGCTCGCCCTCCTCCTCAACCTCGCCAACGGAGCGGACCCTCACGTGACCGCGATGATCATCATCATCGCCTCGCTGTGCTACCTCGCGGCGAGCGCCATCGGCCGCCGTTCCAGCGGATGGATCATGGTCGGCGTCGCGGGTCTCGCCGTCGTCCTCGCACGCCTCACCGGCCTCGATCCCACGGTCACCCTGCTGGTCGCCGGCGCGGGTTTCGCGGTCTTCGGGTTCCTCCGCGGACGCGACATCGACCGTCGTGAGTTCGCCGCGCAGGTCCTGGCGTTCCTGGGTTTCAGCGCGCTCGCGGTCACCGCCATGATGGTGGCTCCCCTCGTCGCGGTGTACCTGGCCGCGCTCGCCGCGATCGGCCACGCCGCCTGGGACGTGGTCTTCTTCGTCCGGAACAGGGTCGTCCCTCGCTCGCTCGCGGAGGCGTGCTTCGTGCTCGATCTCGGGCTCGGCGTCGCACTGCTGGTGGCCGCCTGGGTCGGGTCGTTCTGACCGCACTCCGTCCGGCGCGCATGATCGCGGTCGCGCGACCGGCGGCGACGGTATGCGAGAAACTGATTGCGTTTCGCGAGCAGACCGCTTACGGTGAGACCGATCGCAAAAAGCGATCAGTCTTCGAGAAAGGTGATGTCCATGAACGAGCAGCCCACCGTGATCCTCGTCCCGGGCGCCTGGAGCGCAGCCTCGGTGTGGGAGCCGACCGCGACCGAACTGCGGCGCCGCGGACTGAGGGCGGAGGCCGTCACCCTCCGCGGCCTCGAACCCGGCCAGCCGCGATCCGCCATCGCCGCCGTCCGCCTCGACGATCACGTCGACCAGGTCGCCGCCCTCGTCACAAGCCGCCCTGAGCCCGTCGTGCTCGTCGGACACTCCTACTCGTCGATGGTCACCGCCCAGGTCGCCGACCGCGTGGGGAGCCAGGTGGTCGGACTCATCCACTTCGGGGGCTTCCTGCCCACGGACGGACAGTCGCTGCTCGACGGGTGGGGCGACTCGCCCTCGGCGCGTGAGCAGGAGCGGCAGGACATCGTCGACGCGGGGTATCTCTGGCTGCCGCCCGGGCTTCCCGCGCTCGCACACGAGTGGGACCTCACCGACGAGGACCGGAGCTCTCTGGCCGAGAGCTTCACGCCGCACCCGGGTCGCACCGTCACCGACCCGGCGCGGCTGAGCGTGGGCACGGCCGAGCAGCCGACGACCTTCGTCACCCTCTCCGCTGAGGACATCTCGCACGAGGCGGCGCCGGAGATGCCGAGCGGCTGGCGGGTCGAGCACCTGGTGAGCGGCCACTGGCCCATGCTGTCCCGGCCGGACGACGTCGTGGAGCTGATCGCCCGCGAGGTCGCGCACTACGGCGAAGGGCAGGCATGACCATGGCCACGACGGACCGCTCCCTGTGCCCGATCAACCTCGCCGTCGAGGTGCTCGGCGACCGCTGGACGCTGTTGATCCTGCGCGACCTGATCTTCGCCGACCGCCGGCATTTCCGGGAGCTGCTCCGCGGCTCGGAGGAGCGCATCACCAGCAGCATCCTCGCCGACCGTCTCGACCGTCTCACGACGGCGGGCATCCTGACGCGGGAAGACGATCCGACCCACCGGCAGAAGGCGCGGTACACGCTGACGGACAAGGGCATCGATCTCGTGCCCGTCATCGCGACCGTGGCCCAGTGGGGCGCGAACCACTGCCCCGCCGACCCGGAGAAGACGGATGTGGTGGCCGCCCTCGCCTACGACCGGCCCGCGTCGTGGACGCACGTCATGGACGCCCTCCGCACGCAGCACCGTCCCGAGGCAGCGGTCGGCACCTGAGCGACCGCGCTCCCGCTGCCCGCGACCTCTAGGCTTCGTTCATGCCGTCCCCCTCCACCGTCCTCGCCTCGAAGGTCACCGACGCCATCATCGACGCGTTCGGCGACGATGCGCGGGGAGCCGATCCGGCACTGCGTCCGAGCCAGTTCGCCGACCTGCAGAGCAATGCGGCGCTCTCCCTGGCACGCCGCGTCGGGCTGGCGCCTCGGGATGCAGCGCAGCGCCTCATCGATCACCTGCGCGTCGAGGAGATCTGCGCGAAGGCCGAGCTCAGCGGACCCGGGTACATCAACCTCACTCTGAGCGACCGGTGGATCGCTCGCCAGGTGAGCGCGGTCGCGGGCGACGGTCGCCTCGGGGTTCCCCGGGAGACGCCGCAGCGCGTCGTCATCGACTACTCGGCGCCCAACGTCGCGAAGGAGATGCATGTCGGCCACCTCCGGACGACGGTGGTGGGCGATGCACTCGCCCGGGTGCTGGAGCATCTCGGCCACACGGTCATCCGGCAGAACCACATCGGCGACTGGGGGACGCCGTTCGGGATGCTCATCGAGCACCTCCTCGACGTCGGCGAGGACTCCGCGGAGGCACGTCGGCTTGCGACCGACCCGAACGCCTTCTACCAGTCGGCCCGCGCCGCGTTCGACACGGACCCTGCGTTCGCGACGCGCGCCAGGGCACGGGTGGTCGCTCTCCAAGCCGGCGATGAGGAGACCCTGCGTCTCTGGGCGGAACTGGTGGAACTATCACGGCAGTACTTCGCAGCGATCTACTCGCGACTCGGCGTCAGCCTCACCGACGCGGACCTCGCCGGCGAGTCCACCTACAACGACGACCTGCCCCGCATCTGCGAGGAGCTGGAGGCACAGGGGATCGCGACGGTGAGCCAGGGAGCGCTCTGCGTCTTCCTCCCGGGGTACACCGGGAGGGAGAGCGAGCCGGTTCCGCTCATCGTCCGCAAGTCGGACGGCGGCTACGGGTACGGGACCACGGACCTCGCCGCGGTCAGACACCGGATCGGCACTCTCCATGCCGATCGACTGATCTATGTCATCGGGGCCCCGCAGGCGCTCCACCTGAGCATGGTGTGGGAGACGGCCCGCGAGGCGGGGTGGCTCCCCCCGGAGATCACGCCCGTCCACGTGCAGATCGGGAACGTGCTCGGCCCCGACCGCAAGATCCTCAAGACCCGCTCCGGCGCGCCCCTCCGGCTCGCTGCGCTGCTCGATGAAGCGGTGGCCACCGCACGGGCGGCGATCGACGAGGACCGCCCGGAGCTCGACGAGCCGACCAGGAGCGCGCTCGCCCCGCTGGTCGGGATCGGAGCCGTGAAGTACGCGGACCTCTCCGTGGGGCACGACACCGAGTACGTCTTCGACCTCGAGCGGATGGTCGCGCTCAACGGCAACACCAGCCGCTACCTGCAGTACGCCGCGGCACGGCTGCGGTCGCTCCTGCGCAAGGCCGGAGTCGAGCCGGAGGCGGTCGGCTCCGCGATCACGGTCGGCGAACCGGCCGAGAGGGCGCTCGCGCTCCTGCTGCTCGACTTCGGCGAGGTCGTATCCGCGGTGGGGCGCGACCTCGAGCCGCATCGGCTGTGCACGTACCTCTTCGAGCTCGCGCAGACGTTCTCGGTGTTCTACGAGCAGTGCGCCGTGCTCACCGCGGAACCGGAGGTGCGGGCATCACGGCTCGCGCTGTGCGCCCTGACCCTGCGGGTGCTGGTCACCGGACTCGACCTGCTCGGCATCGCCTCGCCCGACACCATGTGACCCGGCGGACGAGCCCTCGTCCGTATTCGAGGCCAATCGCATCCGCGTGGTCGTCAATGATAAGACGGGGAACATCATCACCGTCATCCGGGCTGGTGGCGGGGGAACGAGCGGAGGTCGTTGATGCACGTAAGGTATGACCCCGAAGTAGATGCCGCCTACCTCACGGTCGGCCGCGAAGTACAAGCGGGAGAAGCCGTCGCGCAAGTATCCGAGATCCGCAACCCGCATGGGGTAGGAGAGATCATCCTCGATTTCGATGCAGACGGGCATCTTGTCGGTGTCGAGGTGCTTCAGGCATCGAAGCTCCTTCGGTCGGACGACCTTGATCGGGCCCAACGTATTTCCGACGAATCCCTCTGACAAAGTTCCTGCGAGGTGGGGTTCTATGGCTCACTCAATGTCAGACACGACTAGCACTCGATCACGTTGACGGCGAGACCGCCCTCGCTCGTCTCCTTGTACTTGGTCGACATGTCCGCGCCGGTCTGCCGCATGGTCTCGACCACCGCGTCCAGCGAGACGTAGTGGCTGCCGTCGCCGCGCAGCGCGAGACGCGCGGCGGTGACCGCGGTGGACGCGGCGATCGCGTTGCGTTCGATGCACGGGATCTGCACGAGACCGCCGATGGGGTCGCAGGTGAGCCCGAGGTGGTGTTCCATCGCGATCTCGGCGGCGTTCTCGATCTGCCGGTTGGTGCCGCCCATCACGGCCGTGAGCCCGCCCGCCGCCATCGCGCACGCGGAGCCGACTTCCGCCTGGCAGCCGCCCTCGGCGCCCGAGATGGAGGCGTTGGCCTTGAACAGCGAGCCGAGCGCGGTGGCCGTCAGCAGGAAGCGACGGATCCCGCGGCGGCGGTTGGCGTCCGCGATCGCAGCCTCTTCGCTCGCATCGCCGGCCGGAAGCTGCGGCGGTGTGCCGTCGAAGCCGAGCAGCGCGCTGCCGACGAGCTCGCCGTAGGGCGTCACCGCGTTGCCCGCGCCGAGTCCGGAGTCGGCCAGGAAGCGCCACCAGTACATGGCGACCGCGGGGAGGATCCCGGCGGCACCGTTCGTCGGTGCGGTCACGACCCGTCCGCCCGCCGCGTTCTCCTCGTTCACTGCGAGCGCGAAAGCCCCGAGCCATTCGCCGGGCAGTTCGCGGTGCCCTTCGGCCTCGACGGCTTCGAGCTGGGCGCGGATCGTGCCCGCACGTCGCTTGACCTTGAGGATCCCCGGCAGCACGCCGTCCGCGTGGAGCCCGGCGTCGACGCACCCGGACATGGCGTCCCAGATGGCATCCAGCCCTGCCGCGACCTCCTCCTCGCTGCGCAGTGCGGTCTCGTTCCGCCGCGCGACCTCGGCGATCGACAGACCCTCCTCGTCACACAGGGCGAGTAGCGACGCCGCATCCGCGTACGGATAGGGGAACGCGCCGGTGGCCAGACGCGCCTCCTCGCCGTCGCGCCGGATGAAGCCGCCGCCGATGGAGTAGTACGTCTCCTCCGCCACCACCGAGCCGTCCGCGGCCCACGCCGTGAGAGTCATCGCGTTCGGGTGCCCTGGCAGCCGGGTGCGCGGCGCGAACACGATGTCGTCCTTTGCGAACGGGACCGCGTGGGTGCCGTCGAGAAGGATCACGGCGCCCTCGCCGAGGTCGGTCCAGGCCGAGCGCACCTGTGCGGGGTTGCACGTCTCCGGGCTGAGCCCGCGCAATCCTGCCACCACGGCGTCCGGCGTCCCGTGGCCGATGCCGGTCGCTCCCAGCGAGCCGTAGAGCGTGCCGCCCACGCGAGCGACCCGCTCGAGGTCGCCGGTGGCGGTGAGTCGGCGCGCGAAGTCGAGAGCCGCCCGCATCGGCCCGACCGTATGAGAGCTCGACGGCCCCACTCCGATGGAGAACAGGTCGAAGGCCGAGACGTACGCAGTCACCCCTCCAGGCTACGCCGAGATCGGCATTCCGGTTCACCGGGGTTAACTCGGTACCGGAAGCCGCCTTCCCTGCGTCGTCAAGCCCCTTCGCCGGACGACGGCCGCAGGGCAGGGTGGTCGGACGACATCGCAGGAAGGGACGACCATGACGAACAGCACCCCCGAACCCGAAGCGACGGACGAGCTCTCCCCTGAGGCCCAGACGCCCACTCCCACCCCGGCGTCGGACACCACGGAAGGCACGGCGACCACGCCCGCGGAGGCGGACTCCCCCGAGGACGCCGATCCGGCCGAGGTCCCCAGCACCGAGGAGCTGGAGGAGCCCAGCACCGAGAAGAGCCCCGACGAGGAGCCGAAGGCGCCGCAGCGGTCCGAGCCCGAACCCGATCACGAGGCGGTCGGCATCGGCGTGATCGGTCAGCCGCAGGTCGGCGAGAACGGCGAGACCACGGAGTGAGTCTCCCCGCGCGGC
>NZ_JALXPE010000057.1 GCF_025143365.1 Microbacterium sp. p3-SID336 | reverse complement strand
CCCGGCGCGTGCACAACTCAGGAGTTCCAGAGCGATACCGTGTCTCGGGGGACGGGCCGCCGGCGTGTCGAGCCGACTCTCTTGAGTTGTGCACAGGGCCGAAGAGGCTGCGGCGGAGGCAGGCGCGGTAGGGTCGGCGGGTGAGCATCGAGACTTCCCCCGGCGGCGCGGCCGTGGTCATCGGAGACGCCCTGATCGACGAGATCCGTGATGAGACGGGCGTCCGTGAGTTCGTCGGCGGGGCAGCCCTGAACGTGGCCGTGGGTCTGCGCCGGCTCGGCGCCCCCACGACGCTCATCGCGATGGTCGGGGACGATGTCGCCGGCGCGCACATCCGCGAGTACCTGGCAGACCACGGCGTGCGGCTGATCGCGACCGCGGCGCCGCACGGATCGTCGCGCGCCGTCGTGAGTCGGTCGGCGAACGGCGAGCCGAGCTATGTGTTCAACCGCGCGGCCCAGGAGCGCACGATCCGGTATGCGGATGATGCGAACGCGGCCATCGCGGAAGCGACCATCGTCGCCGTGAGCTGCTTCCCCTTCGATGCGCCGGCCGAGGTCGAGGCCCTGGCCACCGCGGTGGAGGGTGCACGGCTGGCGATCGATCCGAATCCGCGGACGGGCATGCTGAGCGACCGGGAGGAGTTCGTCCGCGGCTTCGAGCGGATCGCGGCGCGGGCCGAGCTGGTGAAGGTCGGCGCCGACGATGCAGACGTGCTCTACGACGGCGATCTCGACGCGTTGCGGACGCGGCTGCGGAGCCTCGGAGTCACGGCGGTGCTCGCGACGGCCGGGGCGGACGGCGCCGTGCTCGAGACGGATGCCGGAGCGGTGTCCGCCCCCATCTCGTCGCTGCCCGGTCGCGTCGTCGATACGGTGGGGGCGGGGGACGCCACCCTGGCCGCCGTCGCCGCCGGACTGGTGGGCGGCGCCCCGGAGACGGCGGAGGAGTGGGCGGCACTGCTGAAACGCGCGATGGATGTGGCCGCCGCCACCTGCCGTGCCGAGGGCGGGCTGCTGCGCACCCCGGAGTCGCTCGCGCAGGCCGACCGCGGCGTGTTCGGCAGCTGAGGCCTCGATTTCCTGCGTCCGCATCGGACAGGTATGATTGATCTTCGTGCCCCCGGTTGGCTGTTGAAGTCGGACGGGTGCGCTCTGGCGAGTTACCCAAGTGGCCAAAGGGATCTGACTGTAAATCAGCCGTCTTCGACTTCGGGGGTTCGAATCCCTCACTCGCCACCACCGGGGTGTTCGCGTATCTAGAGGGTCCGCGTTTGCGTATCTCAACTGCACAACACCACAGAAGAAAGCCGCCGGGAAGCCGGCGGCTTTCTTCGTTCGTGGGCCGAGTGTCACTCAGACCTCACTCCACACCAGCCTCGCCTCGGCTGCGAGCAGCGCTCCGCCCGCCGGCATCGGGAACCACGTGCCTTCCCCGCCGCCATAACGGTTGTCGTCCACGAAGTCGAGGGCAAGTTCGATGCGAGCCTCGCGGCTGAGGTCAATCGACTCGTCCTCGTCGTCCAGGAAGTACTGGGCCTGAGAGCGGAGGCTCGCGAGGAGGGCGCCTGCAACCTTATCCGCTACTTCCTCGGTGGCACGCGCGAACTCGATGACGGTCGCCGAGCCGTCCGGCCGCCAGTCATACGTGTCCTCATCGTTGTCGATGTTCCAGTAGGCGCCGGCGGCGCGCGGCTGCATCTCGCTGCTCCACTTCTTCATTCCTTCCCGGATGCGGGGGACGAGGAGGCGGTACATCGCATACCACTCGTCGACCATGAGCCCGTTTCCCTCGTCCAGCGAGTGGTACAGCTCCCACTCCGCGATGCGGTGCGCGTTGGTCGCCGCGATGATGAGGGTGGTGAGGAATGCGTGCGCGTTCTCGCCGGTGAGCCACGGTGCCGCCGGGGTGAGCGCGGATTCGCCGCTCCGGAAGGCCTTCTCGAACTGCGTGTTCGCGTAGCGGCTCTCGGAGAATGCCATCGTCCACGCAGCCGACCCGTACGCGTACTCCTGGTCGTACTTGGTGGACTGCGAGGAAGGCGCCGAGGTCTCGTATGCTCGGCGCGCGTCCAGCAGCGAGTCTCGCTCCTCCGCGAGCCGCTGCTGAAGGGACGGGGACAGCACCCGAGTCCCGTCCTCGCTGCGGTTCGCCTTCGATGCCTCGCGGAAGTCTTTCATGGCGCTCCTCAGGGCCGCGGGCATGTCGTTCACGTACCACTTGCCTTCGATGAGGACGGCCTCCTCCGACGCGGCGAGGACCGTCCCTTCACGATGGGGCGGAGTACTCCATGACGAGCTTCGTGCCGTGCTCCCTCAGCGGCTCCTGTACGAGGTCGGGGCGGGTGTGCGGGAAGTAGGAGAGCTCGCCCATGACCCGCTCGATGACGCGCCCGCTGCCGAGCAGTTCCGTGACGAGCTCGTTGGCGGCAGAACCGAAGGCGCGAGGCTGGTGACCGACGACACCGACTACGACGTTGGGCACAGACTCGGGTCGGAGGACATCGGTTGAAATGAGCGTCGCCACCTCGTACTCCCACCCGTAGTCGAACGTCCTCTTCTCGCGTTCGCGGACGCTGAACCCGGCATCAGGTTCCGCGGACACGTGCTCCGAGACGTGCATCTGCTTCCCTTCTGTGGCCTACGGTTTCGTCCGCATGCGGCGGCCGGCTGGTGGAGAGGGCGCCTCACTCGTTGACGTCGACGGTTGCCGCGAGCGCTTGCCGTACGCGGTAAGACGGGTCGGATGCGAGGATGTCGCGTACCTCCGCGTCCGTCGCCCGTTCGGGATGCGGCGCGAGCGAGCGTGCGAGTGCTTCCCGAACGCGGACGTCGTCGTCGGAGGCAAGGCGAGCGCCGATGTGCGACGGGCCGCCGTAGCGCGCCCACAACGTCGCGGCCAAGCACCTCATTGCCCAGCCGGCACCCGACAGGAACGCGACATCATCTTTGACCCCTTCGCCGAGATACATCAGTGCCCTGGCGGGGAACGCATCCGATCCAGATCCGAGGTACGCGTAAGCGCGGCGGCGCACCTCTGCCCGCTCGTGATCAGTCGTTGCCAGCACACTACTGAGAAGCATGGCTCTGCCCCGAACGTCGCTTCCGGCACCTTGGATGCGTATCGGGCCAAGCGGGTCCGCGAACGCGGCCTCCAGGCCCACCGGGTCCAAGTCTCTCGACGCCTCTGAGAGCTGGAGCGCTCCGGCGAACAGCGGAGGCTTGTGCTCCTCGTCGAGTTCCAGAGCAAGGTTGGTGGCCGCGGTGAGGTAGTCCCCGCGGTCGAATCCCTCAACTAGAGGGTCGCCGGCTCGAGACAACATCTCCCGGATGATCTGGACCAACACAGCTTGAGGCTGGTGAGCGACCAGGAGGGAGTCGCCAACCGCGTTGGTGCCGACTGTGCGCATGCCGGGCGTGTGCTGGAGCGGCGTGGATAGCCGCTTCACGGCATCGGCCGCCATCGACGGGTCGACAGTTTGCGGGTCGGCGAAGGCGAGCATCTCCGCAGCCCACACTGAGCCGGGGCCCACTACGGCCCGCAACGCAGGCCGCGAAAGCTCCGGGTGCAGGTTAAGTACCGAAATCAGGGATTCTTTCTGCGCGCCCTGAGCACGCGCCATGAGAGGGACGAGATGGCGAATCGCCCGCGGTGCGAGGGCGGGGTGGCTTCGCGCGATGCCCCCCACGACCATCGCTTCGTCATCGTCGTGGTAGCGGTAGTGGTTTTCCTCGACAGGGGCTTGCCGCTCGAAGAAGGCAAGAGCCGCATCGGCATCGGTTTCAGACAGTCGCCTCGACAGGCCGGCGAGCACCTTGACCGCATTGTTGAACCGTGATGTCGCGTACATCCGAACGTCACGTAGACTCCCGGTCTCTGCCGCGCTGAGATCTGCGAGGACGGCGGCAGCGATACGGTCGACATCTGCGTCGGGAACCAAATCAGCTTGCAGGGCGATCAGGAAGTACGCGGTACCAACCGTCCAGTAGTTCTCTGCCTGCAGCATCTCGACGACGTCGATGTACCGGTTCGGGAACGCCTCGTGGAGTGTCTTCATCTCCTTTGTTCCCCCTCCGCGTGACATGTTCGCCGCGGCCCGTTCCGGCGAGTCAGAATCGCGCATCGCCTCTGCGTAAAGCACGCGTGCCCTCCGCTCTCCGGACCAGTCGCCCGCAACGGCCGCGTCTCGCAGCGCGCGTTGCGCAGAGTTCGAGGCTCGCCTGAGGTCGACAGACCGCAGCGCGGCGTTAGCGTCTTCGAGCGCGCCTTTCGCTCGCGGAATCACGGGTGGTGAAGGCAGAGACTGATCATCGAGCGCGATCTCCAGCGTCACTCGGTCGTTCCCGTGACCTGGTTGCCAGCTGCCGAGGTACGACCGGCGGCTCAGCATCCAGGTGCCGGCATCTTCCCATTGGCGTGCGAGTGCTCCGAGCGCGGCAGCTTCTTCCCAGCGTTCCACCGCCTCAGCGACCCGCTCTCGAATGGCGCAGTGGCGTGCGTATCGAGCGGCGATTAGTGGCGTGAGCGCGGAGGGGATCTGCCGGCGACGTGCATCGTCCAACAGCACGGACCAGTCATCGGTTGCTTCTGCAATGAGTAGACGAAGCCGAACTCGCACCGCGTCCTCGAGTTCTCGATCCTCCGACATGCTTGCGAAGACGGGCACCGCGGAGCGCATCCAGTCGAGCGCGTGGTGAGCGAGCGCTGTTTCGCCTGCGAGCAGTAGAAGACGGGCTCGGTCGATGGCGTCACCGGCGAGAAGTGCGGGAGGGTCGGGGAGGCTGCCGAGCGGGTTGAAATACAGATCGAACGCTAGCGTCCCGACACGTCGAAGTTCGACGAGATAGGAGTCTTCGGTGTCGGTCGGCTTGACGTTATCTAGGCGCCCGAGAGTCGACTGGGCGCTTCCTGTCCTGCCCGCGTCGAGTGCTCGCCAGGCCGAGTCGAGAATCTCTCGAGCAGCTTCCGCTGCGCGCCCGAGGGCAACCAGATGTGAGGTTCGGCTGGACTCGTGCAGGTCCGCATAGGCGGCGAAACCCGCAGCGCGAAGTTTCTCCTGGGCTTGTTCGACCAAGGTGAGCGCGGCGGCATGATCTGGTTCCGTGCCTGCGGAGTCGAGCAGTCGCTGAGCGCCGGTAAGCCGTTCAGGGGAGAGGGTGATGGCGTCGCTGAGCATGCGAGCATCCGCAGTGGGTATTTCGGGCGGTGCAACACCGAGATCCCCACAGAATCGCAACGCCGTCTCGTCGCTGAAGTACTGGACGACGATGTCCGGGTGTCTCCTCAGCATCTCGGACAGTCGGCGCGCATCCCACATCTCGAGACCGCGAGGCCGGAAGGTGCCTTGGAGTGACCGAAGCTCCGAGATGGCCTGAGTGCTGCGGATGTGCTTGCTGACGCCGATGATGAGTCGGTGGACGACGAACGAGCGTTTCGTGTCGTGGAACTTCTTGATCGCGTCGCGCAAAGCGGCGGGGCCGAATCCCTTCCGCGAGTAGTTCTTGCTCTGCAAAGCCACGACCTCGCCGTTCGCCGCTGTGCCGACCAGGTCGAGTCCTTGCTGCGCTTGGCCGGGATCGCCGTACTGGTACGCGTCGCGTAGACCTAAGACATCGAGCATGATTCTCAGCTGGAGTGATTCGAAAGCCTCCCAGCTCAGCCTGTCGAAAGGGAGGAGGTCGAGCCGGCCGAGCACAGGCTCGTCGACACGCTCAAGTGGTGGCCTACGGAGCGGCGAGTCCAGGGGAATCTTGTTCCAATCGCCCACCGGGGCCTCCAACTTGTTCCGCGGCGTTGTCGCCGCACCGAGAATAGCGCGCGTGAGGGCGGCGAGGCTCGCTGCGCGCTGCATCAGCCGTAACGCCAGTACGGGGCGCGTGTCTGGTCAGGGGGTGCTGTGCTGTCTGAGTGTGAAGGCCTGACCGCCGCAGTGTCGTGCACCGCGGTCGGTAGTCTCGGGGAATGACTGGGACTGCGCCCTATGACCTCTGGGAAACAGCACGACGCAACGCTGATGCTATGACCGCAGCTGGCAACGAGCCCCGTCGCCACCACCTTTTGCCAGCGTTCTATTTGGATCGGTGGGCTGAAGGCAACCGTGTCCGAGTGACCGACCTTCTTCGCAACCGAAACGCGTACGAAGTGGCACCGAGGAGCGCTGCGTTTGAGACGGACTTTTACAGGCTCGACGAGGCAGATGGCCTTTCACCGGTCTACTGGGAGGCATGGCTGTCGCAGGTCGAGGGACACGCCGCGACGGCGTTCGAAGAGATCGACGCAGGAACTCTTAGCGAGGAATCGCAGGAGTGGCTGTGCCTGTTCCTCGCGACGCAGATGACGCGCGGTCGAAAGGCTCGCCGCGGGCATCGCGCGCTCTTGGCCGCGCAACTCGCTCAAGTGCGAGAGGCGAACGGCGAGGAGAGCCTGGCTGAGGAACTTCGTCGAGGCGACACTTTTGCATTCACCGACGCGGACGATGTCGCAACAATCATGCGTGAAGTCGACCGTGTGCTCGAAAACCCGGAGCTTCTCCCGATTACTCGCTCGAACGATCTCGAGGCGTTGGCGACGTTGTCGAGTCACGGTGCGGGTCTCCTGGCAACCCGCCACCTCGCGCTCTACCGCACACGTCGAGCGCTCATCACCTCGGATGAGCCGGTGGTCGAACTGCATGAGAACATGGCACAGCCAGCACTGTACGGGGGAGTGTGGGGTGCGCCCATCTTCGCCTTCCCCGTGGACCCGCACACGGTGCTGGCTCTGTACCGGCGTGATATCGAACCGCGTTTCAGCGGCTCGACGCTGGATGTGCAGGAGACCCTCGATCTCAATGCGGCAATTCTTGCGAACTCCCACGGGTTCGCTATCTCGAAGCCAGGGGACAAGCTCGCCGAGCGGCTGTTCCTTCCTGATGAGCCTTCTGGGTACGGGTCAGAGCGCTTCACGGATCCGGAGTCCGGGGACACGCTGTTTCGATTTTGGGCGCCCGGTCGATGGGAGGGTCGGGAGGACGCACCGCGTCGAGTCGTGACGCGGTGGTGGCCCGCCGTCGTGCCGCCCGCGACCCCGCCGACCGAGGAAGAGCAGGCCATCATCGCCGGGTGGGCGTGACGGAGACTCGGGTGTGTTGCTCGACTTCGGAGGCCGCCAGCGAGCTAGACGTCGACTCAGTGGTGGAGCGCGTCCTCTCGCTTGGGCCAGAACTCGTTGCGCTCACTCAAGGCTCTGGCGGTGCCGTTCTGCAGGCGGGGACCCATCGCGTTCATGTGCCAGGCGTCCAGGTGACGGTAGCGGACACCATCGGCGCAGGAGACACATTCATGGCGGCTCTCATCCGTTCCGTGCGCGCGCGGACTCGGTGACTGGACAGCTGAGGCGTTGTCTCAGATCGGGCACGACGCGGCACGCGCTGCGGCTGTGACTGTTTCGCGCCGCGGTGCGGACCTGCCGTGGGCGCACGAGCTAGCTGGGTGAACTCCTCACATCGCTCCAGAGCTGACAACATCGGGGTGCGCCACTGCAGCGGTTCGGTGCGCCTCATTGTCGCGGCGCAAAATGGCAGGATGATGCCATGACCGACAAGCTTTTTGTGCTCATCGGAAGCGCTGATGACGCGACAACGTCGCGGCTACAAGCACGGGAGGTTCGTTACCGTCAGAAGAACCTGAACTCAGGTATGAAGAACTGGGGCCAGATCGTCGAGGATGTCGCCGAGAGTCGCGGGACGATAGTCCGCCTCAACAGGCACAACTTCGAGCAGTTCGCCGGGCCCGAGCTGAGCGGACATTCATTGATTCCGTATGACTCCCACCACCAGCTCACGTCGGCATTTGTCGCTGCCGTAGCTCGCGTCCCTCACTTGGTTCTCGTCCATGAACACATCCTCGCGGGCGCGACCTGGACAAGCGAACAGTCACCGTCATGGACCTACTCCGCGGGCGACGTCGATGAGCGGCTGTCGGAAGCTGCACGCAATGCAGTTCTCTCCGCGTTCGAGAACGCGGGCGTCACCCTGACACCGTACCGGCGCAATGCCGAAGCCGCCGAGCTCGCCTCAGCGTTCATCGATGACAACGAGTCGGAACTTCTGCTCAGGATCTACCTTCCAAGCGCGCTCCCACATTCCGACCAAGCCTCACGGCTCATCAGCCTGTTCCGTGAGTGGCTGACAAATGTTCGCCACATGGGGGTACGGCTCTCCAGCCATAAGACGTCGCGGGGCGAGGTGATCGAGTTCTTCGCAGGCGATGGCACGAGCGTCGGCGACTTCGACCGTGAGCTCGTTGCGTTCCAGAACTACGTGGACGCCATCGCCACCCCTGACGCGGCAACAGCGTTGTTGCGGGGGTTTGGAGTCGATGAGCGGTCGGCCGCCGACTTCGTTGACCGTCACCGAATGCTTCTCCGACGGATCCAGATCGACATGAACCATGAGCAAGAACGTCGCGAATTGGCGCATCGGCAGTCGGCGGAGTCCGAACTCGTCGAACTCGTGGCTGTCGATGCGCCGCTGGATGTCCTCCGTTCTCTCGTTCGCCAGGTTCTTCCCATGCATGCTGGACCCGAGATCGAAAGCCGGGGCGCGGCACCGGTCGTCATCAACAGTCAGGCGTTCCATGCGGTCTATGGAGATGTCCAGCAGACTGTGGGTATTGGCGGTCTGCCCGCTGAGGTGGCGCGGGTCTTTCATGAGATGCCGGACGGGGACCGTCAGATCGCACACCTCGCGGAGCTGGCCGATGCAGATTTGCCTCGTAGTCGGCGGACGCAGGCGGCAGCCGGAGTGCGGGCGTTCCTTCTCCGCGCGAAGGATCGTCTTGAAACTGAGGCGTTCCGAGTCGCGTTCGCGTGGATCAACAGTCAACTGGATCTGTGAGTCTGACCGCTGACCGAAGCAATCTCGGTTGTAGCATCGGTTCGCTACGAACGGCAACGAACCGGTTGCGGATCGCGCCGTCCGGCGCGGTCGAAGATTCCGTGGCGGGGCACCTTGAAAGCATGCCCATCGAGTGACGGCTCGATACGATCACGTCATGACGAACTCGAAGCCGGTTGGTGATAAGGCCCCGGGCAAGCTGGCCGAGTTATGGAAGCGCGCACGCAATTGGGTGGTCGCTGTTGGATCGCTCATCGTGGTCGTGCTCATCGTCCTCGTCTTGAATTGGGTTTCGTTCCTCGACGTCACGAGCTGGTGGCGTGACACAGGACGATGGTGGGCAGATGCAGGCTGGCCATGGCTATCCAAGTGGATGCTTAGCCCCGGCTTCGGAGGGGCAGCTGCGGTCCTTGCGGCTTCTCTCGCCTTCATCGGCACACGCCATCAGGCTCGCCTCAACGCATGGTGGCAACGAGTTGAGTGGGCTCTGAACTTGTACGTCAAGCGTGATGCGACCGATTCCGAGCGACAAGCTGGCGTGGCCGCGCTTGAGGCACTCGAGAAGAGCGCATTGGCCAAGCGAGACGAAAAGGCCTTCCTTGCTGAGGTCGTGACAGCTGTTTCGTTGGACCTCGACGATGACGGCGATGAGACTGACGACCTTGTAGCGGAGCAGCCACGGGTGGTTTCGACGGGTCCATCGTTCCGCACGAGGCAGGGAGCGTTCTGGACAAAGCTCCGCTCGTTGCGGGATAATATCCTCAGACGTCGAACGGGAGGTGCAGCATGACAAAGAGTCAGACAGTGAAGAAGGCTGACCGACGCGTGCCGACGCAGATCGAACGGCGTATCGCCGCGCGGATTCGGGTGAGTACGGATCGCGCGCTCAAGGTGGAGACGCCTCAGTGGATCAAGGACCTAGCGAAGGCGTCCTAATCCCGTTCGTCCTCTCTAGGGCAAGGCCGCGAAAAGCGGCTGGACCATCTCTCAGGCCTCATTTGCCCGGAGTCATGTCTCGGAAGAGCCTCCGGATGCGGTCCGTCGCATAGCAGTTTCGCTGAGCGCTCGCCTCGGCCTTGAGCGATGGCATGACCAAGCAGACGCGGAGTGCTGGGGCGCTCTATTTCTGGTCAATCCGCGCGTCCCGCGACACGCTATCTGAAGAAAAGCTGCTTCTCGCTGAACCAGACTGCTACTGTCATCTCAATGAAAGGGGACTGGGGATGACTGGGGAACAGAAGAATTGGCGGGACGAGTTCACGAAGGCGCAGTTGAGTCTGTTGCGGACCGCGTTGCCGGAGGGGATCAATGCAGCGCAGGAGCGTTCATCCCGCGCGCAGACGGAGTATCGCGACCCGAAAGGTCACAACTACATCTATGGCACGGGGATGGCGCGTGGTGCGCAGGACGAGTGTCAGCACCGTCTTCAGAAGCTGGGCGCCTACTATTCGGAGCGCCCGGTCCCGCGCTCGACGCGCGTGACGATGCACGTTGGCGAGCACCTGATCCACGTCCAGCGTGTCGGCAAGAGAATGCCGAACAACCATCTGCGTGTGCGACTTAACTACATTTCGGACGCACGCCGGGATCAGCTGACGACGGCGAGCAGCGATACCTACGTCGCCGCGCAGCAGACACCGATGTTCGAGATGCCCGACGAGGAGGTGTTCGCCAGCCTCGAGGAAGCGGACAGCGTCGCTCGTGCCGCCCACGGAGGCGCACTGTTCGTGGCCTACTACAGCAGCACGCCATTCGGGGTCGGGCAGATGTACCTCGCCCCTGCGCAGCTGCGCGGCAACTACTTGGAGTTTTCAGACCCCGAGCCCCTCGTCTACCGACGCACGGGGTCGACGGTGCAGGAGGCGAAGCCTGTGGCAACGGCAAAGCGTTTCGCCTCCGGGGAACGTCCCCGCACGACTACGAAGCTCCGCAATGGTTGAACCAGCGGCCCTCCTCGCCGTCGCGAGAGCGTTCGACCCCGCACGACTCACCCAGGCCCGCCGAGTCAAAGGCATCTCGAAGACCGAGTTGCACCGCCTCGTGGGTGTGTCTGCAGCGGCCGTCGGGCAGTACGAGCGAGGGGAGAAGCGGCCTCGCCCCGACACTGTGTCGGCTCTGGCGACCGCTCTCGGCGTGCCGGCTGGCTACTTCGCATACGGTCGGCCGAAGGCGAAGGTCGAGGTTGCGGAGGCATCCTTCCGACGGTTGCGTTCCACGAGCGTCGCGCAGCAGCAGCAGGCGACCGCCTACGTCGAACAAGCCTGGGAGCTCAGTCTCTATCTGGAACAGCGGGTGGAGTTCCCCGAACTGGACTTGCCGGCATGGGCGTCACCGGAGTCACAGGGCACGCCTGACCCCATCACTGCGGCGCAGCAGCTGCGAAAGCACTGGGGCCTGGATGCCGGCCCTATCGCTCATCTCGTCTACGAGATCGAACAACACGGAATCCTGACTGTCTTCTTCTCCATGAAGCAGGACCCGGACCTACCGGAGAAGAGTCGGATCGACGCCTTCTCCACCACCGCACTTCCGCGTCCCATAATGGTGCTGACTCCCGACAAGGCGAACGACGTCCTTCGCCACCGGTTCAGTGCGGCGCATGAGCTCGGGCACATCGTGATGCATCATGGTCGACATGGCTCCGACGTGGAGATGGAACGTCAAGCTGACGTCTTCGCCGCTGAGTTCCTCACCCCGCGCGACGTTATCCGAGATGCGCTGCCTACGCGGCTGAACCTGGGGGTACTTGAGCGACTGAGTGAAGAATGGGGTGTCTCCGTTCAGATGCTCCTTCGTCGCTCACGGGATCTCGAGAGAATCTCCGACTCCACCGTTCGCCGCGGCTACATCACGTTGAACACCTTGCCTCGTCGACCACTGACGCTGGAAGACGTGCCAAGTGAGAAGCCCGAACTTCTTCGCAACGCCATCGAGCTGCTCGACACAGTGGGCGTCTCGCTCGTGCAGGTCGCCCGGGACGTGCAGATGACACCGCGACATGTTCGCCGGTTGGCGGGCATCGAGTTGGACGAACCCAAGCTCAGCTTGGTGAGAGAGCAACCCGAACGATGATCTGTGTGCGCGACTCAATGCTTGGGGACTCGGGATCGAGTGTCCGCGGTCACAGATAGCATGTGCGCATGGACTTTCCGGTCGGCGTGTGGGGTCACTATGGGTTTCGATCCTCGCCCTACTCAACATCTGCTCTCCGCGTTGCGGACGGTGACGAAACCCTTCTCGTCGGCCGAGACCATGAGCTGAACCTCGTTCTTCGCGATCTGTTCAGCGGGACGCAGATGGTCGCTCTCGAAGGCGACTACGGGGTGGGTAAGTCGAGTCTCGCTGCCGTGGCCACGTCGAAAGCATCGGGTTGGCGGCGAGAGAGTAACAGCGTTGCCCCGCTCTTCCTGGCGACGGGGAAGCCGCTGGAGCTAGAAGAGAATGACTCTGCGTCATCACTCGAGAGGCGGGCGTATTTTCAGGTCGCCGGGTCAATTCTTGCCAGCGAGGACCGCCTGCTCCGCGAGGGGTTCGTCCTCAAGCAGCTGAACGATTTCCGGCACTGGTTGACCACGCCTACCGGGGGAGGGTGGTCCGCTGGTATTGGCGCGAGCTTCCCCAGCGTGATTGGTGGAAGCATCTCCGGAGGCAAGAGCCGGACGCCGAACACCAGTGCGGGCTTCACGGAGTCGGGAGTCATCACCCTCATCGACTCTTGGCTAGCGACGATTTTCGCGTCGCCGGAGGCCGGAGGCGTCATCTTGCTCCTTGACAACCTTGAAGTGTTGAGTCGATACCCAAAGGGTGTGCAGGTCTTCGAGTCGCTGCGTGACAAGCTCTTCAAGCGTCAGGGACTGCGGTGGATCGTCAGCGGCGCTGAGGGCACGGTACGGGCGGCACTTAGCACTCCGAAGATGAGCGGCGTGTTTCCCGAGCCCATCGAGATCTCGCCGCTGCCGCATGATCTCGTGAAGCTGGTCATCCAGCGCAGAGAGGTGGCGTTCCGCACACGTGGCGACGCGAAGCTCCCGGTGTCCCCGGAGGGTTTCGAGGATGCGTACGTGGCGACCGGCCGGAACCTCCGCATAACTCTGGGTCTCGCGGAGCGCTTCTCGCTCCGCACCGAGCCGGGAGATATGGCGTGGATGACCCCGGAACAGCGCGACGCTCGCTTCTGGGAATGGCGAGTGCTGGAGGGGGAGAAGGTCATTCAGCAGGTTTCGGGCCGAGTCACCGAGACCCGTTGGAAGATCCTCGAGACCCTCGTCACTCGTCTCGACGGCTTTGCCACGTCGGCAAGCGCGGCGGAGTTCGGGTATAAGTCCTGGGGATCGCTGCAGTCCCACGTTCAAGCGTTGGCTGCCCTCGGCCTGCTCAACTACACCGCCGATGAAGATGACGCTCGACGCCGCATCGTCACGGCGACCGAGAAAGGGCGCCTTGCCGTCGCCACTCGGCCAGTGTTCGCCGACTAATGACGGTCGCGCGCTCTTGTTGCACCACCGAGAGCTAGGTCTCCGGCGTGACTGCGAGTGAATATGGATGCTTGAACTTCGCCCCGCACGCTCCTGGGTCATCGGGCAAGCGACGATTCCGTGGCCCGCTGACGCCCCGGGCACTATGCGTGCGGACCAGGTGCGAGGTCACCGCTGACCAGTGCAATAGCATGCGGGGGTGATACGTGACGATGAGAGCTATCAGATCCGCGAAGTGTACGCACGGTTCGGCTTGGCTCTCTATCACGCGCAGGTTCTCGAGTCCGCATTGATCACTCTCTTGGCTGTGGCGCAGGGCGTGACGACGCCTGGCTTCACAGCCCAGGACTATGACACTGTCATTGAGGGAGCAAGCAGCAAGACGATGGGCGCGGTGTTGAGGATGCTCGAGCCCTTTCTCGGGTCGGATCCTGACCTCGGTGACGACCTCCGTCAGGGGCTGAAGACTCGTAACCACCTTGTCCACGGCTTCTTCTCTGCACACGCCGTCGGATTCACCCATGCCGCCGGCCGGGACATCATGCTTGAAGAAGTCGACCGGGCATCCGATGAGTTCATGGCCCTGGACGAGCGTCTCTCGCCCGTTGTCGACCAGTTTCTGGCTGCGCATGGTGTCGATGCGGACGAGAGGGAGAACCTCGTCCGTCAGGCGGCCGCAGAGATCCTCCAACGCGAGGGGCTCCCGGTGGACGACCCACGATACGCCGAGTACACCCAATAGGTGGCAGTCGGGTGCGCGCGAGGATCGTCGAGGAATCCGAGCGTGTCTTCGGGCTGCGGCGGGCGGCGGCGAACATCCCGTGGAAGACGATGAGTTGACGCCTCCGGAACGCACACGTCTTGCCACGCTGTCGTGAGACATGCGGCATCCGTCGGAGGCTCGGACCCGGATCGAGCGGCGCTTGGGGTGTCAAGTCGGTCGCATCTGTGATTATCATCGGGGGATCCGTTCTCGGGGTGGCCCGCCGCGGGTATGGCGACGGGCCACCGGGGGACTCTTAGAAGTTCTGCCAGATACGAACCAGGATCGCGATGGTCTGAACGGTCTGTAGCACGGCTCGCAACCAACTCAGCTGTTCAGGCCATCGGTTCGTTCCTCGCTCGCCTCCTGTGGTCTGGATCTCCTTCATCTCACCTCCTTCCTCTCGTGTTGGGGTCTAGTAACGCAGACGAAACGCCCCCGGTCCACTAGAGTGGAGGAACGCCTCAACCGGCCAGTAGCGACACCTTGATACAGAACCGTCAAGAGGTCTCTGGCCGGTTGATTCGTTCAAGCTGATACGTCGAAACCGGAGCGAGAATGGCAATCACAATCGATTTCACCCGGCCGCCGAACAAGCGGGAGCGCGAGAAGTTCGAGCGGCGGCTCGAGCGCCTGGAACGGCCGGGCTATGTCGAGGAGGTCGAGAGAATCGGCGCATCGATTCCCGGTCCAATCGCAACAACGAACCTGACGCTCCGCCAAGGGTTTTCGTATCGAGACGCCGGCATCTCCACCGACGCATCGGACCGCAAAGCCCCTCCGCCGGAGATGCGTCCGCCAGCGACACGTCTGATGACAAGTCGCGGCGGGGCGTTGCGATTCGAGCTCACGCTCATCGCCGTTGCCCAAGCGAACCGGAAAGCTACGTCTAAGGCTCGTCTGAAGGACCTGCCCATCGAAGGGGTGGGGAGTTCCACCAGCCTCGGGTGGACGGACCTCATCGCGGCGGACGCGTCGGACTCCAGGAACCGTCACGCCTTCATCACCGCCCGAGAGAAGCGCGCTCGAAGCGTCCGAAGCGCTCTTGCGACGTTGGAGGAGGCTGGCCTCGTCGTTATTCCCGACAAGGGCGGCTCTCGCGGCAGGTACGAGAACTTCGTCCTCCTGAACGAGCGCGGCCGAGATGCGGTGGGCGAGGTGGAGGAGTACCGCGTGCCACGAGCCGGCGACGCAACCTTCGCAATGCCCGAAGGGTTCATCGGCAGCGGTTGGCTGCACGTTCTTGAGGACTCGGAGATCGCGTTGCTGCTGATGGTCGCGTGCCGTAAAGGAGCGCATCCTGCGGGCGACCTGATAGCGATGGACTCGCACACGCGTCTTCGGCACTACGGCATCCACCGCGATTCGTTCTCCGCCGCCCGCAAGACGCTGGAGTGGTTCGGGCTGCTGGAGGTTGAGGAGATGAAACGACACGACGATGGCAGGGCGGAAGACACCGACCTTCAGGTTCACCGCCTAGGCCTGAAACCCGGCGGGTTCGATGCGCCTGCGCCGCAGGCCGTGATAGACGCTCTGCGAGGGCAGCTCGCACGTCGGTGAACGGGACCGCGGTCGTCTCGACCCTCACAGCTGTGGCGACGTGCGAAGATGTGACGGCAGTTCGGGGGAGATGGCGCAGACATGGGGGAAGCGAACGTCCTCCGCGTCCGACGACGCAGCGGATGCGCCCGCCAGGCCCAGCGGGTTGCTGTTCTCTGACGTGGACGCGCCCGACAAACTGTAAGCGGAGATCGAGAGCATTCTCGGGCTCCGGAAGGCGTGCGGGCGCCACCCGTACCGGCGCTCAGCGGATGCCACGGTGCATGGGGCGCGCTAGGCGAAGGAGCGGTAGATGTCGAGGACCGAGGTGGCCGGAGCGAGAACGGCTGAGCAGCACAGTGTTGGTCGGGCTCGGTAGCGGTGCTGTACTCCGAGTTCATCCGTTCAGTGATCCGGTACCGGCCGTCTCAGGTCGTACCGTTCCTCGCGGCATACTCGTCCGGGTGTGAACGCGCCATTCAGCGAGGAGAGACGGAACAGTGGCACCCCTGGGCAGTCTCTGCCATCGCGAAGGAATCAGTGCTCCGAGGCCACGAGTTCAGTGCCAACGACATCACCCCTAAGGTGCTCGCGGGACTAATCCATGACTTCAACGGCAGCGGAATACCACTTCCAGGGCAGACGACGGCGTCGATGCTCACCCCCATCTTGCACGAGCAGCTTCCGTACCAGGAGTCACTGTTCGAAGACATGGCCCGGGCGCATGCACTCCTCGTCCACAGCGAGCCTGGCCAGACACCGATCCCGTGGGAGGAGGTGCTGGGTATCGGGCTCGACCAGGCGATTCGCGCCAGCCACGTCCTCCACCACGTGGTCGTCCGTAGCGGAGGGCGCTACGACGCTGCGATCCTGGACATGCCCAACTTCCAGGACATCTTCACGCGGGTTGCGCCGCGGTCGGAGATCGAGGCGACGGCGAGCCTGTTCACCTCCAGCATCGGTGACTTGAGACGAGCACGAGCTGCAGCGGATGAGAGGGTCCTGATTCCGGAGATGTTGGAACGGTACGCCTTCAATCCTTTGATCTCCCACCCGCTGGTCGATCTCGGAGCAAGAGGAGTGTGGGCTCCGCAAACGATGTTCATCCCCCGCGCGCTCCTCGGACCGAACCTCTACTACAAGGGGTTGGATAGGTGGGGGAAATCCTTCGCAGACGGTCTTGGAAAGCGCGTCGAGACCTACGTCGGTAAGCAGTTAGGGCTCATCAGCGGCATCCAGCTCCACCCAGAGGTGGAGTATGCCAAAGACATGCGCAGCATCGACTGGTTGTGGGTGACCGACGAAGCGGTGATCCTCGTGGAGTGCAAGGCGGCGAGGATGCCTCTCGACGCTCAGGCTGGTGGGGAGACGCTCGAATCTGTGATGAAGAGATACATCGGCCATGCGCGCGGACAGATTGACAAGACTGCACGCTTGATCCGTGAGCGCCACCCTGCCTTCGACCACATTCCGAAAGACCGTCAGATAGTCGGTGTGATCACTACCGCCGAGCCGTTTTACCTGGCGGACACACCATTCGCCGGGTTTATCTCCACCGGTGAGGTGCCAGCGATGACGATGTCCTTGCGTGAGCTCGAGGTCCTGGTGGGGTACTCGGAGCCGGAGGCGGCAGCGCTGGTCATTGAACAGGCGCACCGTGGGGACGACGGCGGCCGCTTCATCGCTAAGTTCACCGATGAAGCACTGCGACGCGAGAATCCGATACTTGAAGATGCCTGGCGCGCCTTCGACTTCCTTGAGCACGGCGCGACTTAGGTGACGCACGTGGCATCTCGAGCTCGATGCTGAGTAGTTGTCCGCAGGAGCGAGCCGCCCGTACTCATACCTGCTCTTGGGCCTCGCGCGTCATCGCGAAGAACATGATGAACTGGCGACGCCGATACCAGAACTCGGAATCGCTCGGGTCTCCGAGCATCCCAAGCAGACCGTCGATTGAGGTTGAGGGCAGCGCAATGGTTGCCATCCTGTCAGGACTGAGGCGTGATTCCATCAGCGAGGCGCGAAGCGATTTCTCCGTCATGGCCAACATCCGCTCGGTGACGCCAGACTGATGTGTGAATGCCGACATACTGTCTTCTATGCGCGACGTCCTAAACCTCGATGTATCCCACCCCGACGAGTTCTGGTACGCAACCGCAGCCGACGGATTCGTGACGCAGGATCCCGACGTCGCTGACGACCACGCGCGGAGCTACGCGAGCGAAGCGAACTGGGATCTCATCGGTTCTGTGATGACGGATGTCAGCCGGAAGCTTCTCGCAGCGACCGGGGAAGAAGCCGAGATCTCGTTCGAACTCCCCGACTCGCGTGCCGACCTAGATGTCATCCTCGAATGGTTCTCACTCGCAGAGCGAGTCGCAGGTGACCCCGGGGAGCTGGTCAACGGTCGCCATCGCCTGTGGAAAACATGGCGTGCAACACCTGAGGCTGTGCTGCCGATTCGGTCGGCTGTTCGAGCGACATCCCGTGAAGAGCCGCCGACCGCGAACGACATCGGAATGGTGTTCGGCGAGGCCCCCGAGACTCTATGGGCGCGAAACCCTCGTCAACGCAATTGGTTCGAGAGCCAGAGGCACGACTGAGCTCGACCACAGTCCGATTGGTGTACCTACATCTTTGTGTAGACGAGACACGCGCGTCAGGGCCATGGCTCCCGCTGGTATGCGCTCCTGAATAGCGTCCATGGGGCCCAAAGATGACGAGAGCAACGATGAGCCAGGGTGCGTCACTCATCCTCTCATTGACGCTTCGCTAATACTCCAGATCAGGGCCGGATTTTCTGGGAGCATCGTTCAGTCGAGAGGAATAGCGCGCTCGCGACAGAGGATTCGCCCGCGTACATGAGGTGCGTGACCCCTGAAGGCTCAAGGCATCGCAGAGATACGCGAACAACCCACCACCACTTCCGCAGAGAGACGCGGAGAGAATGCCCCGGTGGAGTCATCCATCGGGGCTTCGTCGTCCCTGCACCAGACCTGCCGCACGTCGGCTGAGGCGGTCCTAGTCGTCGGTCTCGAACGCGAGGGTGTTTCCGTCGGGATCCTCCACCCAGGCGATGCGACCACCGCCCGCACGCGGGCCGATCCCGCGCTCGTCCTGATCGAAACCCTCGTAGCGGACGAATTCGGCGCCCGCCACCGTCAACTCTTCGACGAGCGCATCGAGGTCGTCGACATACCAGGTGGCGACCGTCGAGCGCGTGGTGCCCGCGGTGGGGGTCTCGAAGACGTTCAGCATGGTCCCCTGCCCGCACGCGTAGAAGCGGGCACCCCCGTCGATGGCGGCGCTCGGCCCGATGCTCGCGGGTACGAGCCGCAGGACGTCCTCGTAGAAGGAAGCGGATCGTGCGATGTCCGTCACGCCGATGGAGGCCCGCACCGGGTAGTCGCCGAGTGTCATGGGCCCATCCTGCTCTTGGGGAGCGGCAGGCGGCGCCCTCGGCGGGGGCGTTTCCTAGACTGGAGCGATGCGAGCTCTCACCGAAGCCGACGTCCGCGCCTCGTTCGTCAACGCGGACGCCGACGAGCTGCGGGTCATGGAGATGCCGCACGACTTCCTGATCGTGGACTGGGACTACCTCGACTTCTTCGCGTGGCGCGACCCGAGCGCCGGGAAGCGCGGCTACGTGCTGATTCCGCACGAGGGCCGGATCGTCGGCGTGGTGCTGCGCGCATCGGAGCCGGGCCGCGGGCGTTCGGGCATGTGCAACATCTGCCACACGATGCAGCCGGGCAACCAGGTCGCGCTGTTCTCGGCACGTCGTGCGGGAGCGGCGGGGGAGCGCGGCGACTCTTTCGGCACGTACATGTGCGCCGACCTCTCCTGCCACGAGAACGTCCGGCTCGCTCATCCCCTCGCGCCGAACGAGGTCAGGGCCGCGGGCCAGGTCGACTTCCGCCTCGATGGCACGCGACGGCGTATGGAGGGCTTCGTCGCGCGCGTCTGGGAGCAGAGCTGACCGTGACTATTCTGGAGTCTCACGCCCTGTGCTCGAAGGAGACGCCATGAGTGATGCCATCCTGTTCGCCGTCGACGAGGGGATGGCCCGGCTGACGCTGAACCGTCCCGCGCGCCTGAACGCCTTCAACGCCGACCTGGCGCACGCCTGGAAGGATGCGACAGCGGAGGCGACCTCGCGCAGCGACGTGAAGGCGATCCTTCTGGATGCCGCGGGGCCGGCGTTCTGCGCGGGCGGCGACGTGATCGACATGGCGACGACGATGGGGGCCTCCGGTGCGGAGATCACCGCGCTCGCGGAGGTCATCAACGCCGGTATCCGGTCGCTCACCGAGTCGAGCGTCCCAGTGGTGGCAGCAGCCCACGGCACGACGGCCGGCGGTGGTCTGGGCATCCTGCTCGCGACCGATTTCGCCGTGGTCGGCTCGCGCTCCAAGCTCGGCAGTCTGTACGCCAACATCGGCCTCACTCCTGACCTCTCCGTGTCCGCGCAGCTGGCTCGCGCCGTCGGCCAGCGCCGCGCCCTGCAGCTGGTGCTGCAGGACCGCCTGCTCACGGCTGCCGAGGCCCTGGACTGGGGCCTGGTCGCGGAGGTCGTCGAGGGTGAGGACGCCGCGGCCGAGGCGGAGCTCGTGCGGGCGCGCGCCGAGGAGATCGCCCGCTTCTGGCTGGCCGGGGCCGCCGATGCCTACGGCCAGGCCAAGCGCCTGGTCCGGACGCAGCCCGAGCGCACGTTCGTCGAGCAGCTGAGCGAGGAGGCGCGGTCGATCGGGGCGGCGCTGGAGACGCCGGACGCGCAGGCGCGCGTGGCTGCCTTCGCCGCCGCATCCGCACGGAAGACCGCCTGACTCCTCCTCCCCAGGCGGGCGGCGCGGATCGACCTTCGCGGATGTCGCCCGTTCCCGTGGCGGCCGCCGGGCTGCGTGGGAGGATGAGTCCATCGCCGCTCGAAGAGAGGATCGCCATGTCCCATCCGGACATCACCACGCCATCGCCGCAGGGTGAGAAGAAGAACATGTCGCTGCTCATCCGGGGCTCGCTGTGGGTCGCCATCGGAGCCCTGATCGCCGCCGCGCTGGTGTGCGTGGTCTGGGTCCTCGTCGGCGACCAGGACGGTCTGATCGGACGGGCCTTCCTCACGATCCTGCTGCTGGCGGCGTTCGCCGGCATCGCGATCCTCGAGGCGGGCCTCGCGCCACATCGCCCGGACTGGCTGCAGCTCGCGAGCATGGTCACCTGGGTGGTCGCGCTGCTGGTGGGACTGGTGAAGATCTGGCTCCCCGAGGACGGCATGTACTTCGGGGCCGAGCGCTTCTTCCAACTGCTGCTGGTGGTGGGCGTCCTCCAGCTGGCGTTGCTGCACGTGCGGCTCTTCACTCGCGCGGCGAAGCGCCATGTGACCACGTTCACGCGCGTGACCTACCTGGTGACGGTCGTGTTCCTCGCCGCTCTCGCCGCGATGCTCGTGTTCTTCCTCACTTTCCCGAACACGTTCGACTACGGCGAGCTGTACTGGCGCATCGTCGTCGCGCTGACCATCCTCGTCGCGGTCGGCACCACGCTCATCCCGCTGCTGAACGCGCTGTTCGCCCCGAAGAAGGCCCCGGTCGCGCCGCCCGTGACCCACGCGTGGCCGACCTATGCGGACGGCGTCACACCGCTGCCTGCCATGCCGGACGGCAGCCCCGACTGGAACGCCTACTACACGGGCTACCCGTCCGTCGCCCCGCAGCAGGCGCTTCCGCCCACGCCGACGTCGGCCTTCCCGGTCGTCCCGGATCCCGGGGCCGCGCCTGCACCGTCGTACGCTCAGCCCGCGCCCGCGCCCGCGCCCGCGCCCGCGCCCGCGCCCGCGCCCGCGCTCGCGCCCGCGCAGCCCGCGCCGCCGTCCGGGCAGCCCGCGCCGCCGTCCGGGCAGCCCGCGCCGCCGTCCGGGCAGCCCGCGCCGCCGTCCGGGCATCCTGCGCCTCCGTCCGGGCCACCCGCACAGCCTGCGCCGCCGGAGCCCGGCGCACCCGTGCCGCCGCGACCCGCTGCGCCCGAGTCCCCTGCGACGCCGGGGCAGGGTGCGCCGCCCGCGTTCCCGCCGCCCCCGCCCGCACCACAGCACCCCGCGCCGTGACGCTCGAAGTCGAGCTCGGCGAGCTGGCCGTCGACATCGCACGAGAGGCCGGCGAGCTGGCGCGCACGCGACGGCAGCAGGGCGTGCGGCTCGCGGCGACCAAGAGCACGCTGGCGGACATCGTGACCGAGGCCGACCGGGAGGTCGAGGCGCTCATCCGCGAACGACTGCGTACTGCGCGTCCTTCGGACGGATTCCTCGGCGAGGAGTCGGGGGCGGAGGCGGGAGACAGCGGCATCACCTGGGTCGTGGATCCCATCGACGGGACCGTGAACTACGCCTATGGCATCCCGGCGTACAACGTGAGCATCGCTGCCGTGCGCGGTGAGCCCGATCCCCGCACGTGGGAGGCGCTCGCGGCAGCCGTGCACGCGCCGGCCGTCGGCGAGACCTTCCGGGCGGCGCGGGGTCACGGCGCCTGGCTCGACGGCACGCGGCTCGCGGTCACCGAGGTCACCGCGGCGGGTGCTCTGCTCGCGACCGGGTTCGGCTACGACCCCGCGACGCATGACGGCGACCTCGCCACGGTGCGCCGCGTGATGCCGATCGCCCGAGACCTGCGGCGGATGGGGTCGGCGGCGCTCGACCTCGCCTATGTCGCAGCGGGGCGGCTCGACGGCTACTTCGAGCGCGGCCTCCAGCCCTGGGACATCGCGGCGGGCTCGCTGCTCGTGACCGAGGCCGGGGGCGCGGTCACTCGCACGGATGCGGAGGCGGCGCGACCGCTCCTGATCGCGGGCGGCGTCCAGGTGCACGCCCGGCTCGTCAAGATCCTGGTCGAGAAAAACCCGGACTGATACATGGCATTCCCAGGGTGATCGGGGTAGGGTTTACCCGATCGTTACTTTCACCACCCGAAGGTGAGAGCTGTACTGCGCCCCCGAGCATCACGAACGACCCGAGAGATTAGCTTTGCCCTTCGAGAACTCCCAGGCTGCCCCTGTGCCCACTCGCCGGTCCAGCCGAATCCGCACTGCGGCCTCCGAGGCCCCGGCGACCGGGACGACGGCACCCCTCGCTGACGCGGAGACCGTGATCGCCCTGGCCGCCGTCATGCCCCTCTCGCGCCGCGCCGCCCGCCAGCGCCAGGCCGACGTGCCTCCGGTGCCCCAGGCTCCGGCCGAACCGTTCATCGCTGCCGCTCCGCCCGTCATCGCCGACGTGCCGACCGTCCGCACCGTCGACCCCGAGGTGGACGCGTCTGAGGAGGCCGTCGCTGCGGACGAGATCCCGCCGGCGTCGGAGCCCTTCGTCGCCGAGGCCGACGCCGCCGGCGACGCGTTCGAGCGGGCGTCTCGTGCCTTCCGTCGCACCGGCCCCGTGCCGACCACCGCTCCGGCCACCTCGACCGCCGGGTCGTCGACGGCCTCCGCCGCGGCAACGTCCGCATCGACGGAGGAAGCCGAGGCCGCCCACGTCGCACCGCGTCGGGTGCGCAACGTCCGCAAGTTCGTGACCGTCGGCGCCACCGTGGGCGTCATGGGTCTCGCGGGCCTGCTCGCCGTCTCCATGACGCTTCCGGCCGAGGCGGTGGCCGCCGCCCGCGGCAACGCCGGCGCCTCGACCTCCCTGGTCACCGCCGCCGCTGCGGATGCGGCCGGCTCGGCGAAGGATGAGATCCAGGCGTTCGTGGCGCCGTCGGGCGTGCAGAACGAGCAGCTCACCCGGACCGACGACTTCAGCGCCGTGTCGCTCGTGCAGGTCGCTGCCGAACAGGGCATCAACTACTCGGGCGACATCTTCACCAACGACCCTGATGCTGCGATCCAGTGGCCGTTCCTCGTGGGCGTCGGCATGTCGTACGGCTACGGCATGCGCAGCGGCCGTCTGCACGAGGGCATCGACTTCGTCCCGGGCAACGGCGCACCGATCCAGGCCATCGCCGACGGTGTGGTCCGCATCGCCACGGAGCAGGGCGGCGCCTTCGGTGTCACGGTCTATATCGACCACGTCATCGACGGCCAGACCATCACGAGCCACTACTCGCACATGCAGTACGGCTCTCTGCAGGTCAAGACCGGCGACAAGGTCACGGTCGGCACGGTGGTCGGCAAGACCGGCAACACCGGGCGCTCCTACGGCGCACACCTGCACTTCGAGCTCATCGTCAACGGTTCGACCATCGACCCGATGCCGTGGCTCAAGGCGAACGCCGGTCGCATGTCGTACTGACCGGCTTGATTTCATGAGGACGCCACAGTGATGGTATTCTCGTGTGGTTGCCCCGCGAGGGGCAGCACGCCCCGATAGCTCAGTGGCAGAGCACTTCCATGGTAAGGAAGGGGTCGTCAGTTCAATCCTGACTCGGGGCTCGGAGTTCGCATCTGCGATGCGGATGCCGTGCGGCAGGGTAGCTCAGTTGGTGAGAGCGCACGACTCATAATCGTGAGGTCGCGGGTTCAAGCCCCGCTCCTGCTACAGCATGAAACCCCCGGATCCGTCCGGGGGTTTTGTCGTCTTCAGGCGATTGCGAGAGGGCCCGGGGCAACACGCACGCCTGACCGCGTCCGCAGTCCTCGCTGACACAGGGCGGCGACGGGGTTAGAGTGGACGCGTTCGGCGCGCGTCGCGCGAACACAGGAACGGCGGGCTCCCGGAATGAGGACCGCTGTGCCCACGCCCGATCTCTCCGCCGCCGCGGTCTATCGCGACGCCCACAGGGCACTGGAGGCGGCGGTGACCGACGGACCCGGCACGACGTTCGGCCTGGAAGACCTCGCTCCCACAGCGTCCTGGGACTTCCTGATCGCCGCCGGATACGGCCTCGCTCTCGCCGCCGGCGCTCTGTCGGGCGCGCTCGCGGGGCTCCGCCGCCGCGGAGTCTCCGTCGCGGACGTACTCGGCTGCCCCGCGGTGCATCTGGGCGGCGGCGTCGAACCGCGTGACATGCGCCTCGCAGCGGCGTGGCTCGCTGACGGCATCGCGCGGGACGACGAACCCGACCTCGACGACATCGGGGTGGATGTGATCGGGACCGACGTGCTCTGGTCGGCCGGGACGCGCTGGGATGGCGAGCGCATCGCCGCCGTGGTGTTCGCGATCGCCGGAGTCGCCGGGCACGCGGCCGCGCAGCACCGGCTCTGACCCCGTTCGGTGCCGCGCCCGGCGCTCCACCGACGGCGGGCGCGTCGTGCACGGACGCGCGGGGCGGGCGACTCGTACGGCGGGACCGTGGATGGCGTCCGGGTGGGGTAGCGCTCGAGGTGGGGGATTGCGCTCGAGGTGGGGTGGCGTTCGAGGTGGGTAGG
>NZ_JALXPE010000056.1 GCF_025143365.1 Microbacterium sp. p3-SID336 | reverse complement strand
GCCGCCTCCGCCCGCGCCTTCTCCGCCTCCGCCTCCGCCTCCGCCTGCGCCTCCGCCTGTGCGAAGGACTTCTCTCGGAATGAAGGACTCCACTCGGGCTGGAGGCCTTCGATTCGCGAGTTCTCCTTCATGCTGTGCGTGCTCGGCGTGAGGTCCGAGGGCGGCGTCCTGGTGCGCTGACACGAGGAACCGACTCGTCCTCCCCCATGCGCGCCGGCATGAGGTTGTCCCTGATTCCCGTCGTCCGCGGTGAGGCACCGGGGCCGCGTCGACGACGATCGACGGATGGATGCGATCGAGGAGTTGAGCCGCCGAGGCGGGGTCGCGCGCGTGAGCACTCTGCGAGCATCCGGGGTCAGCGCGCACGCGCTGAGGCGATCGAAGGAGCGAGGGGAGATCGCCACCCCGCGCCATGGCTGGGTGGCCCTCCCCGATGCGGACCAGCAGGTCGTCGGAGCCATCGCCCGCGGGGTCATCCTCGGCTGCGTGACGGCGGCCGAGCGGCTCGGGCTCTGGGTGCCGGAGAAATCCCTGCATGTCGTCGCCAAGCCGAACGCGGCTCGTGTCGCAGCCCCGTCGCACGTCGTGGTGCACTGGTCCAGGCCGATCGTGCCCCGAGACCCCGATGCGGCGGTGGACGGCGTGATCAACACGCTGGCCGTGGTCGCACAGTGTCAGCCCGCGAAAACGGCCCTGGTGATCTGGGAGTCGGCCCTCAACACGGGGCTCATCGACCTCGAGACGCTGCGGCGGCTCGACCTTCATCCCGCCGCCAGGGCGCTGCGCGAGCAGGCGTGTCCGTTCGCCGATTCCGGGCTGGAGACGATCGTCGTGCACCGGTTGAAGTGGATGGGGATCCGCCTGCTTCCACAAGCCTGGGTGGCTGATCGTCGGGTCGATGTCCTCGTCGGGGAGCGGCTGGTGATCCAGCTCGACGGTGCGACGCACGTGGGAGCGCAGCGCGACGCGGACAACGCTCATGACGCTGCGCTGATGCTGCGCGGGTACCACGTGCTGCGCTTCAGCTACGTGCAGATCATGTCCCGGTGGCACGACGTGCAGGACGTGATCATGCAGTCGATCGCGCAGGGCAAGCACCGTGCCTGAGAAAGAGACCTCCCGAGTCGAAAAAGTTCTCGCGAGTCGAAGGAGTTCTCCCGAGTCGAAGGAGATCTCCCGACTCGAAGGAGATGTGGGGCCAACTTCTCCTTCGATTCGTGAGGTCTCCTTCATGCCGTGCGGGAGACAACCTATTCATGCCGTGCGGAAGATGCCCATTCATATCGCGACGAATGTTCCTTCCCTCCGTGGAAGTCCGCCCATACCGCCCGGAGGATCCCCTTCATTCCGCGGGAAAGGCGGGTGCGCACGGGGTCAGGGAGTGCGGCCGGGGAGGCGGGCGAGGGTCCAAAACTGTGACGCATGGGACCAAAGTGGCGCGACACGCCGGTCAATTGCCCAAAACCCGCGAAATGACGCGGAAATCCGGGCCGCGGTTGGTACATTCAAGGCGGTCACTCGACCAACGGGAGGCACCCGCCTCTCGCACCACAACGATGCGACGGTCCTTCGTCGCTGGAGGATGACATGGCTGACAAGTCCATCACCAAGACCGAGCTCGTCGCGAGCATCGCCTCTGCCACCGGCCAGAGCCAGGCCACCGTCTCCGGTGTCCTCGACTCGCTGTTCGCCACGGTCTCCGACGCTGTCGCCAAGGGCAGCAAGGTCTCGATCCCCGGCTGGATCTCGTTCGAGCAGGTCGACACGGCCGCCCGCACGGGTCGCAACCCCCAGACCGGCGCCGAGATCAAGATCCCGGCCGGCAAGCGCGTCAAGGTGACCGCCGGCTCCAAGCTCAAGGCTGCCGTCAAGTAAGACCGCACCCGTTCGAAGGCCGCTCCCGCTCGTGCGGGGCGGCCTTCGTGCTTTCTCACGGTCCGGCGCGCCTAGGCTGGAGGGGTGAGTTCCCGCACCGAGACGCCGAGCGCGACGTCGGCGTATCGTCTGGCCGGCATCGTGATCCTGGTGGCCGCCGCGCTCGTGGCCCTGACGTGGGCGCTGCTCGTCGGCGGAGGCGCGAAGCCGCCCCTGCTGCAGGATCCTGGCCCCGTCGTCCTCTGGGGCACGCCCATCGCGAAGCTCGTGATGAACCTGGCCGGTGCGGTCATGCTGGGCTCGCTCGTGCTCGCGCTGTTCGGCCTCCGCGCCGGGGAGAGGCCGTTCGACACCGCCCTGAACATCGCCTCGATCGGCGCCGCCGTGTTCACGGTGTCCGCGGGGCTGGCCGGGTTCTTCGCGTTCATGTCGGCGTTCAACCCGAAGCTCAGCATCGAGCGGGAGTTCGGCTCGCAGCTGGGGCGCTTCCTCCTCGAACTGCCGCTCGGTCAGTCCTGGCTCATCACCACGATCTTCGGCGCCGTCATCACCGTCCTCGCGTTCGCGTGGCGCTCCTGGACGCCGACGCTGCTCACCGCCATGCTCGCTGCCGCGTCGTTCCTCCCGCTCGCCACGCAGGGCCATGCGGGCGACCTCGACGGGCACAACATGGCCGTCAACTCGATCCTGCTGCACACGATCGGCGCCGCCGTGTGGCTGGGCGGGCTGCTGCTGCTCGTGCTGCTGCGCGGACAGCAGGGGCTCGACATCCGTGCGCTCGTGTCGCGGTACTCCTCGCTCGCGATCGCGGCGTTCGCGGTGGTGGCCCTCTCGGGCTTCACGCGTTCGATCGTCGCGGTGGGCGCGTGGGATGCCCTGTGGACCACGCCGTACGGCACGATCGTGATCGTCAAGGCCGTGCTGCTCGTGGGCATGGGTCTGCTCGGCGCCTGGTACCGCACCCGCCTCATCCCGAAGCTCGACGGCGCCGGGGCGTCGCGGTGGTTCTGGCTGCTCGTCCTCGGAGAGGTCGCGCTGATGGGGCTGGCCTCCGGTGCGGCCGCCGCGCTGGCGCGCACGCCACCGCCCACGGGCGAGACCGCGGCGTTCGCGCAGACCCCGGCGCAGATCCTCACCGGATCCCTTCTTCCGCCCGAACTCACGCTCGAGCGGTGGTTCACCGCGTGGGACATCGACGTGCTGTGGCTGGTGGCGGCGGGCTTCGGCCTGTTCCTGTACCTGGCGGGTGTGCGCCGGCTGCGACTGCGCGGCGACCGCTGGCCGATCCACCGCACGGTGTTCTGGGTGCTGGGCATGCTCATGCTGGTCTGGGTCACCGGCGGCCCGATCAACGCGTATCAGGAGTACCTGTTCAGCGTGCACATGCTCGGGCACATGATGCTGTCCATGGCGATCCCGCTGCTCTTGGTCTCCGGGGCGCCGATCACCCTGGCGCTCCGCGCGATCCACAAGCGCGACGACGGCACCCGCGGCGGCAGGGAGTGGATCATGTGGGCGGTGCACTCGCCGTACGCCCGCGTCATCACGCACCCCATCGTGGCGGCCGCGATCTTCATCCTCTCCCTCTGGGCGTTCTACTTCACCGACCTGGTGCGCTGGTCGATGTACGAGCACCTCGGGCACGAGTGGATGGTCATCCACTTCCTGCTGTCGGGCTATCTGTTCGTGATGAGCCTGATCGGTGCCGACCCGGTGCCGTATCGCCTGCCGTATCCCGGTCGCCTGATCACGCTGATCGCGGTCATGGCGATGCACGCGTTCTTCGGCATGGCGATCATGATGCAGGAGGGGCTGATGGTCGCCGACTGGTTCGGCGCGATGGGCCGCGACTGGGGCGCCGATCCGATGACCGACCAGTACGTGGGCGGCGGCATCGCCTGGTCGATCGGGGAGATCCCGACCCTGATCCTCGCGATCACGGTCGCGATCCAGTGGAGCCGCAGCGACACGAAGCTGCAGAAGCGTCGCGACCGGCATGCCGACCGCACGGGCGACGCCGAGCTGGAGGAGTACAACGCCCGGCTCGCCGACCTCGCTGCCCGGGATCAGCGCGCCGCCGAGCGCGAAGCGCAGCGCCAGGGCCGCTGACCGCGGGCTCCTCCGCTCCCTGCGCGACGGCGGTTCGCGGGGTCCGCGCAGTCCGCTGCCGCCGCGAAGGAGATCTCACGACCTGAAGGACGGTAGCGGGGCTCGGGTCCTTCCGTTCGTGAGTTCTCCTTCATCGCGTGCGGGAGTGCCTGCGCGACGGCTTGGGTTCTCCGTCTGCGGCGCGGGCATCGGTTCGCCCGGGGTCGTTGCCGGCGCGAAGGAGATCTCACGACCTGAAGGACGGTAGCGGGATTCGGGTCCTTCCGTTCGTGAGTTCTCCTTCATCGCGTGCGGGAGTGCCTGCGGGACGGCTTGGGTTCTCCGTCTGCGGGGCGGGCATCGGTTCGCCCGGGGGTCGCTGCCGCCGCGAAGGAGATCTCACGACCTGAAGGACGGTAGCGGGGCTCGGGTCCTTCCGTTCGTGAGTTCTCCTTCATCGCGTGCGGGATCACTGGCGGGACTGCGGGGGTGACAGCGGCACCAAGCGGGTCGAGCAGTGGGGGGCGCGACGGCGAGGCGCTGCTCACTCCTCCGGGGGATCGTCCGGGGAGCCGACTCGGATGGAGGCGGAGCCGTCGGGGAGGATCGCGATCGTCCCGTTGAGCCGGAACGGCACGTCCTCGGACACGGGCTGGACCCTGCCGTCGAACAGCGACTGGATCTCGACGTCGACGTGGGCGACCGCGTCGGTCGGCGGGATCTGCCAGTGGCCGTCCTCCGCGGGAACGACCGTGATCTGCGGCTGCACGGCGATGGACCAGGTGGGCGGCTCCGCGATGCGGTTCGTGACCCGGAGGCCGAACGGGCACGCGGTCGGCTGCAGCACCTGCTGCGCCGTGCAGTCCGTGAGGAACTGCTCGACGCGCTCCTGCACCACCTCGACGAACTGCGGCGTCGGCTCTGTCTGCACGTCGAGCGGGGTGATCGCCAGCGGCTTGTCGGCGAGCACGCCCTGACCGGACGACTGCGAGATCGCGGTGTCCACCGTGACGGAGTAGAGCCCGGGGGTGAACACGAGAAGCGGCAGGCGGTCGAGGGGCTGCGCCTCGAGGCCCGCGGCCGACACCTGACGCCGGTCCACCTCGAAGCCGTTCACCGCGAAGCGGTCGGAGCCCCGCACCGTCAGGTCGATGACGGCGAGCGGACTCGTGGTGAAGCGCCAGTTCGGCGTGACCCCCGCCCAGCCGTCCTGCTCCACGACGAACGTCGTGATGCCGGGGTGGCCGCTCGCGGTGTAGCTGACGGTCACGGCGGTGCCGTCCTCGACATGCTTCTCCGACTCGACCTCGATATCGGTGAGCGGGGCGAGGGCCGAGCGGCGCAGCATCGCCTCGGAGGCGGTGGGGTCGATGCCCGCCTTGTCGAGCGTCTCCCTGTCGATCGCGACACCGGGCACCCGGAGGGCGTCCGCAGCACGTCCGGCCGCGAGCAGATCCAGGTATCGCACGACGAAGGCCGAGGGGCCGTAGAACTGCTGGTAGAGCGTGACGCCGCCGGCGCCGATGGCTGCGAAGAGCAGTACGCCGATGATCGCGAGGATCGTCAGATCGACCCCCAGGCGTGCGCGCCGGGGCGCGCTGACCCCGGCCCGCTCCATGGCGTCAGTCTAAGAGGGAGTCCTGGGGGGACGCCGAGCGTCGGCGGCCGCCGTGCCGCCGCGCGACGTAGCATGGGTGGGCATCCCCGTCCGCCTCCACAGCCCTGTGAGCACCGTGTCCCTTCCCGCCCTGTCCGAGGAGCAGCAGGAGCTGTTCCGGCTCATCGAGGACACCGGGGAGCACGTCTTCATCACGGGTCGCGCCGGGACGGGCAAGTCGACGCTCCTGCAGCACTTCGCGTGGAACACGAAGAAGCAGATCGCCATCTGTGCCCCCACCGGCGTCGCGGCGCTCAACGTGGAGGGGCAGACCATCCACTCCCTGTTCCGGCTGCCGATCGGGCTCATCGGCGATGCCGACATCGATCAGAACGATGCCACGCGCCGCATCCTCAATGCCATCGAGACGCTCGTGATCGACGAGATCTCCATGGTGAACGCCGACCTGATGGATGCGATCGATCGCTCGCTCCGCCAGGCCAGGGGGCGTCGCGGGGAGCCGTTCGGCGGCGTGCAGGTGGTGATGTTCGGCGATCCGTATCAGCTGGCTCCGGTGCCGCCGCGCGGGGACGAGGCCCGGTATGTGAAGGACCACTACCGCTCGTTCTGGTTCTTCGACGCGAAGGTCTGGTCGGGCGGTACCGGGCTCTCGGACCAGGAGGGACTGTTCCAGGTCGACACGAAGGCCGAGCTGCATGTGCGCGAGCTCGTGCAGATCCACCGCCAGTCCGACGACGGGTTCAAGTCCATGCTCAACGCGGTGCGCTATGGGCGGGTGACCGCGGAGATCGCGGGCGTGCTCAACGCGCAGGGAGCGCGCACGCCTCCCGACCCGGAGCCGGGCGAGGTCCCGATGATCACCCTCGCCACGCGCAACGACATCGTCAACGGCATCAACAGTCGGCATCTCGCAGCTCTGCCCGGCAAGGAGCAGACCGCACGCGCCGAGGTGAGCGGTGACTTCGGCCGTGGCGAGGCCTCGCTTCCTGCAGAGTCCGAGCTCAAGCTCAAGGTCGGCGCGCAGGTCATGTTCCTCCGCAACGACACGGCCATGTCGGGCGAGCCGCCGCGCTGGGTGAACGGCACGATCGGCACCGTGACCCGCATCCTCGGGGGTGCCGTCCGCGTCGAGATCGACGGGGAGGAGGTCGAGGTCGAGCCCGCGGTCTGGGAACGGTTCCGCTACGCTTACGACCCGAACACGAAGAAGCTCTCTCGCGATGTCGTGGCCGAGTTCACCCAGTTCCCGCTGCGGCTCGCGTGGGCCGTGACGATCCACAAGTCGCAGGGCAAGACGTACGACCGGGCCGTCATCGACCTGGGGTCGGGCGCCTTCGCCCCCGGCCAGACCTACGTGGCGCTGAGCCGGCTGACCTCGCTGGACGGGCTGTACCTCTCGCGGCCGCTGCGGCCCAGTGACATCCGCGTCGACGAGGACGTGCGGCGGTTCATGCGCGATGCGTGGCTCGCGGCGTCGACCCCGGAGCTGCCGAAGGTCTGAGGCGGCGCGGCTCCGTGCGGGCGGGTCAGGCGGCGGCGCGGGCCCGGTCGAGGTCTTCGAAGAGCTCGGTGTTGAAGCGGTAGGCGAGCAGCACCTCGTCGATCACCCGCTCGCGCTCCGCGTCGTCCCAGGGTGCCGCGTCGAGCTGCTCGCGGTACACGTCCTTGAACGCGGAGGGGTCGGCGATGTCGTCGAACAGGTAGAAGCCGATGCCGTTGGTCTCGAAGCCGAAGCGCCGCGCCATGATGCGGCCGATGAAGAGGCCGCCGGACAGGTCGCCGAGGTAGCGGGTGTAGTGATGGGCGACGAAACCGCCGGCCCATGTGGCGCCGACCTGGCGGATGCGCTCGACGTAGCGCTGCGTGGTGGGCAGCGGGGCGATGAGCTGCCGCCAGTCGGGGCCGAGCAGGAACGCGAGGTCGGCCTCGAGCGCGGGGAGCCGGGTGAGCTTGTCGCTGAGGAACACCGAGGCGACCGCGTCGTGGCGCATGCGGTCGGCCGCGCCCTCCAGCGCCTCGTAGATGAAGTAGTGCTGCGCCACGAGCGCGATGTAGTCCTCCCGGGAGCCCTCGCCCTTGAGCAGGTCGGACATGAAGCCCGCCGTCTCGCTGCGGGAGTGCGACCCGGAGGAGCGCTCGCGGAGGGCGGCGGAGAAGGAGAGGAGCTCGGGCATGGCTTCAGTGTAAGGGCAGCCTAACCTTCGACGGAAGCCCGAGAGATGCGGGCTGGCTCAGTCATGCGGGCGGGCTCAGTCATGCGGGCGGGCTCAGTCGTGCGGGCGGGCTCAGTCATGCGGGCGGGGCTCAGTCGTGCGGGCGCGGCTCGACGCCGAGCCGGGCGCACGCGGCGTCGTAGAGCGCGACGACCTCGCGCCGCACCTCGGGGCGCTCGCTGATCGGACCGCCGGGCCACGGCACGCGCAGCTCGCTCGTCGCACCGTCGCGGGTGACCTCCCACACTCCGACTTCGCCGTCGAAGCCCGTCATCACGGCGCCGGATGGCTCCGCGGCCGAGGGCTCCGAGAAGGCGCGGGCGATGAGCAGGTTGTCGTCGGTGTGGTCGCCGTTCATGTGGCGGAGGACGGCGGAGACCACGGCGGGATCGAAGAGATGGGGCACAGACACACCCTAGGGGCCGCGCTCCCGGGCGTCGCGCGGGCGGAATCTCAGCATCCGCGTTCTAGACTCGGGAGACACGTCTTCGGGGGTTCCCACACATGCAGCTTCTCTCGTCGCGCCGGTGGCGCGCCGCAGCGGCCTCGGCCGTCGTGCTCGGCCTCGTCCTCACCGGCTGCTCGTCGGAGGACTCCTTCAGCTATACGCCGCCCGCCCAGGCCGACGGCGCGCTGCCGGACGACATGGTCGCCTCGATGCAGGGCGCGGTCGACAACGCCCTCGCAGCCTCCGGCGCGAGCGGTGCGATCGTGGGCGTCTGGGTGCCCTGGAGCGGCAGCTGGGTCGCCGCGTCGGGCACGCAGGACAAGGCGGGCGGTGCGGAGGTGTCGACCGACATGTCGTTCCGCATCGCCGACGTCACGCGGCTGATGACCTGCGACGTGCTGTACGCGCTCGCCGACGAGGGCACCGTGAAGCTCGACGCCAAGGTGCCGGAGTACGTGTCCGGCGTCGCGGACATGGCAGACGTGACGCTGCTCGACCTCTGCAACGGCACGAGCGGCGCCGGCTCCTCCGAGCCCACCGTGAAGGCGGCGTGGATGAACACGCCCGAGCGCGTGTGGGCGCCGCTCGAACTGGCGGGCTACGGCCTCGGGCGTCCTCCCGTGGCCCCGCACACCACGTTCCAGGACTCCGACGCCGGCTACCTGCTGCTCGGGCTCGCGCTCGAGCGGGCGACGGGCATGACGGCACGGGAGCTCATCGCCGAGTACGTGACGGAGCCCCTCGGCCTCGCGGAGACCGAGCTGCCCACGGCTCCGGCGGCACCGCCCGCCACGGCGCCGGCGATGAACGGCCACTACCTCCCGCCCGTGGAAGGCGGCTTCGACTGCGCCGCCCCCGTGGACATCACCACGCTCTCGTCCACCTCCGGCTTCACCGACTCGGGCGTGGTGTCGACCATCACCGATCTGGGGCGGTACGCGCAGGCCGAGGCCGCCCAGGCGCTGCGCACGAAGGAGGAGCCGGCACGTTTCGGCTCTCCGCTGCCCGTCGCCGACACCGCGCCGTCCTGGTTCCAGGCGACCGGAGGCGCCTATCTCGTCGGCTCGCTCATCGGGCAGCACGGCTGGACGCCCGGATACTCCACGGCCGCATACTCCGACCCCGCCACCGGGTTCACGGTCGCGGTGGTGCTCAACGACTCCACGGCGGGCGGTCGCTTCGCCCAGCAGCTGTCGTGGGAGCTCGCCGCGATCGCATCCAAGGCGCCGGCGGCCTCCGGTGAGACCGCCCCCGAGTTCGGTCTGCCGTTCACCGCCGAGCAGTACCACCAGGCCACCACGGACGCGGCGCTCGTGTGCGCCCCGCCCGCGGAGTGAGCACGGCACAGCAAGGGGGGTCGCGATGGCGATCGTCGACAACGCGATCTACGTGGACGGCGTCCGCACGGAGAATCCGGCGAGCCTGAGCGAGACGTTCGAGCGCATCCGCGAGCGCCGCGGCATGGGGTGGATCGGGCTGTATCGGCCGAGTGCCGAGGAGGTCCGGGCCGTCGCCGACGAGTTCGGCATCCACGAGCTCGTCGTGGAGGATGCGCTCTCGGGTCATCAGCGCGCGAAGCTGGAGCGGTACGGCGATGTGCTGTTCATGGTGCTGCGCCCCGCGCGCTACCTCGACGAGCGCGAGGAGGTGGAGTTCGGGGAGGTGCATGTGCTCGTCGGACCCGACTTCGTGGTGACCATCCGGCACGCCGAGTCGCCGGACCTTGCCCGCGTGCGACGGCGGCTCGAAGGCGACCCGGCGCTGCTCGCGCACGGGCCGGAGGCGGTGCTGTACGCGATCCTCGACGAGGTGGTCGACGAGTACGTGCCGGTGCTGACCGGGCTCGAGAACGACATCGACGAGATCGAGAGCCAGCTGTTCGAGGAGAACAGCGACGCGACCCAGCGCATCTACGACCTCGGCCGCGAGGTGATCGACTTCCAGCGGGCGACGCAGCCGCTCGCGGGCATGCTGGAGGGGCTGCTGCGCGGCTCGGACAAGTACCGGGTCAGCGAGGAGCTGCAGCGCTACCTGCGGGACGTGCTCGACCACACGCTGCGCGTCAGCGACCGCGCCACCACGTTCCGCGCCGTGCTCGACAACGCGCTCACGGTCGAGTCGACCATCGTCGCCCGGCGGCAGAACGATGAGATGCGCCGGATGACCGAACTGAGCATCCGCCAGAACGACGAGGTGAAGAAGATCTCCGGCTGGGCCGCGATCCTCTTCGCCCCGACGCTGGTGGGCACCATCTACGGCATGAACTTCGACCACATGCCCGAGCTGCACTGGGTGCTCGGGTATCCGATGGCGCTTGCGCTCATGGTGGCGATGGGCTTCGGTCTCTACGCCGTGTTCAAGCGCAAGGACTGGCTCTAGCGCCTCACGCGGCGCCGTCGGCCTCGGGCATGCCGGGGCCTGGTCCTGGGCGCACCTCCGCGTCGTCCCGGATGTCGACGCGGGTGGTGCCGTCGTGCTCCGACACGTCGATGCGCGGGGCGGCATCCGCCTCCGTCGCCTCCGGGGCCGAGGTCAGCTGATCCCGCCGGTTCTTCTCGAAGTCCTCGTCGTGCTCGGAGCGGTCGGGTGTGCTCATGGCCGGTGTCCTCTCTCGTTGTCGGTGGTGCGGTCGACGTTGCCGTCGTTGTCGGTGGTGTGGTCGGCGTTGCCGTCGACGGAGTTGTCGCGGCCGGTGGTGTGCCCGTGGCCGGCGTTGCCGTCGCGGTCGTGTCGATCGTTCCGGGCGGCCGTGCGCGAGCGGCTCCAGCGGGCGATGGCGTAGAGCACGCCGCCGACCGCGAGCAGGATCGCACCGAAGAGCCACACCTGGGGTCGCTGCTGCGTGAGCAGCAGGATGCACGAGCCGATGCCCAGCACCGGCACGAAGGTCCAGACGCGGAAGTGGTCCTGCTCCACGTGGTCGCGCCGCAGCACCAGCACGGAGACGTTCACACTGAGGAACACCACGAGCAGCAGCAGCACCACGGTCTCGGCGAGTGTCGCGAGGTCGCCCACCAGCGTGAGGCCCATCGCCACGAGCGTCGTGGTCAGGATGGCGACCCACGGCGTCCTCCGCTTCGGCAGGACGCGGCCGAGCGCTGACGGCAGCAACCCCTGCTCGGCCATGCCGTAGGTGAGGCGGCTGACCATGATCATCGTGAGCAGGGCGCCGTTGGCGACCGCGATGAGCGCGATCAGGCTGAACAGCCAGGAGGGCACGCTCACGCCGGTGGCCTCGACCACGGCGAGCAGCGGACCGCTGGACTCCTGCAGCTCGGATGCGGGGAGGGCCACCGCGCTGGCGAGACCGACGAGCACGTAGACGACGCCGGCGGTGATGAGGGCGGCGAACAGGGCGCGGGGGTAGGTGCGCCGCGGGTCCTTGACCTCCTCGATCATGTTCGCAGAGGTCTCGAAGCCCACGAAGGAGTAGTACGCGATGACGGCTCCCGAGAGCACTGCGAGGGCCACGTTCGCGCCCTCCGGTGCCTGCGTGGCGCGGGACAGATCGCCGCCACCGCCGCCCAGGAACATCGCGACCACCACGATCACGATGACGAGCCCGCTGAGCTCGATCGCGGTCATCACGAGGTTCGCGCCCATCGACTCGCGGATTCCGCGCGCGTTCAGCAGGCCCACGAGCGCGAGGAACGCGATGGCGACGGGGATGGTCGGCAGGTCGACGAAGGTGCTGAAATAGTCGCCGGCGAAGGCGATCGCCAGCCCGGCGGCGCTGGTGACACCCGCGGCCAGCATGCTGAAGCCGACGAGGAAGGACACCAGCGGGCTGCGGAAAGCGCGCTCGGCGAAGACCGCCGCGCCACCCGCTCGCGGGTACTTCGTGACGAGTTCGGCGTAGGAGCCGGCGGTCAGCAGAGCCAGCAGCAGGGCCAGCACCAGTGGTGCCCAGAGCAGCCCGCCCACCTTCTCGGACAGCACGCCCATGAGCGCGTAGATGCCGGCGCCGAGGACGTCGCCGAGGATGAACGCGAACAGGAGCGGGCCGGTGATGGCGCGCCGCAGCCGGGTGGGCGCCTCGGTGCGAGGCGCGGTCTGGGAGGTCATCCCGGCAGGCTAGGGGCGGTCGAGGCGCGGCCGCGACGGGCTTGACACCATCCGGGCGCATGCACAAGAACGAAAGGTCGCACTCAGGGTTCTCACAGCCTCGCCGCCGAAATGCGTGACGTGCGGTACGCCCACCGCTATCCTCGGTGCCGCGAGGTGGATCGTCGGCCGCAGAAGCGTCGAGGACGGGGTGGCCGCCTCAGGAATCCAAGAAAAGGGCACACTCATGACCGGTACACCACGGAAGGCGCTCGCCGAGGCGTTCGCCACCTTCCTCTTCGTCCTGGCGATCATCGCCGCCGTCAACAGCGGCAGTCCGCTGACGCCTCTCGCGATCGGCTTCACCCTGATGGTCCTCGTGTACGCCACGGGCCACATCTCCGGCGCGCACCTCAACCCGGCCGTCTCGGTCGGCGTCTTCCTGCGCGGCGGCCTCAGCGTCGCCGACTTCGTCGCCTACCTCATCGCCCAGTTCGTCGGTGGTGCGGCGGCCGCACTGGTCTCCCTCGCCGTCTGGCCCGCCGGCGAGAAGGCCATGGTCATCGAGGTGGGCCCGGCCTTCCTCGTCGAGGCGCTGTTCACGCTCATCCTGGTCTGGGTGGTGCTGAACTCCGCCACGTCGAAGGACACCGCGGGCAACTCGTTCTACGGTCTCGCGATCGGCGCCACGGTGTTCGTCGGCGCCGCGACGGTCGGCTCGATCTCCGGCGGCGGCTTCAACCCGGCCGTCGCACTCGGCCTCTCGGTGAGCGGGCACTTCGCGTGGAGCTCGCTGTGGCTCTACATCGTGGCACCCGCGGTCGGTGCCGTGATCGCCGCCGTGCTGTTCCGCGTGCTCAACACGGACGACGCGAAGAAGGTCGCCGCCGCCGAGTGATCGTGCATGCCGAGGCGCCGCATTCCCACGGGGGTGCGGCGCCTCTGCGTTGCGGGAGCGGCGGCGCTGGTCAGCGTCGGGCGAGGCGGCGGCGAAGGGCGGCTGAGGCCACGGCGACGACGGTGCCGACGGCGACGCCCACGAGCGTCTCCAGCACGCGGTCGGTCAGCAGCGCGCTCACGGGTGTGGGGGCGGCGAGGTGCACCATCAGCAGGGCGAGCGGCGTCACGAACACCATGGCGATGCCGTAGTTGCGGCCGATGAAGAGCTCGGCGGCGCCCTGCAGCAGCACCACCAGCGCGATCACCGCGAGCGGTGGCAGATCGAGTGCCAGGACGCCGGCGGCGACGAGGACGCCGAGCAGGGTGCCGACGAGGCGCTGGATCCCGCGGATGATCCGGGCGTTGAGCTGTGCGCCGCTCACGGCCGCGACCGCGCCGACGGCCGCCCAGTACCAGTGGGTGCCGCCGAGCAGCAGCCCGGCGACGCCGGCGCCGACGATCGCGACCGCGACCGACAGTGCCATCTCGACCGCGGTCGAGCCCACCGCGGGGCGAGTCCTCGGTGCCCCCTCCGCGGTGGTGCGCGTGACGACGGCGACCAGCGCCGTGAGCGCCAGGCCGAACAGGACACTCGCTCCCCCCACGAGCAGCACGTCGCCGAACGACGCGGTCGTGGCGGGGATGGTCGCGCAGGCCCCGGTCGCGAACACCGTGAAGAGGGGCCCCGGCGGGTGCCAGTGCAGGACGTAGGCGAGCAGCGTGACGCCCGCCGCGACCACCGCGACGACGAGGATGCCGAGCACGGGCGGAGCAGCGAGCACCGAGAGCGCGGTGCCAACGAGCATCGCCAGGAGGAGCACGCCGCCAGCCCCGGCCTGCATCCGGATGCGGTCGCGGAAGGCGTCGTGCCGCCCGTAGAGTGCGGCGAACGCGCCGAAGCTCGCGTAGATGCTGAGGTCGAGCCGGTCCAGCGCCCACAGCGTCAGCAGCGGCACCGCCACGCTGACGGCGGCGCGCAGGGCGACCCGATGGTCACCGCGGTGGGGTTCGACGCGCAGCACGCCCGTCCACACCCGTCCCCGCGATTCCGCCACCGATCAAGCCTACGTCCCACTCAGCAGGCCGGAGGCGCCGCGGCGAGCCTGCGGCGGCGGGCGGGCGCGGTTCACGCACTCCGTCTCGGATGTGCGGGCAGGCCGGAGCCCGCGGCGCGACGGTGTGCGAGGGTGGAGCGATGACCGCTCTCCCTCCGCCCCGCCACACACTGCTGGTCGGCTCCGGCAAGCTCGCGGCCCGGCTCGCGCCGCTGCTGCTCGCCGACGGGGGCACCGTGACCGCCCTGCGGCGGAGCGACCGACCACTGCCGGATGGCGTGACCGGCCTCTCCGCCGATCTCGCCGTGCCGTTGCGCGAGCCGCTGCCCGCGGTCGATGCCGTGGTGGTCACGCTGCCGCCCGGGCCGGGGGGCGGGGCGTACCGCACCGCGCTCACGCATCTCGCGGATGCTCTCCCGACACCGCCCGCCCGGACGGTGTTCGTGTCGTCGACCGGGGTGTTCGACGGCGGCGGCGACGCCCGGCCGCGCACTGAGCGCGACGAACCCGCGCCCGTCACCCCGCGCGGCGAAGGCCTGCGCGACGGGGAGCGGGCGGCGCGCGAGCTCTTCGACGCCGTGATCGTGCGCCCGGCGGGGATCTACGGTCCGGGGCGCGAGTTCCTGCTGCGCAAGGTGCACGAGGGCGCCGCGCTCACCCACCGGCGTCGCACGAACCGCATCCACGAGACCGACCTGGTGCGGACGCTCGACCTGCTGCTGCGGGTGCCGGAGCCGCCCGCGCTCGTGCATGCGGTGGACAGGGCGCCTGCGCCGCTCGGTGAGGTCGTCGGGTTCATCGCCCGACGAATCGGCGTGCCCGTGCCACCGGACGACGCGGGCGCTCCGAGCGGATACGTGTACGACGGCGCGCTGCTGCACGGCCTGCTCGGCACGCTGGAGTACCCCACGTACGAGGACGGCTACGCGCAGCTCATCGACGGGTCAGCGGCAGAGGGGAGCGGGCGCGGATGAGCGGAGCACGGACGGCCCTGGAGGTCGCCGACTGGCGCAGGCGCGTGTTCGCCCTGTATGACGCGGTGCGGGCGGCCGCGTCACCGGAGGACGCGCATGAGCTGTGGCGGATCGAGCGCGACGAGCTGATGCTGCGGCACCCGGCGACGCCGCTGCTGCCCGAGGCCCGGGTGCTGTTCGAAGGGCTGCCGGTCGCGCCGTACGACGCGCGATGGCGGTTCGAGCTGCCCCTCCTCGACGCGGAGCCCGCCGAATTCGAGTTCGCCACCGGGACGGACGGCGTGGTGCCGTTCGAGCGCATCGGGGTCGTGGAGGTTCCGGACGCGGGGCGCCTCGACGTGTGGCGGCTGCGGTCCTACGGCGGCGGCGTGTTCGTGCCGGTGCGCGACGCGTCGGCCGGGCGGCCCGGAGGGACGTACGGCGGTGGCCGCTACGTGCTCGACACCGTGAAGGGCGCAGACCTCGGCTCCGACGCGAGCAGGGGCACGCTCGTGCTCGACTTCAACTTCGCGTACAACCCTTCCTGCGCCTACGACCCGGCGTGGGCGTGCCCGCTCGCGCCGCCGGGGAACGTGCTGCCCGTGACGGTACCCGTGGGCGAGCTCTCCCCCCGGCCGTGAACCTCGACGCGCGGACTCGAACGGTCAGCCCACGTTCTTCGCGAGCCAGGGCTTCGGGTCGATGGGCACCGTGTTGATGTGCACCTCGAAGTGCAGGCACGACCCGAAAACGTAGCCGGTCGAGCCGACGTCACCGATGTACTGGCCGGCCTCGACGCAGTCGCCGACCTCGACCGCGCGCGTGCCGTACTTCATGTGCGAGTACACGGTGCTGACGGCCTGACCGTCGACGATGCTCTCGATCTGGATCGTCACGCCGTAGCCCTGATAGCTCTCAGTGGAGCGCGAGACGCAGCCTTTCATGGCCGCGTTGATCGGCGTCCCGACGGCGGCGGCGAAGTCCTGGCCGAGGTGCGAGCGGCCAGGACGCGAGGCGCCGAAGCCGTCGGTGTACGTGTACGAGCCCGCGGCCATCGGCAGCACCACGCGATCCGCGATCGGGATGTCCATGGCGCTGCTGAGGGGCATTCCCGCGGCGATGGCGGCTGCCGCCGCACGGGCGTGCGTCTCCTTGATCTCCTCCGGCGTCGTCGCCGCGAACGCGCCTCGTGCCGAGATCTGGGCGCGGATGGTGTCGGTCGCGGTGAAGGACTGTGCTGCGGACGCCGCCAGGTCTGTCGTGGCCACGGCATGGTCGCCCCCGGGGGAGAGGACGGGCAGGGCCGTGCCGGTGACCATCACGCCGACGGCGAGAACCGCGCCGAGGGCCTTCACCTTTGCTCGCCTCCGTCGTGCCTGGCGGCGGGGACGTGACGGCCGAGGCGTCCGGGCGGCGCGGTGCTCGCCGGCCGCCTGGGCGGCGTCGTGGTCGGCCTCCGGAGCGACCGGCCCGGTCGGCGGAGTCGGCGTGGCATCGGCCTGCGGAGTGCGGTTCGCCTCGGGGTGGGGAGTGAACTCGGCCTGCGGAGCCGGATTCGGCTGGACCTCGGGGGTGGTCTCGGCTTTCTGAGGCGGCGTCGCTGAAGCCTGCGAGGCGGCGGTCGGCTGCTTCCGCCGCGCGGTCGTCGCCGCGAGCCCCGCAGCCGCAGGCGCCGTAACCGGAGCGGAAGGCTCCGTGGCGGGGCGGTTCGCGCGTGTCGTCTTCTGCGGTGCCGGGGCGGCGGCCCGGCGCAGGTCGCGGCGCAGCAGCGCTCGGGGAGCGATCGCGGTGTCGGCGGGGTCTTCGGGGGCGCTCTGGCGGGCGCGCCCGGGTGGCAGAGAAGTCGTGACAGGTTCCTTCCGGGGAGCAGATGTGCTCATCGGGTCGGCCCTTCGGGAGGCCGTTACCGTCCCGTAACATATGTCGCCGCGCGCACGTCCGTCAAATCGACGGAGTACCGGTGTACCGGACCCTGCGGTCGGCTCCCCGCCGAGGACGGCGCGCAGGGGTGCCACAGAGGACCGCTCGGATCACAAATGGAGGGGCTGACGGGAATCGAACCCGCGCTGTCTGCTTGGGAAGCAGAAGTTCTGCCATTGAACTACAGCCCCGAACCCGCTCGAAGAGCAGGTGGGGCAAGCCTACCTGCCGAGAGGCGGATGGCCAAAGCCCGGTCGGATCGGGTCAGTGCGCCGCGACGGCCTCCGGCTCGGCCGCGGACGCGCGGTGCAGTCCCGCATACCGCGTGCCCCAGCGGGTCAGCTCGGCGAGCAGCGGTGCGGCACTCTCGCCGAGTTCGCTGAGCCGGTACTCGACCTTGGGCGGGACCTCGCGGTATACGGTGCGGATGATCAGTCCGTCCTCCTCGAGCTCGCGCAGCTGACGGGTGAGCACGCGGGAGGTGGGATTGTGCAGCAGCCGCCCGAGCTCGCCGAACCGCAGCACGCCGTGGTCACCGAGGAGACTCAGGATGGTCGGCTTCCACGCCCCACCCAGCACGGCGATGGAGATCTCCGCGTCGCAGGACTCGCTCCATTCGGTGATGATCCGCGCGGTCTTCTCTCTCATGGCGGCCTCCTCAGTATCCAAAAGGTAAGTACGTGACGAAGACGTCGGTACTTGTGGCTCCTGTCGGTACTCTACAGACTGAGCTGGTGACCGCCACCCCCTCTCTCACAGCCTCTCGTTCGTCTCTGCGTCTCTGGTTCGCGATGGTCCCGCTGCTGCTCGGGATCCTGATCGGCGCGCTCGCGATCAGCAGTGTCGCGACGGCGCTCCCCGCGATCCGCGACGACCTCGCCCTCACCGACACCGAGGGACTCTGGGTCGTCGACATCTACGCGCTCTCGCTCGCCGCGTCGCTCATCGTCGCGGCGCGGATCGGTGATGCCTTCGGACGGAAGACCATCGTGCTGATCGGGCTCGCCGGCTTCGCCATCCTCAATGCGATCGGCGGCTTCGCAACCAGCGGCCTGGTCCTGATCGTCGTGCGCGCGCTGCTCGGCGTCGCGGAGGCGTTCGTCATCGCGGGCGTGGTGGCCACGATCGGTGCGAAGTTCCACGCGAAGGAACGAGTGCTCGCCTACGGCCTGTGGACGGCGACCTTCGGGGCGGGCAGCGCGCTCGGCCCAGTGCTGGGTGGCCTCCTCGCCGAGGGACCCGGATGGCGCTGGCTGCTGCTCGGCGGCGTTCCGCTCGCTGTCCTCGCGGGCGTGCTTGCCGTCTGGCTCGTGCCCGACTCCCGCAGCTCGCAGGCGCCGTCCTGGGACGTGCCGAGCATCCTCTCCTCGATCATCGCTCTCGGAGCGCTCGTGTTCGCGCTGCACGAGATCCTCGCCGCCCCCGTTTCGGCCGCGATCGCGGCGGCGGTCGCGACGGCGAGCCTCGTCTACTTCGTGCTCCGGCAGCGCCGCCTCGCCGACCCGCTGCTCGACATGGAGCTGTTCGGTGTCGGCGGGTTCAGCCCCGCGATCATCCGCATCGTCGTGAGCAGCGGTGCTTCGTCGGCCGCGATCCTGCTGGTGAGCCTGAATCTGCAGGACTCCCGAGGACAGAGCGCCGCTGAGGCCGGCATCGCGCTGCTGCCGCAGGCCGTGGCCATCGCGCTGGGCGGCGTCGTGGCTCCGGTGGCGCTCCGGTGGCTCTCCGCCAACGCGGCCACCGTGCTCGCCCTGATCCTGCAGGCCGCGGGGCTGGTGTGGCTCGCGTTCGACCCGGACCTCGTCGCCGTGCCGCTGGTGTTCGTCGGTCTCGGGTTCGGCATCGCGGGAACTCTCGCCGCGACGACGCTGTTCGACGTGACGACGGTGGATCAGGCGGGACAGGTGGGCGCGGTGCAGGAGGTCGGCTTCGCGCTCGGCGGCGGTCTCGGCATCGCGGTGTTCGGCACGATCGCGGCGATGGTGGTCAGCCGCGGCTTCGTAGCGGCCGTTCTCACAGCCGGGATCGCGGTGACCGCGGCCGCGCTGCTTCCGCTCCTGATGCGGCGCCGCGTGCGAACGGCGTGAGTCGGGGTGCGTCCTGCCGCGGGCTGAGCGACGCACCCCGCTCGACGGGAAACCGACGCGTTGGCCGATGGATGCGGGTGACTAGGCTGGTGCCGTGCTTCTCAGCGATCGCGACATCAGAGCAGAACTCGCATCGGGCCGCGTCGGCCTGGAACCGCACGAGCCGGAGATGATCCAGCCGTCGAGCATCGACGTGCGCCTCGACCGCTACTTCCGGCTGTTCGACAACCACAAGTACCCGTTCATCGATCCCTCGGTGGACCAGCCCGAGCTCACGCGGCTCATCGAGGTCGATCCGGAGGAGCCGTTCATCCTGCACCCCGGCGAGTTCGCGCTGGGAGCGACGTTCGAGCAGGTCACGCTTCCGGACGACGTGGCCGCGCGCCTGGAGGGCAAGTCGTCTCTGGGGCGCCTGGGACTCATCACCCACTCGACGGCGGGGTTCATCGACCCGGGGTTCACCGGCCACGTCACGCTGGAGCTCGCGAACGTCGCGACCCTGCCGATCAAGCTGTGGCCGGGGATGAAGATCGGGCAGCTGTGCTTCTTCCGGCTCACCTCGCCCGCCGAGAACCCCTATGGCTCCGGTCCCTACGGCAATCGGTACCAGGGGCAGCGTGGGCCGACCGCGTCGCGCTCGTTCCACAACTTCCACCGCACCGACGTCGGTGTGACCGATGTGGGAGCGGTCGGAGGCTGACATGAGCGGCGGCGGCGCGGGCTCGGACCAGTCCCTCTTCCCTGAGGGGGAGGATGCACCGGACGGCGTGCTGCCGGACGGCACGGGCGCCGGGGCGCTGCCGGGTGAGGCGAGCGACCTCGATGCTGACACGCGGCCGGGTGGCGCGGGCTCCGGGACGGTCCCGGGTGAGGCGAGTGCGGGAGCCGTCCCGGGTGACGCGGGCGCGACGGCCGTAGCACGTCCGGACTCAGATCAGCGGGCTGTGCCGGAGATGGTGATTCCCCCGGCCGAGGCGGTGATCCCGCCACCGCCGCCGGAGACTCCGATCCCGGAAGGGCTGCTCACGCCTCCGCCGGAGAGCGTGTCTGCGGCAGAGAGTGCCGTCCTGCCCGCTCCCACCACGCGTCGCGCCGAACGAGAGCGGCCGACGCCGCGCATCCTCGACGGCGAGCAGCCCGCCGCGGTCGCGGATGACTGGGCGCAGCGGTCCATCGCTCCGGAGGTGCCGGACACCGGTGCTTACCGTGTGCTCGCCGGCGCGATCTTCGCGTTCCTGATCGTGCTGCTGCTCGCGGCGGTCGGTGTGGGGGTGTTCCTGCTGAACACGGTCGGACTGCCGTTCGCGGGAGCCGTCGACGCCTTTATGCCGCTACCCGCCCGCGTCTAGCGCGCTGCGGTTCGCCCGGGGTCTCGCGGGCCGCTGCTGCGCGAGTCTCGCGTACCGTCGCCGGTCGGGGTCTCGCGGGCTGCCCGTTCGTCCGGGTCTCGCGTGCCGCTGCTTGCGCGGGTCTCGCGTGCCGGCATTCGCGCGGGTCGCGGGGGCGTCGCCCCTCACGTGGTGACGGGCACGCTCTCTCGACCAGAGGTCGTGCCGAGCGCGTCGACGGCGGAGAGGCCGCCCGTGACGAGAGCGACGACCGCGTCGAGCGTGGGGTCGGCCGACAGCACCTTCGTGTGGCCGAGGCCGACGGTGCGCAGCAGCCGGGAGCGGTGGCCGTGCGCAGAGTGCAGGCGCAGCGCGTCGCCGTCCGGCATGCGGCGATCCCCGCGGTCGTGCACGACGAGGAGTGCCGTGTCGGTGGGCATCGGATGCTCCACCGCGTCGTAGACGGCGGCTTCGTTCGCCTCGTCCAGGTCGAGCCGTCGCCGGAATCGCTCGGTCAGGTGCACGACGGTCGGCGGGTCGAGGCGGAGGTCTCGGGCGAACTGGGCGCGGAACGCGGCCGGTGCCGAGGCTCCTGCGATGACCACGATCGCGGGGACCGGTGTGCCGGTGCGGGCGAGAGTGAGCGCGGCCAGGCCTCCGAAGGAGTGGCCGATGATCGCGTCGAACGGACCATGCTGCTCCTCCAGCTGCGCAGCGGCAGCGACCCAGTCGCGGATATCGGTGCGGCGACCGCGGGAGTCGCCGTGTGCGGGAGCGTCGAACGAGACCACGCGGAAGCCCTCGGACACCAGCTCTCGCACGAGCGGCGCGAACTGCGAGGCACGGCCGCGCCAGCCATGCAGCAGCAGGACGGTGCGCGGCCCGCGGCCCCATTCGTACGCCGTGACGTCGATGCCCCGCACGCGCAGGGTGGAGCACCGGGCGTCGTCGTGCGTCGCCCGGTCGGCCTCTCGCACGCGCATGCGCGGCTGCGTGACGAAGAACAGGCGGGCGGCGAGCGTGCCCGCGAGCCGGGGCGACACCCGGGCGACGGCGGGAACAGAGCGAGCGATCAGGACGGGCACGGACGGCATGGGGTCTCCTTCGCCAAACAATACGAACGATCATACGTATACTAGGCGAACGATCGTTCGTATACTAGAGGCATGTCGGAGAATGCGGTGATCGACGGGCGCCGAGCCCGCGGGGACGCGTCGCGCCGCATCGTGCTGGAGAGCGCGACCGACCTCGCCTCGGTCGAAGGACTCGACGGCCTCACCATCGGCCGCCTCGCGACGGCCTCCGGGTCGAGCAAGAGCAGCATCGCCACGCTCTTCCAGAGCAAGGAGGGCCTGCAGCTGGCGACGATCGCGGCCGCCCGGGAGATCTTCCTGGAGCGGATCGTCGCGCCAGCCCGCGACGAGCCGCGCGGCGTGCGGCGGCTCGCCGTGCTGCTGCGCAACGCTCTGAACTACTCCAAGGATCGGGTGTTCACCGGGGGCTGCTTCTTCGCCGCGACCGCCGCCGACGTGGACTCCAAGTCCGGTCCCGTCCGCGACGCGGTGCGCTCGGCGCTGATCGAATGGGATGCGTACATCAGTGCACAGCTCCGACACGCGGAGGCCATCGGGGAGATCGTCGTGGACGACGTCGAGGTGCTGGCCTTCGAGCTCGTCGCGCTCAACGAAGAGGCGAACGCGCGCTCGCTGCTGCGAGGGGACGAGCGGCCGTACGCCCTCGCCGCCGCCGCCATGCGCGGACGCCTCCGCGCCGCCGGGGCTCCCGAGGACGTGGTCGCCCTGCTCGCCGTCGACACCCGCTGACGCTCGACCGGGACGGCGCCCGGTCCGGAGACGGATCGGCCGCGGACACCGTGCTGGCGTGAATGCCGCGGTGCATGGAAGGTGGGGGGGTGCGGACACCGGGGGCGCGGGTGCCCGGGGGTGGCGCGGATGCCGGGCGGCGTGGCAGGTGGGGTGTTGCGGAGTCGGGACAGCGCATCGTGGGGACAGCGCAACGTCGGGACCGCACAGCGATGGCGGTTTTCGATGCAGCCGTTCTCGTGCGGACTGCGGGGCCGAGGCGCCGTCGGACGCGGCCGAGGTGCATGCGCGCAGACGCCCCATCCGCAGGGACGGGGCGTCTGCGCGTGATCTCAGGCGGCGCGACCGCGGTGGAAACCGGCGTCGAAGCCGCGCTCGAACGCCCTCTGCGCGAGCCGAGCGGCCCCGCGATGGCCGCGGTGTCCATGCATCCGAGGCGCCTCGGGGCCGTGGCCCCGCACGCACCCGTCACGGTCGATGCGGCCGTGTGCGCCGTCGGCATCGCCGATGCCGTGGCTGAACTCGCGCCCGTGCTCGTGCCCGTGGTCGAACTCGCGCCCGTGCTCGTGCCCGTGGCCGAACTCGCGCCCGTGCCCGTGCCCGTGGCCGAACTCGCGTCCGTGGCCGAACCGGCGCCCGTGCCCGAACCCGTCCGCACGTCCGGCCTCGTGGCCGAAGCGCCGTCCGTGACCACGGCGCTTGCGCGGGAGCGGGGTCTCCTCGTCCCACCCGAACGCGCGGGCGATGCTCTCCAGGGAGGCGAGGGTCGTCGCCATGTCCTCGGCGGTGACGGCGTCGGCGACCTTCGCGCGGATGCCGTCCACGAGCGTGCTCAGGCGTTCCTTGGCGGCCCGGCCCTCATCGGTGAGCGTCCAATCGTCGCCGTCAGCGGTGACCCAGCCGCGGTCGATCAGGTGCTGCAGCTTGCGTCGAGACAGCGGGCGGTCGTGCCGTGCCGTGCCGTCGACCGCGCTGAGCAGGCGCCAGTCGCGCCGGCGCGCACCTTCGCTCTCGAAGGCCGCGGCGAAGTCCTCCGCCATCAGGCGGTCGACGGCGGTGAGCCAGAACCCGAACGGGCGGGAGGGCTGAGGGGTGTCGTTGTTCTCGGGGGTGTCTGTGGTGGTGTTCATGGTGATCCTCTGTCGTGGGGCGACGCGGTGGCGTCGCGGGGGAGCGCCGGAGCTGTATTCATGTCGTCCGGCATGTGCATGTCATGCGGCATGTACATGTAGTGTGACATGCGCTCGCAAAGCATGTCAAGTCGCATGTAAAATCGAACTGTGAGCACCGCACCCCGTGATTCCGCATCGCCGGACCCCGCCGAGGCCATCGCGCAGGCGCTGTCCCGGTTGCGCGGGCGCCGCCCCGGCCCGCGCGAACACGCCGGTCGCGGTCGCGGTGGGCCCCACGGCTGGCACGGCGGACCCCACGGCGCGTCGCCGGACGATGACGCGCACGAGCACTTCGCGCATCACCGCGGACACCCCGGAGCCCCGCCGTGGCTCGCCGACTCGACCGGGCGCCTGGGGGGACCAGCGCGGATGCGCATGCTCGAAGCGCTCGCCACCGCGCCGGAACCTCTTAGTGTCAGCGCGCTCGGTCAGGCGATCGGCGTCGATCAGCCCCGCGCGTCGCGGCTCGTGCAGCAGGGCGTGCAGGCCGGGTTCGTGCGGCGAGAAGCCGACCCCGACGATGCCCGACGCACCCGCATCGCCCTCACCGACGAGGGTCGCCGCATCGCCCGCGGCATGCGCGGCGAGCGCAGGCAGCTGCTCGGTCAGGCCCTTGCCGCCTTCACGGACGAGGAGCGCGACGAGCTCGCGCGTCTGCTCACGAAGCTTGCCGACAACTGGCGCGTCTGAGGCTCTCAGCTCCGGGCGAACTCCAGCGACGGCTCATCGTCGACCGAGAGGGACAGCACCACGGTCTCCACCGCCTCGTGCGCCTCGATGCGCTGCTCCACCTCGCGCAGCCGGCGAGCCACGTCGTGCTCGCGCGCGTCACCCGCCAGGTCGACCTCCGCGACCAGGAACAGCCGATTCGGCCCGACGTACTCGATGTGCAGGTAGGTGACGCGCTCGATGTCGGGCATGCTCAGCAGAGCCGTGCCGACCCGGGCGCGCAGCTTCGGTGCGGCGGTGGCGCCGACCAGGAAGGCGATGTTCCGCCCGATCAGGATCACCGCGACCACCCCCAGGAGGATGCCGACGAGGATCGAGCCGATCGCGTCCCACGCGGCGACGCCGGTGAGCTGATGCAGCAGGATCGAGCCGCCCGCCAGCACCAGGCCGATCAGCGCCGCCGAATCCTCGAAGAACACGGCCCGCAGCGTGGTGTCACTGGTCTCCAGCACGAAGTCCCACGTCGACGAGCCGCGTTCCCGCGCCAGCCGTCGCGACCGGATCAGGGCCTGCGTGAACGACGCGCCCTCCAGCACGAACGCGATCCCGAGCACGACGTATGCGACGACCGGGCTCTCCACGGGCCCGGTGTCGGAGAGCTCCTGGATGCCGTGCATGATCGACACGATCGAGCCCGCCGTGAAGATGCCGAACGCCGCGATCAGCGACCACACGAACGCGTTGCGGCCGTAGCCGAGCGGGTGCCTCGCGTCCTTCTGCTTCGCGCCGCGACGGTCGGCGATCAGCAGGAACACCTCGTTGCCCGCATCCGCCCAGGAGTGCGCAGCCTCCGCGACCATCGACGCGGACGAGGTGATCACGGCGGCGACCGTCTTCGCGATCGCGACGAGCACGTTGGCGAGGAAGGCGAGCAGCACGGTCACGCCGCCACGCTACTCCTCACGCCGCGGCCGTCGGGCCGCCGGTTCGGCCGGCCACCCCGCTGGACCGGGGTCGGG
>NZ_JALXPE010000055.1 GCF_025143365.1 Microbacterium sp. p3-SID336 | reverse complement strand
TCTTCGTCCGCGAGCTCACTGTCCGCGAGAGGCTCTTCGCCGTTCTCGGCGGCGCCAGCGCCGCCCTCCGCGTCCGCGGCTGCAGCCTCGGCCAGCTCGGCCTGGTGCGCCCGGTACTCCGCCAGCCGTTCGGCCCACGGCACCCACTCGGGGGCGAGCAGCGCCCCGTCGCCGGGGAGGAGCTCCGCCTCCAGCACCGTGGCCTCCTCGTCGTCGACACGCGCGACCGTGACCGTCCAGTACCAGCCGGGATAGCCGGCCAGGCGGTTCTCGAACCGCAGGGAGACCGCCCCGTCGTCCTCCGCGATGTAGCCCGCAGCCGGACCGATCGTGGAGGCCGGCGTGATCTCGCGCAAGGCGGCGAGCGCGAGGTCGTGAGCCTCGACGAGGCGAGCGTCGGGCTCAGGCTTCGAGGTCATCGGCGACCTTGCGCAGAACAGCGGCGATCTTGCGACCATGGCTGGAGGAGGGGTAGCGGCCGCGACGCAGATCGCCGCCGATGCCGTCGAGGAGCTTCACGAGATCCTCGATGATGATCGCCATGTCGTCGGCCGGCTTGCGCTTGGCCTTCGCCAGGCTGGGCGGTGCCTCCAGCACACGCACGGACAGCGCCTGCAGCCCGCGCTTGCCGTCGGCCACGCCGAACTCCACGCGCGCACCCGCCTTCACCGCCGTGCCGGCCGGCATCGCGGAAGCATGCAGGAAGACATCCTGGCCGTCATCGCTGGCGATGAAGCCGAATCCCTTGTCTTCGTCGTAGAACCTGACCTTGCCGGTGGGCATGGGTGAACCTCGCTGGATCGAATGCAGAACAGAACGCGCGCACGTGCGCGCGACACCAGCCTACCCGGCAGGAGCCGAACGGAACCGTCCGCCGTCGTGCGAGTAGGCTGGAGCGGATGAGCACGCAGAACACCGGACCGGAGGTCCCCATCCGCCGGATCGACCGCATCCTGGCGTTCACGGCACTCGGCATCGCCGCGGCCTCCGTGGTGTGCTTCTTCGCGATCATCATCGGCACCGCGTCCGGCATGGATCAGGCCGCGTTCGGCGAGGGCGTCTGGCCCGTGATCGCGGCCATCCCGTACTGGGGACTCCCCCTCGCCTTCGTCTTGATCATCGTGCTCCTGGTCATGAGCTTCATCCGGAAGGGCCGCGCGGGATCGCGTCCGTGAGGCACCGCCCATGAGCACGCACGCGCGACCGCTGGCCGACCGCCTGGCCGGTGCGAGCGATGCCGAGCTGAGTGCCCTGTTCGCCGCGCGGAGCGTGCGACCCGACGCCGGCTGGCAGGACTTCTTCGACGCCGCCGAGGCCCTGCTCGAACCGGCCTCCGTGGCGAAGGCCCTTCCGGCACTCACCGCAGCGGAAGCGGCCGCGCTCGTGGATGCCGTGGCGGGCACGGAGCCAGGCGACGGGCGCGAGCACCTCACCGCACTCGCACTGCTCCGGCCCGACGGCACCCCGCAGCCCCCGGTCGACTCCCTCATCGCCGATCGCCCACGCCCCGCCCTCATCGACGATGAGCCGCCGCACCCGTCGTCCGAAGCAACAGCCGCGCACGCCGCCGAGCGCGCGTTCACCACGGTCGCCGTCCTCGCCGATCTGCTGCTGATCGCGCGGGAACGGCCGTTCGGGCTCCTGCTCGGGGGCGGGCTGAACGCCGGAGAGAAGCGACAGCTCGCCGAGTCCGGGCTCTCCGCCGAGGTCGCCGACCAGCTCGCCGGGCTCGCCGTCCGCGCGCAGCTCGCCGCTCCCGTCGATCGGACGCTGCGCACGACGGCCAGGGCGGAGCACTGGCTCCGCTCTTCCGCCGCCGAGCGGTGGGCCCAGCTGGCCACGGCCTTCCGCGCGTCGCTGCCACGCGGGGTCCGCACAGCGGCCGGGGGCTGGATCCCCGTCGCACAATGGCCGCTCGCGCACCCCTGGGATCCGGCCTGGCCGGTGGCGGCGCAGGAGCTCGCGGAGACGGTGCGGCTGCTCGGCCTGTCCGCCGACGACGGCTCAGAGCCGCCCTGGGCGCTCCCGCTTCGCGAGGGGGAGCCCGCGGACACCTCCGCGCTCGTCGCCCTGCTGCCGACGGAAGTCGACCGCATCTTCCTGCAGAACGACCTCACCGCGATCGCCCCCGGCCCCCTGCAGCCTGCGCTCGACGTGCGACTGCGCACGATGGCCGCCCGGGAGTCCGCCGCCCAGGCCTCGTCCTACCGCTTCACCGCCGAATCCGTCGCGCACGCGTTCGCCGCCGGCGAGGACGAGCAGTCGATCCTGCAGTTCCTCGGCACGATCTCCCTCACCGGCATCCCGCAGCCCCTCGGCTACCTGGTGGCGCAGACCGCACAGCGCCACGGCCTCATCCGGGTCTCGGTCGACGACGAGACGGGGCGCACCCGCATCGAGAGCTCCGACCCGCACCTGATCGAGGCCCTGGGAGTGGATCAGACGCTGCGCCCGCTCGGTCTGACGGCGCATGTCGGATCGCTCACCACACGGGTCGGCCAGGACACGGTCTACTGGGCATTGACCGATGCACGGTACCCCGCCAGCCTTGTCGGCGCAGACGGGGAGATCCTCGTCCGCTCCCGCCACTCCGCGGTCCCGGTGCCGGACGCCCCGGACCACCACGCCGACTACGCGCCCCTCATCGCACGGCTCCGCGAGCGGCAGGGGCCGGATGCCGACGCCGCGTGGCTCGACCGCGAGCTGGAGGCGGCCGTGCGCGCCAAGGCCGTGCTGCGCGTGACGGTGGGGATGCCGGACGGCTCGACCCGCGACCTGCTGCTGGAGGCGACGGGCATCGGCGGGGGCCGGCTCCGCGGACTGGACAGGGCGGCGGACGTCGAACGCACGCTGCCGGTGTCAAGCATCCGCGCCGCCACCGTCGTGACCCCGTGAGGCCTCGGCCTCCGCACGGCCGGTAGACTGGTCAGCTATGTCTGATGGCCCCCTGATCGTCCAGAGCGACCGCACCGTGCTGCTCGAGGTCGCGCATGCCGATGCCGAGAGCGCGCGTCACGAGCTGGCGATCTTCGCCGAACTCGAGCGCGCACCGGAGCACATCCACACCTACCGCATCACGCGGCTCGGTCTGTGGAACGCCCGCGCGGCCGGGCACACGGCCGACGACATGCTGGAGACGCTCGACCGCTGGTCGCGCTTCCCCGTCCCGCCGTCTGTCGCGGTCGATCTGCGCGAGACGGTCAACCGCTACGGGCGCCTGGTGATCGAGCGCGACGATGAAGGACTGCTGATCCTGCGGTCGACGGACCCTGCGGTGCTGGCCCAGGTCGCCAACAACAAGCGCATCCAGCCGCTGCTGATCGGACACCCCTCGCCGGAGACCTTCGTCGTGGACGCATGGGCGCGCGGGCAGATCAAGCAGGAGCTGCTGAAGATCGGCTGGCCTGCGGAGGACCTGGCCGGCTACACGCCGGGCACCCCGCACGAGATCGAGCTCGCCGAGGACGGCTGGCACATCCGGCCGTACCAGCAGGACGCTGTCGACGCCTTCGCGAAGGACGGCTCCGGTGTGGTCGTACTGCCGTGCGGTGCCGGCAAGACGATCGTCGGCGCGGGCGCGATGGCTGCGACCAAGACCACGACGCTGATCCTGGTCACCAACACGGTGTCGGCTCGGCAGTGGCGCGATGAGCTGCTCAAGCGCACCAGCCTCACGCCGGAGGAGATCGGCGAGTACTCCGGCCAGTCCAAAGAGGTCAAGCCGGTCACCATCGCGACGTACCAGATCCTCACCGCCAAGCGGAAGGGAGAGTACGCCCACCTGGCGCTCCTCGACGCTCTGGACTGGGGTCTCATCGTGTACGACGAGGTGCACCTGCTCCCCGCACCCGTGTTCAAGCTCACCGCCGACCTGCAGGCTCGGCGCCGGATCGGCCTCACCGCGACCCTGGTGCGAGAAGACGGCCGCGAGGGCGACGTGTTCAGCCTGATCGGCCCGAAGCGCTTCGACGCCCCGTGGAAGCAGATCGAGGCGCAGGGTTTCATCTCCCCCGCCGTCTGCTACGAGGTGCGTGTCGACCTTCCGCCGAGCGACCGCCTGGAGTACGCGGCGGCGACCGACGACGAGCGCTACCGGCTCGCCGCCTCCGCCCCGGCGAAGATCGACGCGGTCCGCGAGCTCATCGCCAAGCACGAGGGCGAGCAGATCCTGGTGATCGGCCAGTACCTCGATCAGCTCGACAGCCTGTCCGAGGCGCTGAACGCCCCGCAGATCACCGGTTCGACGCCCGTGGAGGAACGCGAGGAACTCTACCGCGCGTTCCGCGAGGGCGACATCTCGCTGCTGGTGGTCTCCAAGGTCGCGAACTTCTCGATCGATCTCCCTGAGGCCTCGGTCGCGATCCAGGTGTCCGGCTCGTTCGGCTCGCGACAGGAGGAGGCCCAGCGGCTCGGGCGCCTGCTGCGGCCCAAGCAGTCGGGTCACACCGCGAGCTTCTACACGCTGGTCGCCCGGGACACCATCGACCAGGACTACGCGCAGAACCGACAGCGTTTCCTCGCCGAGCAGGGGTACAGCTACACCATCATGGACGCCGACGCGATCGCGGCAGCCGCCTGAGAACGACCGCCGCTCAGCCGTGGAGCTGAGGCGACAGGTGATGTGTCCCGCTCAGCGCCACAGCCGTCGCGGTCCGTGCCACGCCGCGACGGCGCGCCCAGCGGTCCGCGAGGACAGCGAACACGACCATCGCGAGCGCGGAGAGGACCAGGTCGACGGGCGCCCCTGAGGTGGCGTTGGCATCGACCACCGCGACCGAGCCGAGCAGGAAGATCAGCAGGTTGTTCACGATGTGCAGGGCGATGGCCGCCTCCAGCCCGCCCGTGCGCCAGGTCAGCCAGGCGGCGACGACGGCGAACAGTCCGACGCTCGCGGCGCCCCACACGTCGTAGCCGTGACCGAGGACGAACAGCGGCACCGGAAGCAGGATCGCGAACGCGGGGTGACGGAGCCAGGCGCCGACGAGCTGCATCAGGTAGCCGCGGAACACGTACTCCTCCGCGGCCGCCTGTAGCGGGATCAGCGTGATCACGAGGATCAGCATCAGCAGGAGTCCGGGGTGTGAGAAATCCGGGATCACCGGCTCCCCCTGCGCGGCGGACCAGCCGAGCACCACGGCGAAGTACACCGCGAAGACCGCGAACGCCAGGCCGAGACTGCGCCAGAGCCACCCCATCCGCAGCCGCCCGGTCACGGACGAGAGCAGACCGACCCCGCGGCCCTCGACCACGCGCGACGCCAGGAGCAGCGCCGGGATCATGAGGATCAGCGGCAGCACGAGGGCGAGGAAGAGCCACGGCCGGTCGAGCTGGAAGAACGCGGTCGCCTGGAACAGCTGCTGCAGCTCGGCTCCCCAGCCGGGGACGACGACCGACACGACCATGAGCGGCACGATCACCAGCACCAGGATCACGACGTAGAAGCCGATGCCGACGAGTCCCGTCAGGAGCGGCTTCCACCACCGGTGGTGCGGGCGCAGGTGCGCGAGGCGGTGGTACTCCGTCGCTCCTCCGGTCGGAGTCGGCGCAGCGACCGGAGCGGGTGCGGCGGCGACAGTCGGGGCGAAGGCGGGGGCGGCGATGTCGTCCTCGGTCGAGCTCATGTCTCGATCCTTCCGCGAACACCTGTGCAGCACATCCACCCCGGGGCGGACCGTCCGAGTCGACGCCGTTCCGCAGGATAATCAGCCCGCGCATGGCCGAAGTCACCATAATGGGGACATGACTGCTGCGCGCATCCTGGTCGTCGACGACGAACCGAACATCCGCGACCTGCTCTCCACGGGTCTGAGCTTCGCCGGGTTCCAGGTCAAGACCGTGGCCAACGGAGCCGCCACGATCTCGGCCGTGCTGGAGGAGGAGCCCGACCTCATCATCCTCGACGTCATGCTGCCCGACATGAACGGGTTCAGCGTGACCAAGCGCCTCCGCGGCGCCGGGTTCACCGCGCCGATCCTCTTCCTGACGGCCAAGGACGGCACGGACGACAAGATCGAGGGCCTCAACGCGGGCGGTGACGACTACGTCACGAAGCCGTTCAGCCTGGATGAGATCGTCGCCCGTGCGCAAGCCATCCTGCGCCGCACGATGCAGGCCGACGAGGAGTCCATCATCCGCGCTGGCGAGCTCTCGATGGACCAGGACACCCACGACGTGCACGTCGGCAAGGAGCCGATCGAGCTGAGTCCGACGGAGTTCAAGCTGCTGCGCTACCTGATGCTCAACCCCAACCGGGTGCTGTCGAAGGCGCAGATCCTCGACCACGTGTGGGAGTACGACTTCAACGGCGATGCCGGGATCGTGGAGAGCTACATCTCCTACCTGCGCCGCAAGATCGACCCGCACACCGAGGAGTCGCTGATCCAGACGAAGCGCGGCTTCGGCTACATGCTCAAGGTCGGCAAGACGGTCTGACGACCCACGCCCCACCGCCGCCGGCGCTCGGCGGAGTCGCCGCAGCAGGGAGGTCCGCATGGCGCACAAGCCGGATGCGGTGACCACCTGGTGGCGGCGCATCAGCCTGCGCGCGAAGGTCACCGGCGTCACGGTCGCCGTGCTCGCTCTCGGTCTGCTCGTGGCCGGGATCGGCACGGTGCCGCTGCTGCGGAACGCGCTGGTCGAGAACATCAACGCGCAGCTCCCCGCGCTGGTCACGAGCAACCTCGTCGAGCGGTACTTCGACACCACCACGATCGACGGGGTCACCACCTACACTCCCCGCGATGAGAAGCCGCGCGACTTCTCGTTCGCCATCTACGACGCGGAGGGAGCGCTCCGGGCGACGGCTCCCAGCGCGTCCGGGCGGGCGCCGTACTTCCCTTCCGAGTACTCGCTGTCGGAGGCGCAGGCGAATGAGGACAAGGTCCTGTCGCTGGAAGGCGAGAACGGCAGCGTGTATCACGCGGCGGTCGCCCTGGTCCAGCAGGAGGGCACTCCGCTCAGCATCCAGATGGTCGCGCTGCCCCTGGCGGAGGCGGACCGCATCATCAGTCAGTACTTCGGCATCTACATCACCATCGCACTGATCACCATCTTCGTCGCAGCACTCCTCACCCGCGGCCTGGTGACGCTGACGTTCCGAAGGCTCGGGCAGGTCGAGCAGACGGCCATGTCGATCGCCGCAGGAGACTTCCGGCAGCGTCTGACAGATCTGGAGCCGACGACCGAGGTCGGGCGCCTGAACGCGGCGATCAACACCATGCTCGACCGCGTCGACCGGTCGCTCGCGCAGCGTGATCGCACGGTGCAGCACATGCGGCGCTTCATCGGCGATGCCAGCCACGAGCTGCGCACGCCCCTCGTCAGTGTTCGCGGCTACGCCGAGCTGTACCGGATGGGCGCGATCCAGGGCGAGGAGGACACCGCCAGGGCCATGGAGCGCATCGAGAAGGAAGCCATCCGCATGGGGGTCCTCGTGGAGGACCTGCTCGCGCTGGCACGACTGGACGAAGAGCGCGAACCACAGATCGTGCCCCTCGATCTGCGCCCGATCGCGCGCGATGCCGCGCTGGATGTGCGCGCCGCGGCTCCGAGCCGCGTGATCTCGGTCATCGATCGCACTCTGGAGAACGTGCCGACCGCCCCCATCCGCACGCCCGTGGTTCCCGTCGAGCCCGCACCGGCTCCGCGGGGCCGACCCCGGGCCACGCTGTCGCGCCTGCGGCGCCGGCCACGTCAGCCGGAGCAGGCACCGGCGATCGACTTCAGCGAGGTGCAGGACATCCCGGTGCGCACGCCGCCGATCGTGCTCGGCGAGGAGAACAAGGTGCGGCAGGTGGTGACGAACCTCCTCGGCAACGCGCGTCGGTTCTCCCCCGAGGACAGCCCGATCGAGATCGTCGTCGACTCCGACCGGGCGGCGGGCACTGCGAGCATCGCGATCGTCGATCACGGAGAAGGAGTGCCGCCGCAGATCCGCGAGCAGATCTTCGAGCGGTTCTGGCGCGCCGACACCTCGCGGGCGCGTGAGACCGGCGGCTCCGGGCTGGGGCTCGCGATCGTGGCGTCGATCCTCAAGGCGTTGAACGGCGACATCGCGGTGTCGGAGAGCCCCGGCGGCGGTGCGACGTTCACCGTGACCCTTCCGCTCGCACCCGCGCAGGCGACACCTGCCCACCTGCTGGAGGATACGCAGCCGATCGACCCGCTCGACCTGCCGTAGCGCGCCTCCGGCCAGCCCGCGCCTGCTGCCGTACGCGCCTGCTGCCGTACGCGCCTCCTGCCGGCCCGCGCCTCCTGCCGTACGCGCCTCCTGCCGGCCCGCGCCTCCTGCCGCCGCGGTGCCGCCGCGGCGCCGCCGCGTGGTCTGCACGGGCGGAATGTCGGCGCACTTACCCCCAGGGATCAGCCGAGACCCCGCAGCGCGGCCCGCTGCGCTCGCGAGGCGCCTAGCGTCGGAGGCTCCAACAGAAGGAGTTGCCATGACCGTCTTCACCGTCGACACCGACGCCGTCCACGCCGCCCACGCCGCCACCCGAGGAACGATCGAGCGGCTTCGCACGGAATCCTCCACCCTCATGGCGCAGCTGCGCGAGCTGCAATCCACCTGGGTGGGGTCCGCGTCCAACGCCTTCCAGGGCTGCGCCGAGCAGTGGCAGGGTGCGCAGCTCCACGTCGAACAGGTGCTCGACGGCATCGGCACCTCTCTCGGCTCCGTCGCCACCCAGTACGCGGAGGCGGACCAGTATTCGGCGAGCCTGTTCCGCTGACCCCCGGACAGCAGAAAGCCCCCGGCCGGAGCCGGGGGCTTTCTGTCATGCGAGCGGGATCAGAAGTCCATGCCGCCCGAGGGGTCACCCACGGGGGCCGGGGTCTTCTCCGGCTTGTCGGCGACGACGGCCTCCGTCGTCAGGAACAGGCCGGCGATCGACGCGGCGTTCTGCAGCGCGGAACGCGTGACCTTCGCCGGGTCGATGATGCCCTGCGCGAACATGTCCCCGTACTCACCGCTGGCGGCGTTGAGGCCCTGGCCCGCGGGGAGCTCCGAGACCTTGTTCGCCACGACACCCGGCTCGAGACCGGCGTTCAGCGCGATCTGCTTCAGCGGAGCCTCGATCGCGACGCGGACGATGTTCGCACCGGTCGCCTCGTCGCCCTCGAGCGAGAGCGCGTCGAGCGCCTTCGTGCCGGACTGGATGAGTGCGACGCCACCACCGGGGACGATGCCCTCCTCGACGGCCGCCTTCGCGTTGCGCACTGCGTCCTCGATGCGGTGCTTGCGCTCCTTGAGCTCGACCTCGGTCGCGGCACCCGCCTTGATGACGGCAACGCCACCGGCGAGCTTCGCCAGACGCTCCTGCAGCTTCTCACGGTCGTAGTCGCTGTCGGTGTTCTCGATCTCGCGGCGGATCTGCGTGACCCGACCCTCGATCTGGTCAGCCTCGCCGGCACCCTCGACGATCGTGGTCTCGTCCTTGGTGACGATGACCTTGCGCGCGCGGCCCAGGAGGTCGAGCGTCGCGTTCTCGAGCTTGAGGCCCACCTCTTCAGTGATGACCTGGCCACCCGTGAGGATCGCGATGTCCTGCAGCTGCGCCTTGCGGCGGTCGCCGAAGCCGGGAGCCTTGACGGCGACCGACTTGAAGATGCCCTTGAGCTTGTTCAGCACGAGCGTCGCCAGAGCCTCGCCCTCGACGTCCTCGGCGATGATGACGAGCTCCTTGCCGTCCTGGATCACCTTGTCGACGATGGGCAGCAGGTCCTTGATGTTCGAGACCTTCTGGTTCGCGATGAGGATGTACGGGTCCTCGAAGACGGCCTCCTGGCGCTCCGGGTCCGTAACGAAGTACGGGTTCAGGTAGCCCTTGTCGAAGCGCATGCCCTCGGTGAGCTCGAGCTCGGTGCCGAAGGTCTGCGACTCCTCGACCGTGACGACGCCCTCCTTGCCGACCTTGTCGATGGCCTCGGCGATGAGCTCGCCGATCGCGGGGTCGGCGGCCGAGATGGAGGCGGTCGCGGCGATCTGCTCCTTGGAGTCGATCTCCTTCGCCGTGCTCAGCAGCTCCTCGGTGATCGCGGCGACGGCCTTCTCGATGCCGCGCTTGAGCGAGATCGGGTCGGCGCCGGCTGCGACGTTGCGCAGGCCCTCGCGGACCAGAGCCTGGGCGAGCACCGTGGCGGTCGTCGTGCCGTCACCGGCGACGTCGTCGGTCTTCTTCGCGACCTCCTTGACGAGCTCCGCGCCGATCTTCTCGTACGGGTCGTCCAGCTCGATCTCCTTGGCGATGGAGACACCGTCGTTCGTGATCGTGGGGGCGCCCCACTTCTTCTCGAGCACGACGTTGCGACCACGCGGGCCGAGGGTCACCTTGACCGCGTCGGCGAGGATGTTGAGGCCACGCTCGAGGCCGCGGCGGGCCTCCTCATCGAAGGCGATGATCTTTGCCATGAGTTTTGTCGTCCCTCCTGGACGTAGACGGTGGGTTTAGCACTCAGAGTGAGAGAGTGCTAACGCCATTCTGGCACTCGGCACCCCCGAGTGCAAGCCGCGCGTCCGCCCTGTAGAGGGGCGTCAGGGAGCCGGGGTGTCCTCGGGCGTCTCGGGCGCAGAGGCGGAGCGGTCGAGACCGATCACCACCGTGAGCTGCTTGCCCCCGGTGTCGTTCAGGTCGGCGTAGAAGTCGTCCTGGCGGACCTCCGCTCCCCCGATGACCCCGGCGAGTCCGATGGCGGCCAGCTCGTCCTCGTCGTTCACGTAGTACACGGTCGTCGTCGCGAAGTCGTCGCTCGCGCTGTCGCTCGCGAAGACGATGCCGGCGGGCCACCCGGTGTTGATGAGCGTGTCGCGCATCTGGTCGTCGAGACCCTCGTCGGGCGTCGCGTTCAGGATCATCACCGAATAGGTGGGGTCGACGACGCCGGTCTCCTCCGGGGTCGGCGCCGCACTCGGAGCGGCAGCCGGGAAGAGCTCGATGCGCCCCATGACGACGAGCGAGCCGAAGATGCCGGCGATGATCAGCACGAGCGCGGCGACGAACGACCACAGGAGCACGACCCAGCCGTTCATGCCCGGCGCTTCCGCGCGGTGAGCCCCTACGCGTCCGGAGGAACGAGGAACGTCGTCGAATCGGTCACGGGAGGGCTTGGACACCCCTCGATGCTAGCGGCACCACCCTGGCAATCCGTTCCGCGGCACGACGGCGTGGAGGCGGCACGCCGGGATGTCAGCCGACGAACCCCGGAGTGCGCGCTGCGCGCCGTGCCCCGCGCGTGTCACGCAGCCGTCGGAGGCGTCGCACCAGCATCGGGTCGTGCGCCAGGGCGGCCTCGGTCTCGATCAGCCGGCCCAGCAGCTGGTAGTAGCGCGCGGCGCTCATCCCGAGTGTGTTGCGGATGACCTCCTCCTTCATCCCGCCGTGCCGCGGCCAGGCGGCTTCGAGGGAGAGGATCGCGCGATCGCGCTCCGTGAGGGCTTCGGACATGGCTCCAGGTTAGGACGGCTCCGGCCGATCCCCCGTGCGCCACTCCCACCATCGGCCGAGCGGATCCGCCGCCGCGCGCACCCGTCCGTCGAGGGCCACGACGAAGCCCGGCCAGGTGGCGGCCTCGACCGGAGGCGCCCAGCCGTCCAGCAGCCCCGGCGGGTCGATCGTCACCCAGCGAGCGGGAAGCGACCTGATGCGCGCGACCAGAGCCGAGCGTGCCGCCCGAGGGATGTGCACGAGCACTCCCGGGGTCGTGATCACGAGGGTCGCATCGGCGGGCGCCCGCGCCGCGAGCTCCTCCACGCGCTCCCCGGCATCGCCCGCCACCAGCAGCGGAGGATCCGCCGCCGCGATGTCGAGCGCGGCCTCCACCCGACGCTCCCGCCCCGCCTCTCCGGGCCACACGAGGCCGCGCAGCCACCGACGGTCCGCGTCATCGGCGGCGTCGAGCGGTGCCAGGTCGATGCCCGCTCTCCACACCACCCGCGGCATCCGCAGCGCCGGGAGCTCGCCCGTCACGCGGCTGTGGAGCACCACCGCGGATGGGCCGTCCTCCGGGTCGAGCGCACGCCGCACGCGGCCGTCCTCGCCCGTGTACCGGTAGGAGTAGCGGTCGGGGTAGAGGCAGAGCCCGGCGGAGGCCCCGAGTTCGAGGAGCGCGAGAGGTCCGTCGATCTCGCTGAGCACGGGAAGCAGCGCGGCGAGCCGGAGCGGCTCATTGGTCTGCAGCGACCGCGCTGCGCACTCGGCGACGACCGCCTCCGCATTCGTCAGCACGAACGACCGGAACTCACGGTACCCGGCGAGCGGGGCGCCGAGAAGCCGTGCGACCGCGAACACGAGGGGCGGCTGCCGATGCGTCTCCGGCACGCGCCGCAGCACGGCACGCAGCTCCTCGTCGTCCGCGACGCCCGTCGCCCACTCGGCGTACAGAGCGCTGCGCCCCGGGGCCTCATCGCGCGCGAACCGCGCATAGCGCTCCTGCACGGGGTCGGTCATGCGTCCACTCTGACACGCAGCGCCGAGACCGCGTGACACCGTGGAGAATGGAGGGAGACCCCCGGGAGGACATCATGTCGTACAGCGTGGACAAGACCGAAGACGAGTGGCGCGATGAACTCGGCGAAGAGCAGTACGCCGTGCTCCGCGAGGCCGCGACCGAACGCGCCTGGACGGGCGAGCTGCTCGACGAGGAGCGTGCCGGCCACTACACCTGCGGCGCGTGCGGCGCCGAGCTGTTCAAGAGCGGCACGAAGTTCGACTCCGGCTGCGGGTGGCCGAGCTTCTACGAGTCCATCCGCCCGGACGCCGTCGAGCTGCTCGAGGACACGAGCCTGGGCATGGTCCGCACCGAGGTCCGCTGCGCGACCTGCGGCTCGCACCTCGGCCATGTCTTCCCCGACGGCTTCGGCACGCCGACCGGAGACCGCTACTGCATGAACTCGATCGCACTGAACTTCACGCCCGAAGAGTCGTGAGCGCCCTCGACGCCGTGCGCGCACGGCAGTCCTGGTCGAAGGTGGGAGACACCGCACCCTCGCGCGAGGACCTGCTGCCCCTCGTCGCCGCGGCTGGTCGCGTGGCCGACCACTCCTCGCTCCGGCCATGGCGGCTGCTGGAACTGCGCGGAGCCGACCGAGAGCGCCTGGGAACAGCGATCGCTGAGGCGCAGGGCGACGACACCCCTTCCTCGAAGCCGTTGCGGGCACCGCTGCTGATCGCCGTGGTCGCGAGCTATCGCCCGAGCGAGAAGGTCCCGCGCTGGGAGCAGGAAGCGGTGGCCTCGGGTGTCGCGCACGTGCTGAGCCTCCTGCTCGACGAGGCCGGATGGGGTGTCATCTGGCGCACGGGCCACTACACGCGCTCGCGCCCGGTGGCGACGATGCACGGACTCGGCGAGGACGAGGAGCTGCTCGGCTGGCTCTACGTCGGCGCGAAGCCTGAAGGGAAGAGGCCGGGTCGCCGCAAATCCGTCGACGCCCGCCGACTGCTGACACGGCCGCCGTCGCCGCTCCCGGGAGGTTCTCTCGCCGCGACTCCGGACGCCGGCCCGACGGAGGCCGGGAAGAAGCGCGACGGGAAGATCAGCGTCGCGAAGCGCGAGAAGAAGAAGAGCAAGAAGAAGGACAAGCGCGACAAGAAGAAGGACAAGAAGGAGCGGGGCTCGAAGAAGACCTAGTCGCTCAGCGTCGGCGGCGGCGCGGCACCGCGACCAGCACCGAGGCCACCGCCACCAGCACCATGGCGACGACCTGCCACAGTGCGGGCCCGGCCTCCGTGGGCCACAGCAGGTCGATCACGACCGAGGTCACGAGCTGGCCGAGCACCGAGCCGAGGCCCATCAGCAGCACCCCCGTGTGCGCCACGATGAACGCGCCGAGCAGGATGTACGCGGCGCCGAGGAACCCGCCGACGTACAGCCACGGCTCCGCCGGCAGCGGGTCGGGCGCGCCGGTGAGGGCGATGCTCGCCGTCGCGGCGAGGGCGAGCACCACTGTGCCCGTGATGAAGCTCATGAGCGTCGCCGCGATGGGCGACTCCACCCGCTGCGCGAGTCGGCCGTTGGTCGCGGCCTGCCACGCGATGCCGACACCGGCCGCGAACGGCAGCAGCAGCATCCACAGCGGAGCGGAGGCCAGGACGTCCCCCGAGAGGGAGATGGCCACCGCGGCGAGCGCGAGCGCGCCACCCAGCACCCGCCCGGGCGTCACGGCCACGACACCGGCGGGCCCGAAGCCGATGCGGTCCAGCACGAGTCCGTGCAGCGTCTGCCCGGCGACGACGCCGACGCTGAACAGCGATACTCCGAGCACGCCGGCGGTCAGCCCCTGGGTGGACACCGTGAGCGCCCCGCATGCGCCGCCGAGCAGCATCCAGAACGGGATCGTACGCCCGCGAACGCCCGCCCACAGTCGCGCGGCGCCGCGACGGGCGGACGGGAGCAGCGAGATCACCGCAGCGAGGGCGACGAGTCCGACGGAGAAGGACACGAAGCCCGCGACGATGCCGTTGTCCACGCGTACGCCCAACACTCCGTTGATGCGGGCCTGGATCGCGGTCATCACGCCGATCGCGACCGCCCCGCCGAGGGCGAGGGGCGCGGAGAGCCGGCGGGTGTCTGTCACCTGTCGACACTATCGGAGCGTGCACCGCGTCTCGTTCCGCGCCGCCGCATGCGTCGAGCCGTCCGCCTCCACCGCGGGGTGGAGGCACTGCCGGCGAATGTATACCGGAGGAGGACGCACGCGCCGACCCGCTCTCCGTAACGTGGAGGCATGATCACAGCAGAAGGCCTCACGAAGAGGTTCGGAGACAAGACGGCCGTCGACGACGTGTCCTTCACGGTGCAGCCGGGGAGTGTGACCGGCTTCCTCGGGCCCAACGGGGCCGGCAAGTCCACCACGATGCGCATGATCGTCGGGCTGGACCGTCCGACCTCGGGTCGTGCCGCGGTGGCGGGGCGCGAGTACCGCAAGCTCCGTGCGCCGCTCACCGAGGTGGGCGTCCTGCTCGACGCGAAGGCCGTGCACACGGGCCGAACGGCGCGCAACCATCTGCGGGCCATGGCGGCGACGCACGGCATCCCCTCCTCCCGTGTGGATGAGGTCATCGACCTCGCGGGCATCGGATCGGTCGCCCGTAAGCGCGCGGGCAAGTTCTCGCTCGGCATGGGGCAGCGTCTCGGGATCGCGTCCGCGCTCCTGGGCGATCCGCACACCCTGATCCTGGACGAGCCGGTCAACGGTCTCGACCCGGAGGGCGTGCGCTGGGTCCGGCAGTTCGTGCGTCACGCGGCATCGGAGGGTCGGACGGTGCTGCTGTCCAGTCACCTCATGAGCGAGATGGCGCAGACCGCCGACCACGTGATCGTGATGGGGCGCGGCCGGGTCCTCGCGGACGCCCCGCTGGCCGACCTGGTCCGCTCGTGGACGACGACCACCGTCCGGGTTCGCACCCCTCGGCCCACCGACCTGGCCGCTGCCGTCGCCGGCTCCGACGTGGAGATCGTCAGCTCCGCTCCCGACGTGCTGGAGGTCGTCGGCCTGCCTGCCGCTCGCATCGGCGACCTCGCCGCGGAGCGTGGCATCCCGCTGCACGAGCTCACCCCCGCCACCGGCTCGCTCGAGGACGCGTATCTCGCGCTCACCGGCGACGCCGTCGAGTACCGCACGAAGGAGCTGTCATGACCGCTCAGGCACCGGTCGTCACGACCCCCCGCGTCGACACCGGTCGACGCCTCACGTTCGTCCGCGCCGTGCGCAGCGAGTGGATCAAGCTGTCCACCCTGCGATCCACGTGGTGGTCCATCGCGATCGCGGCCGTCCTCACGATCGGTATCGCGGTGCTCATCGCGCAGGCCGTCGACATGCCGGGGTTCGAGCCGATCCAGGCGGTCGTGATGCCGATCCAGTTCACCATGCTGCTCGCCGGCATCATCGGCGCGATCGCGGTGACCGGCGAGTACTCCACCGGGATGATCCGCTCGACCCTCACGGCCGATCCGATCCGCGGCTCGGTGCTGCTGGCGAAGTCCGTCGTCCTGGCGCTGTTCCTGTTCGTGTCGTCGCTCGCGATCTTCGGTGTCGCGGCACTCGCCGTCTCGCTCGTCGTCGCCCCGAGGGATCAGTCCATCGAGTGGGCCGACCCCTCGGCGTCGCTGCTGCCGATCGTCGTCGCGTCGCTCTCGATGGCCGTGTTCGCGCTGATCGGCGTCGCCTTCGGCTTCATCCTGCGCTCAGGCGCGGGGGCGATCGCCGCGACGGTCGGCCTGCTGTTCGTGCTCCCGGTCGTGGCCAACTTCTTCACGCTCGCCGGGGAAGCATGGGCGTGGGTGGTCGATGCCTCGGCGTACCTTCCTGTCGCCGCGGCCCAGAACGTCATCGTGCCCGGCGACGGCTCTGCGCTGGACGAGCCCGTCGCCTACCTGACGCTGGGCTGCTGGGTGGTCGGCGGACTGCTGGCCGCTTGGGCCGTGCTGCGCACGCGCGACGCGTAGAGTCGGCCCGTGAGCAGAACGCGAAGCCGCAGCGACTCGATCCGGGAGGACGAGGAGCTGCGGCTTCCGCGTCCTCCCGGGGTGCTCCGGCGGTTCTGGGCGCGGCATCCCGTGGTGGCCGACGTGATGCTCACCATCCTGTGCATCCTGCTCTCGCTCACCCCCGCCGCTCGCCTGGATCCCTCGCTGCCCGAGCCGTTCGCGTTCCTGCTGTCCGTGCTGGGACCGACCGCCGTGGTCCTCGCCTGCGCCACGCTGCTCTGGCGGCGCCGCGTGCCGCTGCTCCCCGCGGTCACGGCGTATGCGCTGGAGATGCTGTTCCTGTTCTCCGTCTTCCCCGGCGGCAGTCCGCTCCTGCTGGTGGCCGCATACTCCCTTGCGGTCTACAGCTCGTCCCGACTGGCATGGATCACGTATGCCGGCGGCCTGACCGTGCTCTTCGCGGTCGGCGCGCTGCTGTGGGGAACCGGAGCCATCACGCTGCAGTCGGGGAGCAACGCGGTACTCGCCGCGGTCGTGCTCGGTCTGATCGGCACGCTCATCGGCGTCAACGTGGGCAACCGCAAGCGGTACCTCGATGCCGTGATCGCGCGGTCCCGTCAGCTGCTGGTCGAGCGCGATCAGCAGGCGCAGCTCGCCGCGGCGGCCGAGCGTGCGCGCATCGCCAGGGAGATGCACGACATCGTGTCGCACTCGCTCACGGTGATCGTCGCGCTGTCCGAGGGGGCGGCGGCGACGCCGGACCGCGACCAGGCACGCGCGGCGGCATCGACGGCTGCCGATACGGCGCGCAGCGCCCTCACCGAGATGCGCCTGATGCTCGGGGTGCTGCGCGATGACGACGCCCCGCTTCCGCTCGCCCCCGCGCAGCCGGTCGAGCCGAGAGACACCGTGGCAGCGGCCCAGCGAGCGGGGTACCCGGTCACCCTCGCGGTGTCAGGGAGCGCGGACCTGCCTCCGGCGACGGCCCACGCAGTGGGGCGGATCGTGCAGGAGGGCGTCACGAACGCGATGCGTCATGCCCCTGGCGCCACGGCGGTGCGGGTGCGGATCGACCACGGTGCTGACAGCGTTCGCATCGACATCCGCAATGATGGCGTCTCCGGGCAGGTCGGCTCGGAGGGATTCGGCCTCCGCGGGCTGTCCGAGCGCGCGGCTCATGCCCGCGGCACGCTGCAGTCCGGACCGACGGGCCCAGGCAGTTGGCTGCTTCGTGCCGAACTCCCCCTCACCGCGGACGCGTCCGCCCAGCACGCCGCCGCCCTCACCCTGGCCCCCACCCCGGAGGAGCACCCATGACCTCGCAGATCCGCGTCCTCCTCGTGGACGACCAGGAGCTGATCCGCCTCGGCTTCCGCATGGTGCTGGAGTCGGAGCCGGACATCGTGGTGGTCGGCGAAGCCAGGGACGGGAACGCGGCGATCGCGCAGAGCACGGCCCTCGCCCCCGACCTCGTGCTGATGGACATCCGCATGCCCGAGCTGGACGGCATCGCGGCGACGGCGGCGATCGTCCGCGCCCACCCGGAGACCCGGGTGCTGGTGCTCACGACGTTCGACCTCGACGAGTACGCGTTCGGGGCGATCCGCGCCGGCGCCAGTGGCTTCCTCCTGAAGGACGCCCAGCGGCACGAGATGCTCTCGGCCGTCCGGGCCGTGCACCGCGGCGATGCGGCGCTGTCCCCCCGCATCACGCGCCTGCTGCTGCAGCACGTGGGTCCCGGGCTCGACGCGGCGACCCCATCACCCGCCCCCGACGACGCCGACCGAGCGCGCTACGAGACCCTGACGGACCGCGAGCGCGAAGTGTTCCTCGCCATCGGGCGCGGGCTGACCAATGCGGAGATCGCACAGACCCTCTGGGTGGGTGAATCGACCGTGAAGACGCACGTCGGGCGGGTGCTCGCGAAGCTCGATGCCCGCGACCGCATCCACGCGGTGATCCTCGCGCATCGCCTCGGTCTGGTGGGAGGCTGAGGCTCGATCAGGCGCGCGCGGGTGTCCACGCCGACACCTCATCGAGGCGCAGCACCTCGTCGGTCGACAGTTCGAGTCGTGCACCGGCGAGGAGGTCCGGCACCTGAGCGGCGACCCGGGCGCTCGCGATGGGCGCGACCACGGTCGGCTGCGCCCGGAGCCAGGCCAGCGCGGTGGCGGCGACGGAGGCTCCGTGTGCGTCGCCGACCTCCTGCAGCGTGTCGATGATCCGGAGGCCGTGGGGCGTGGCGTACTTGGCGGCGCCGGACGCCCGCGGCGAATCGACGGACGCCGCATCCGTCGAGCGGTACTTCCCGGTGAGGAACCCGCTCGCGAGGGCGTAGTAGGGCACGAGGCCGAGGTCGAACTCCTCGGCGACGGGGATGATGGTGTCCTCGACCGTGTTGCGGTGCACGAGGTTGTAGTGCGGCTGGACGGCGACGGGGAGCGCGACGCCGAGGCGGCGCGCGATGTCGATCCACTCGCGGATCCGGTCTGCCGAGTAGTTCGATACGGCGATATGGCGCACGAGTCCGTCGGCGACCAGCTGGCCGAAGGCGGCGACCGTCTCCTCCAGCGGAACGGTCTCATCGTCGAAGTGGGCGTAGTACAGGTCGATCTCGTCGACGCCGAGGCGGGACAGCGACGCCTCGGCCGCACGGCGCACCGTGCCGGCGGACAGTCCGCGGAACTCCGGGTGCTGACTGACCTTGGTCGCGACCACGAAGCCGCTCGGCTTGCGCGACGCGAGCCACTCGCCGATGATCGTCTCGCTCTCCCCGCCGTGGTTTCCGTCGACCCACGCGCTGTAGGAGTCGGCGGTGTCGATGAAGTCGCCGCCGCCCTCCGCGAAGGCGTCCAGCACCGCGAACGAGGCGTCACGGTCGGCCGTCCAGCCGAACACGTTGCCGCCGAGGGCGAGGGGGAACACGTCGAGGTCACTGCTGCCGATGCGGGTCATGCTGAGGACAACCGTGCGCCGCGGCCCCGGCATTCCCGGATGACGCCAGGTTTCGCCTCCGGCGCTCAGGCCGCCGTCTCGCCCTCGTCGTAGATCTGCGAGGGACGCCCGACGAGTCGGCTGTCCGGGGCGTGGGCGATCATCGTGTCCTTGCCCTCGTACTCGAACCGCGAGAGCACGTAGCGGATCGCCTCGAGCCGCGCGCGCTTCTTGTCGTTCGAGCGGATCACCATCCACGGCGTCGTCGGGGTGTCGGTGTGGAAGAACATCGCCTCCTTCGCCGTCGTGTAGTCGGCCCAGCGGTCCATGCTGGCGACGTCGGTCGGGCTCAGCTTCCACTGCTTGACGGGGTCGTCGCGACGACGCTCGAACCGGCGACGCTGCTCGGCCTCCCCCACCGAGAACCACAGCTTGATGAGCCGGATGCCCGAACCCACGAGCATGCGTTCGAACTCGGGCGCGGTGCGCAGGAACTCCTGGTACTCCTCGTCCGTGCAGTACCCCATCACACGCTCGACGCCCGCCCGGTTGTACCAGGAACGGTCCATGAGCACCATCTCCCCGCCGGAGGGCAGATGCGCGACGTAGCGCTGGAAGTACCATTGGGTGCGCTCGGCGTCGGTGGGCTTGTCGAGTGCGACCACCCGTGCTCCGCGCGGGTTGAGGTGCTCCATGAACCGCTTGGTCGCGCCGCCCTTGCCCGCGGCGTCGCGACCTTCGAAGAGGATGAGCACGCGCTCCGCCGTGTACTTGACGTGAGCCTGAAGCTTGAGCAACTCGATCTGCAGCAGACGCTTCTCGGTCTCGTACTCGCCACGCGAGAGCTTCTCGGTGTAGGGATAGCCGTGCTGCCACTCCGGTGCGTCCATCGTCGGCCTCTCTCCCCGACAGAGCCGCGCGCAGGACGCGCGACCGGGCGAGAAAAGCGCAGGTGGCCGGGGCGGGGTGCCGGCCACCTGCACAGAAGTAACATAACACCTTCCAACGTGTTACGCGAATCGGGATTCGCTCCGCGCGCCGTGGCCCAGTGGCGCCCGCCGTCGCACCCACCCTGGCGCGCGACGCGGGAGGACACCGCACACCGCGACCTGGCAGGGCAAGGCTCGCCCGGCGAGGACACGGCGAGGCTGGGCACGCCGTGTGCACCGCACGCGCAGCACGGCGGACAGCCCATCCCGGGCCGGCGGTTCGCCCCGGCGACGGGGCACTTGAAGGCTGTGTGGAGCCGACTACGGGACTCGAACCCGTAACCCCCGTATTACAAGTACGGTGCGCTACCAATTGCGCCAAGTCGGCGAACCGCGGAACTCCGCGGATCTAGCAAGAACGTGCATGACCGAGTCTAGAGCGTCTGCCGCCTTGCCCCCGCCGACCGTCTTCGAGATGTCGGTGTTCATCGCCGGCGACGGGTTCGCGCGCCCCAGGTACTCCGCGATTTCACGCGCCGACAGCCCCGCCTGGTCGAGCGCCGTGGCGACGACCTTCCTGAAGCTGTGGAACGTGTAGGCAGGCAGCCCCGGCCGCTCCCGTGTCACCTGCCACTCCCCGACGTGTTGCGGCGATCACGACGCTTAACCATTGCCGGTTGCTCATGCGGTGGTCGTCGCCTGATTCGATGTGGTCGGTGTCGCTGCCCCCAGCCTGTGCACTTGCGAGAGTGTGTGGTGGCTTCGCATCGCCCGTGTTTTGACGCTCTCAGGTCAGGGTGATGTCCCCGAGCTTCCAGGACCGATCGAAGTAGGCCTCGAGGGGGCCGTAGAAGCGAAAGTAGCTGAACCAGTGTCGACCGGGAATCGTCTGCACCCAGTTGGTCTCCCGGGACGGCGGGGGCGTCGGGCCGAAGTGCAGGTCGACCGAACCGTCGTGGTTCACCTGGAGCTCAGGGTCTCGGGATCCGCGGTCGCCGCGCTGCTGCTCATTGTCGATCAGGCAGCGGGTGTTCGCGTCGTAGACCGTCGCTGACCAGAACAGCCTGGCTGGTACGTCTGCGGGAACATGCAGATGGTAATCGCGTGCCCCGTCGAGCCAGTCGCCGGCGGCATCGGTGTATGAGCCGAGATAGGCCTGTCCGACGCCGGGAGTGGTGCTCTTCATCGCCTCGGAGAAGCTGACGGCTTCGTAGAACCACGAGGCGCGCTCGAGGAGTTCGTCGTACCCGTTCCCGCGCTGCGCGGAGTTGTCGAGAACGATGGCCTGCTCCCAGACGCGGTCCGGCCAATATGGGCCCTGTTCGAACCGCTTCGCGAAGGTGTTCGCCTGGGCAATGAGTTCGCCTGCGGCCGCTCCTCGCTCGAGGATGCCAGTGAGACGTTCGTCGGGCTCGAATGGCGCGCCCTTTCGAATGCCGAGCTGCCTAAGCATGGCGAGATAGAAACGGTCGCGCTCGTCAATGATCTCGCTCTGATAGATGCTGTGCAGCATGCGCCAGTACTCGAGGCCCCGAGGCTGATCCCCGCTCCAGGCACGCCCGTTGGGCGACACGACCCGGGTGGGATTGGGGTTCTCACGATCGCGGAAGGGGTAGATGCGGACCGCTCGAACCAGCGCATCGGACTTCTCCGGATCCGGGTCGAGAGTCCGAAAGCCGAACATGATGTTCACCCCGGACGACTCGAGCACGCGATAGTCCTCGCCAGCCTCGCCAGGCGGTTCCGAGCCCGGGGCGATGATCAGGTACTTACCGCCCTCGCCGCGGTCCGGCCCCATCTCACCCATCGCGCCGACCTCGCGCTGCCAGAAGTCGGAGACGCCGCCTGCTGTGGGACCCGGCGGCAGCTCGACCACGAGCGGCCCGGTCTCGGACAGATCGAAGAAGTTCAGAATATAGGGGGTGGTGGCATTGGCAGTGATGAGGCCGAGTCGGTCCCGGTAGCTCAGATACCGGACGAGGTCGCTGCTGGTCGCACCGAAGACGTTGTAGTGCTGCGACTTCCATTGCGCATAGGAGACGATCGGCAGAGCCCACAGATAGGCCTGACAGGCGAACTGGAAATCTAGTTCGTCGAAGATTGCAGGGATTGATGCGCGCGAGGGCAGTTCCCCGTCCATGCGCACATTGGCCAGGCTCGACTCACTCACAATGGCCCCTCCATTCCGACGCGAATGTCTCCATCATGTTCGAGTCGAGGGACGATTGAAAGACTTGGCCTGAACAGGTTTGCTAGCGTGTGGCGGCGAGCACGCAGCGTGCCTGCGTTCGGGATGAGGCGAGAACCAGGCCGGTCACCGTGCTCGGCGCGACCCCGGTCGTGTCGATGACGGTGGTCGCTTCTTTGAGCCATGGCAGGGCCGCGTCGTAATCCGGTCGGCGCAGGTGCCTCCGCTCAGCTCCATCCGCCTCTTGTTCGTCGTCGTCGATCCGTCGCGCGTGCTCTGCTGCGAGTAACGTCCGGTCGGCTCGGCTGTTTCCGTTGCACGTGACGATCGAAGTAGGCGACCGCTCTCAGATGGTGGAGGGTCGCGGGGCGGCGTATGGTTCGTGCATGGGAAAGCTGGAGTACAACAGTTCGCGTCCGCCGATCGACGTGGAGGATGAACTCCTAGCGCATCTGAAGATCCTGATCTCCACGAAGCTCCGCCGCCAGGAGAGCTTCATGATGACCTGGCCGTCCGGGAAGAAGCGCCCCGGCCGTCTCTCGGCGTGGATGCACCCGAGCATTCCGCTCGTGATCGAGTTCGACGAGGAGCCTCCGCCGCAGATCGATCCCGTGCGGATGACGCACCTGATGGATCGCCTGAACCAGCGCGGCGAGCTCATCCTCGACGAACTCGACTGATCGCCCCACCAGCCGATCGCTCAGACCGACGGGGGCGGACTCCCGCCCTCGACTACGGCGCGGGCGTCGACGTCGTCGACGGGGTGGGCGTCGGAGTCGTGGACTCGTAATACGCCTCGCTGGCGACCGACATCACGAACGTGGACAACTCCTGGGGGTCGTCCAGCGCGCCGACGTAGGCCTCGCCGTTCACGACGATCATCGGAGCCGCGGTGAGCACCAGGTCGTCCGATCCGGCGAGCGGGCCCTTGAGCGCGCGCGTCGTCGCCTCCTTCGCCCAGCTCACGTAGTCGCCGTCCTGGATGCAGGAGCGCACGACCTTCGCGTTGTCCACGCCGACCGCGCCGGCGAGATTCGCCAGCTCCTGATCGGAGAGGCCGTCGCTGCCCACCTCGGGCTGGTCGTCCAGCAGATCGTGGTTGAACGCATAGAACTGCTCGGGCGAATGCGTGGCGACGCAGGCCGCTGCCGCCGCGGAGCGCAGCGAGTACTTGGTGCCGTTCGAGCTGGCCGTCAGCAGCGCGACCGGGTGATAGCTCACCGTCGCCGCCCCGTCTTCGATCCACTGGGCCAGCAGTCGCGCGTTCGCCCGCTCGAACTTGCCGGCATCGGGCGAGAGGTAGTCGACGTAGACGTGCACGTCCACAGCCTGCGACGCGGAGGGCTCCGGCGTCGGGGAGGCGGTGGTGCCGGCCTCGGAGGGCGCGGGCGTCGGGGTCTCCGGCGTCTCGGCCGACGTCGACATGGAGGTGATGTCGGTGACCACGACGCCGTCCGACTCCATGCCAGACGGGCTCAACTGCGGCTTGGAAACCTGCGACGTGACCGCCATGGTCACGGCCGTGCCGATGGCGCCCACCGCGATCACCGCGACCGCAGCGATGATGATCCGTCGCATGAGACGCGCCCTGGACTGCTGGGCGTGCACCTTCTGTGCCTTCTCCCGCACAGCCTCGCGGGAATTGCGAGGTGCGGGGACGTTCGGCGTTTCGTCGCTCGACATCGTTCCTCTTGAGTCTCAGGGGGTCCGGGTTGGCCCCGACCGCCGGCGAACGGCGATCGCCGCGGAGCGCGGCCGGGTTCGATGCTAGCCAGTGAGGCTGAGAAATACCCAGGTGCGGCCGTTCATGCCATACTGAACCCGACCCGATGGCGGGTCACGGCGGGTCGCTCCGCCGCTTCATTCACTACGGATCGTCCGGCACGTACCTGCCGGTGAAGGAGAAACACCATGGCATCTGTGACTTTCGACGACGCCACCCGCCTGTACCCCGGCGGCACCCGTCCCGCTGTCGACAAGCTCAACCTGGAGGTGGGAGACGGCGAGTTCCTCGTCCTGGTCGGTCCCTCCGGTTGCGGTAAGTCCACCTCCCTGCGCATGCTCGCCGGTCTCGAAGAGGTCAACTCCGGCCGCATCCTCATCGGCGACCGCGACGTCACCGATGTCCCGCCGAAGGACCGCGACATCGCGATGGTCTTCCAGAACTACGCGCTGTACCCGCACATGACGGTCGCCGAGAACATGGGCTTCGCGCTCAAGATCGCGGGCGTCGGCAAGGAGGAGCGCGCCGCCCGCGTGCTCGAGGCCGCCAAGCTCCTCGACCTGGAGCAGTACCTCACCCGCAAGCCGAAGGCCCTCTCCGGCGGTCAGCGTCAGCGCGTCGCCATGGGTCGCGCCATCGTGCGCCAGCCGCAGGTGTTCCTCATGGACGAGCCGCTGTCGAACCTCGACGCCAAGCTCCGCGTGCAGACGCGTACGCAGATCGCTTCGCTGCAGCGCCGTCTCGGCGTCACCACCGTCTACGTCACGCACGACCAGACCGAGGCGCTCACCATGGGTGACCGGATCGCCGTGCTGAAGGACGGTCTGCTGCAGCAGGTCGGCACCCCGCGCGACCTGTACGAGAAGCCGAACAACGTCTTCGTCGCCGGCTTCATCGGCTCCCCCGCCATGAATCTGTTCTCGGCTGACCTCGCGGACGGCGGCGTGCAGTTCGGCACCGAGGTCGTGCCGCTCGACCGCGACACCCTCACCGGCGCCTCCGGCACGCAGATCACGGTCGGCGTGCGTCCCGAGGACATCACCGTGGGCCCGGCCGACGGCAAGGGCCTCTCGGTCGTCGTCGACCTGGTCGAGGAGCTCGGCGCCGACGGCTACCTCTACGGCCACACCGAGATCAACGGCAAGCGCACCGACCTGGTCGCTCGCGTCGACGGCCGCAGCCACCCGAACGCCGGAGAGACGGTCACGCTCGCGGCCAACCCCGGCCACGTGCACGCGTTCGACCTCGAGACGGGCGACCGCCTGAACAAGGCACCGGTCGTCTCCGCCTGATC
>NZ_JALXPE010000054.1 GCF_025143365.1 Microbacterium sp. p3-SID336 | reverse complement strand
ATTAGGTCGTGTCTTCGATTTCACTTGAGTCCCGGCCCAGATGGGCGCCCCTCATTGGGCGCTGCCATCGACGCCGCGGCGACCAAGGCAACGGCGGCGCATACGACGACAGACTCCCCTATCCCGACGAGCCCGATGATCGTGCTCACGACCAGCGGCGCAAGCGGTGCGAACAGGTTGGTCACGAAGCTGACAGTGCACCCTACCCTTCCTCGTAACTCGGACTGAGTGCCGGCAACGATGTACGCCGTGCCTGCCGCATCCGCATGCGCTCTGCCTGATCCACGACTGACGGACGTTCGAAGATGAGGTGGGCCCGCTTGGTCGTCAGGTCTATCGCCGGTTGCGCCGAAGCCCGGCGATTTCCCTGTCCAACGCACGGCTCGGTAAGGGGTGCCTTTGAAAGCCAGTCGGTGTACCTGGCGCGTGACCGAAATAGGAGGGGCGCCGCAGCGGGAGCGGCCGATATATTCTCATCGTGACTAACCCTCCTGTTGTCGAGACTGATTTGATCGCGGCCCACGAAGCGAAGCTCAAGGAACTGGTTGAGCGGGCTGCGAGCGCCGGGATCGAAGCGGAAACTCGCGTGCTCGAGCGGTTACCCGCTGATCGAGCCCGCTCGTATCTACGCCTGCTTATGCCGAACGGCCGAACCACCAGGAGCATCGCTGTGTTTCCAAGGGACGTCGACGCGTTCCTAGCATCGGGATTCGAGGACTACATCATGCTGTCCGATTACTCCGCAACGGTAAGCAAGTCGAGAGGGATCATTGAGTGTCAGGTCATCGGAGCTAGTCCCTCCATCCGGCTCGCCAGTTTCCTTCAAGAGCTGCCCGGAGTGGAAATTCTGAGCGGTGAGACAGACGGCGAGACAGAGACTGAGATCAGCGGGGAGGCTGCGGGAGGCGCTCGGAGGGAGCCTTCGACTGACTGGCGGCTAGTTGTAGAACAAGATGGCGTACGCATCGACATTTCGCCGGCCTCCGCTGACTTCGAGATGTTCTTCGGGCGAGCGGTGACGCTGAAACTCAGCGGCGTGGCGACCTCGAACCACGACACTGCTGTCGAAGCACTCGAGCGCTACGGGCAGGCGCTTCTCTTCGACCTCGATGTCGTCTACAACCGGTTCGTCCAGCTAGGGAAGCGGCGTCAGGGCAATCGTCCGCGCCGCCACGAACAGCCTGACCACCGCCCGAGATTCCCCCGCAACGAGTATGCATCGCAACCATTAGATCTCTACCAGTACGGACGAGCGGCGGCGGGGCTCCCGCTCTTGGAGTACTTGGCCTATTACCAGTGCGTCGAGTACTTCTTCCCATTTTTTGCACGCGAACAGATCGTGAACTCTGTCAAGAGCCAGCTACTTCACCCAGGATTCGATGCCCAGAACGACGCTGCCCTCAATCGCCTCATCAATCTCGCGGCGCCGGCTGCGCGAGGTGGCATGGCGGAGCGCGAGCAGTTGCGAGCAACGTTGCGCTCTATCGTTTCCGAAGCCGACCTTCGCGAGTTCCTCGAGTCGACTCCAGAGTACGTCGATCATTTCTGCTCGAAGAGCCAATCGATTCGTGGGGTCGGAACGGTTCAGCTCGATCACAACCCGGCGGACTTGCGTGACCAGATTGCCGACCGAATCTACGGGATCCGGTGCAGGATCGTTCACGCCAAGCAAGACGGCGGTGGCAAGAGCGAGGATGTGCTGCTCCCCTCCAGTAAGGAGGCCAACTCCCTCCAAGCAGACGTGGAGCTGATGCGACTTGTCGCTCAGCGTGCGTTGATCGCGCGAGCCGCGCGCGCCTGACGGATCGGCGGCGCCAGCCGAGGCGTCGGGCGCCCCCTCCAGATCGTCGACTCGAGTCGCGAGCGTGGCTCTTCGCGGTGATGGTCACACGTGAGTGCAGCGCTCGGAAAGGGATCCTCAACCGCCCATCACGGCATGGGGGCTCGCCGCTTCGGTTCCGTGCGGTCGACGCTCTCCGCCGCACCAAGCGCGTGCACGTCGCTAAGCCCTTTGGCGACCGCGCGCGGTTATGGCAAGCATCACGGGCTCGCACGATCACCCGTACGCTGTGCATACGGACGGGCGGGTTTCCTCGCCGACACGATCCGCGCTCCGACCAGCAGGCGGCGAACGGTCAGGACCTGCTCGACTTGGTCGACGCGACCGGTCGCGTCGTTCTCACGCACGCTCCGCTTCCCGTCCGCCGGTCGGGCGCGCGTCCAACACCCGAACCCGCGTCGTGTTGGCGCCCGCGGTCGCGCACTGCCATGCTGGCGACATGAACCGCACCCGTCTCCTCGTCACCGTCGTCGCGGGTGCGGCCGTGGTCGGTCTCGCGGCCGTCGGAGTTCCTGCCGCGATCGGCGCGATGTCGGGGGCGTCCGAGAGCTTCGCGCATGCACCCGCGCCCGCTCCCGTCGCCGCCGAGGAGCCCGCCGACGCGAGCGACCCGGACGGGGATGGGCTGGTCTATCTCGGCGACGGCGTGTCCGTGCCAGCAGGCGGCCCCGGCGAGTGCACCACGAACTCGATGATCAACATCATGGCGGAGGACGGCGGGGCGCCGCACGCGAAGCTCCTCGGCGAGCTCGTCGAGATGGGGTCGATGGAGCTCGCGAGCGGGGAGCCCGTCCTCGACGCGGACGGCGAGATCGTGGCCTACCCGGTGATGCCGGGTGACAGCCTCATCGCGATCGGCCAGCGGTTCTGCATCGACTACGTCACCATCGCGCTGTACAACCACGTCGCGAACATGACCGTGCACCCGGGTGACGTCCTGATCCTCCGCCCCGACCCGGCGCTGCCGTGGGTCGACCAGTACGGCCCTTTCAACGCGGAGGCCGGCACCTCGACCATCCCCTACGCCAACACGTTCATCGAGTTCTCCAACGCCATCGCCGCGGGGGACCTCGGTGCCGCCCGCGTCGTGTGGCAGCGCCTCGGCCCCGACGTCGCCCCGGAGGTGCAGGCCGTGGTCACGCAGGCCCTCGCCGCCGAGGACTGGGTCGTGCTGCGGCAGCTCTTCCCCTGAGCCGTCCGGCCGCGCCGTCGGGCTGAGCCGTCCGGCCGCGCCGTCGGGCTGAGACGTCCGGCCGCGCCGTCAGGATGACGCGTCCGGGCGGAATCGCTCAGCGCGGGTCGGCGTCCCTCCTCGAATCCCCGCGCGTCGTGCCGTCCTCGGCGGCGCCGACATGCCCGCGGTCGTCCGCCGGGGCCGCGCCGCGCGAGCCGTCCGTCCGCCGGTCGTCCGAATCGTCGGCGTTGTCGACGCGGATGCGGCGGCCCTCCTCGATGTCCTTCCGCTCCTTCTCCTCCCGCTTGTCGCTCTGGCGGGTGTCGCGCGGCGGGAGCTGGATGTCGCGCTCGGCGGCGATGCCCGCCTGGAGCTGTCGCCCGCGTTCGAGCTCGGCGTCGAACTCGGCGCCGAAGAGCAGCGCGAGGTTCGCGATCCACAGCCACAGCAGGAACACGATGATGCCCGCCATCGAGCCGTACGTGCGCTCGTAGTTCGAGAAGGTCGTGACGTAGAGCACGAAGCCGAGGGTGGCGATCGCGAGCACCACGATCGCCACGATGGCGCCCATGCTGATCCAGCGGAACTTCGGCTGCTTGGCGTTGGGCGTCGCGTAGTAGAGCACCGCCACGAGGAACACGACGACGAACAGCAGCAGCGGCCACTTGGCGATGCTCCACGCGAGCTGCACGCCCTCGCTCGCGCCGATCGCATCCCCCAGCGCGGAGACCACGTCGCCGGAGAGTACGAGCACGATGCCCACGATCGTCAGCGACACCACTGTGATGACCGTGACCAGCAGCTGCATGGGCCGGAGCTTCCAGAACGGACGTCCCTCCTCGATCTCGTAGATGCGGTTCATCACCCGGCTGAACGCGCCGACGTATCCAGAGGCGGACCACAGCGCGAGCAGGATTCCGAAGACGAGTGCGACACCGGCGCCCGGCGCCTTCGAGATCTGCTCGATGGGTCCACGCAGCGCCTCCGCGGTCTCCTTCGGGGCGACGTCGCCGATGATGCCGAGCACCGCGTCCGCGGCGGCGCCGTCCTGGCCGAAGATCCCGAGCAGCGAGAACACCGCGATCATCCCGGGGAAGATCGACAGCACCGCGTAGTAGGTGAGGGCGGCGGCGCCGTCCATGCACTGGTCGGCGGAGAACTCGCGGATGCTCTTGACCAGCACGTACTTCCACGACCGCTTCTGCAGATCGGTCGGGTTGTCCGGCTTGTCCTCGTGCTCGGGCGAAGGCGGCGACGTCGATCCATTCCGGTCGGCTGACTTCGACATGGCTCCTCCTCGGCGACGGTGGCGAGCGGTGCTCGCGGGGATACCGTCTTACGGCGACGAAGAGCGTGAGGCACGGGGGTTGCGCGCGAGGGAACCGCGGGGGATGCTGTGCGACAGTCGCGGGGCCAGCGCGACAGCGCATGCCCTTGTGGAGCGCCCCTCGGCGGGTGTAGGACGGAGCCAGTCGAAGTGGACTGGGGTTCGACATGGGGATTCTGACGCGTGCACGCCGACGTGCACTCGCGGTGGTCGGGGCGATCGCGATGGCGGTCGGCGCCCTGGTGCCCGTCGCGGCCGCGACCGCCGCCGACGAGACGTTCACGATCGTCGTCCTGCCCGACACCCAGGGGTACACCGCCTCCAGCACGTACGAGCAGACGATGGGCGCACAGACCCAGTGGATCGTCGACACACGGGCGCAGCTGAACACGAAGTTCGTGATCCAGGTCGGCGACCTCGTCGAGTCCTGGCCGAACGTGAACCACTGGGAGCGCGCGAGCCGGTACATGAAGACGCTCGACGACGCGGGCGTGCCGAACTCGGTGCTCCCGGGCAACCACGACCTGGACATCACCACCGGCCAGTCGAGCACCTACGACGCCTACTTCCCGCCGAGTCGCTACGCGGGCGCCTCCTGGAACAGCGCCACCGTGTCCTACGGCGGCTACCTGGGGCAGAACCAGTTCGGCCCGGACGGCATCGACCGCAAGAACAAGGACAGCTACAGCCTCCTGACGGTGGGCGACACGGACCTGCTGCTGCTCAGCCTGGAGTTCGAGTCGCCCGCCTACACGCTCAGCTGGGCGCAGCGCGTGCTCGACGCGCACCCCGACCGCAAAGTGATCCTGGCGACGCACGGCTTCATCAACACCGGCGGCACACGCGCCACGCACGTGATCCGGACGGACGTGACCCCGGTGTCGGCAGTGACCCTGTGGAACGACTTCGTGTCGAAGAACTGCTCCATCTTCATGGTCGTGAACGGCCACTGGCACGATGGCGACATCGGCGAAGCACGGCGCACCGACGCGAACGCCTGCGGCACGCCCGTGCACCAGATCCTGTCCAACTACCAGAGCCGCGCGAACGGCGGCAACGGCTGGCTGCGGTACTACACGTTCGATCCGGCGGCGGGGACCGTCGACGCCTACACGTACTCGCCGACGCTGCAGCAGTACGAGACCGATGCCGGGAGCCGGTTCACCCTCCCGGTGGACCTCGCGCCCGGGACCGACGAGGTGCTGCTCGCCGGCGGCTCCACCTGGAAGTACCGCAATTCGACACAGGCCTGGCCGGCGGGGTGGACGACCGCAGGCTTCGACGACTCCGGGTGGGGCGCGGGGAGGGCCCCGCTCGGTTGGGGCACAGGCGCGGTCACCGCGATCGACCTGGGCCCGCCCACCACGAACAGGGCGCGGGCCATGATCTTCCGGCACACCCTCTCTCTGACCGACGTGGAGGAACTCTCCGGAGTGACCGTGACCACGCGGGCCGACGACGGCGTCGCGGTGTGGGTGAACGGGACGCTGCTCGGCACCTCGCATCTGCAATCCGCGACCCCGACGAGCGCGACCTATGCGGACGCCGTGCGCTCCACGAGCGCCGCGACCGCGGAGCCCGCCGTGTTCGCGGTTCCGGCTGGCCTGCTGCAGGAGGGCACGAACGTGATCGCCGCCTCCGCCCACGTGAACTACCGGGGCACGGCGGACAGCACGTTCGACCTCGTGATGACCGGGCGCCGCGCGAGCACGGAGCCGCCGGAGGATCCGCCGGGCGCCCCGGTTGCTTCGGCCACGGCGACCTCTCCGACGAGCGTGGACATCGCCTGGTCACCCGGGCCGGGGGGACCGGTGACCGGCGTCGAGGTGACACGAACGGGGATGACGACGCTCACCGGCACGGGCGCGTCGGGAGTGGTGACGGACGCCGCGGCGCCGGCGGGGAGTGCGGTGTCGTATGCGGTGGTCGCGATCGGTTCGGACGGTGCGCGCTCGCCCGCGACGACCGTGTCCGTCACCACGCCTCCGGTCGCCACGCCGGTACCGGTCACCCTCGTGCGCAGCGACAGCAGCTGGCGGTTCCGCTACGCCGCCGGTGCCTGGCCGACGGGGTGGACGGGCGTCGGGTTCGACGACACGACCTGGGGGCAGGGAGCCGCCCCGCTCGGCTTCGGGGGAGGAGTGACGACGGTGGTGGACGTGCCGCCGCCGACCACGCAGCGCCCGATCAGCATGCTGTTCCGGGCCACGTTCACGGTCGGCGACCCGTCCCAGCTGTCGGACCTGGTGCTCACGGCGCGTGCGGACGACGGGGTCATGATCACCGTCAACGGCGTGGAGGTGGGGCGGCTGCGACTGCCGACCTCCGCCCTGAGCTCGACGACCTACGCGACAGCAGCGCCGAGCACGGCGACCGCGGCAGCCACGCCGCTCGTGATCCCGATCCCGACGTCAGCCCTGCGCCCTGGGACCAACGTCATCGCGGCGTCGACCCACCTCAACTACCGGTCCACGCCCGGCGTCTCGTTCCTCGCGACGCTCGACGGCAAGACCCTGCCCTGACGCGGCGGGAGCGGCGTCCCGCAGCGCGAGGTGCACGAGGCAGGTGTGCTCCGTCGTGAACGGCAGCACCCGGTCGACCACGATCGGACCACCCGCGCGCTCCAGCACCGATCGCAGCAGCTGCTCGTGCACCCGGCAGGCGATCGCGCCGTCCTCGGCGAGCAGCGCGTGGAAGCGGCACGGCTCCAGTTCGATGGTCAGCGCCTCCTCGTCGATCTCCGGCTGCAGCCCCACCTCGCTCAGATGATGGTGCAGCGCGTCGAGCTGATGCGTCGCATCCGCCGGCAGCGCGGACTCCGTCGCCGGCAGGATGGCCCGCATCAGGTCGCCGTGGCGGATCGCGTCGCGCAGGTGACGCTCCGCGACCTCGTTGCGGTCGGCCGCCGTCACGAGCGCGAACCGCAGCCGCGGCCGGCCGCGACGACCCGTCCGCTCGACCTCGGAGCACACATGCCCCTCGCTCTCCAGCACGCGCAGGTGATCGCGGAGGGTGTTGACGTGCAGGCCGGTCAGCTCCGAGAGCTCGGACAGGCCGATCCCCGGTGCATCCATCAGGGCATCGAGCACGCGGAGGCGGCTCGACTGGGCGAGACCGCGATAGGCGTCGACAGGACGTGGCATGTTACCCATTATGCGACGATGCGTCAGTGAGCGGGCTGATTTGCACGGCCTTTCCCGCGGGGTCGCCCCGGGCGTGTGGCTAGCCTGGACGGATGACCGGCGGGCGGACCACGACAGCGCTGCGGCTGCTGCTGCCCGCCTTCCTGCTCGGTGCGATCGTCGCGATCTCCTTCCTGGAGGCCCCGCTCAAGTTCCTCGCACCGGGCATCACGATCCCGCTCGGACTCGGGATCGGGCGGCTCGTCTTCACCGCGCTGAACGTGCTGACCGGAGTCGTGCTGCTCGTGCTGACCGTGGTGTCGGCGCGCGCGAAGGCGGGGCGCACGACCGCGGCGCTGCTGGGAGCGCTGTGGGTCGTGTTCCTGGTGGAGGTGGCGGTGATCCGGCCGGTGCTCAATCGCCGCAGCGACCTCGTGATCGCTGGCTCCGCCGCGCCGGGGACCGACTGGGCGCACTATGCGTACATCGCGGCGGATCTGACCATGGTGGCGCTGCTGGTGGCGCTGATCGTGGTGACCGTGCGATCGGTTCTGCCGTCGCCGTCGCCGTCCGACTGACGGCTCCGTCCGACTGACGGCTCCGGGGCCGGCTCAGGGCCGGACGCGCACCGCCCGGCCCTCGAAGGCCACGACGTCGCCGTCGTGCAGCTGACGACCGCGTCGGCGATCGACCTCGCCGTTCACGGTGACGTAGCCGTCGATGATGACCTCCTTGGCGTCACCGCCCGAGTCGAGCAGGCCGGCGAACTTGAGGAACTGTCCGAGGCGGATGACGTCGCCGCCGATGGACACCTCGTCGATCGGGTCCGAGTGGGTCATGCCTCGATGCTATCCGGCGACAGGGCCCGATCAGTCGTCGAGGTCGGTGCCGACCACGGCGAACGACGCGTCGAACTCGATGTCGACCGAGCGGTTGTCGGTCGTGAGGACGGAGGCGTCGTACGGGCTCACGTCGTCGGCATCGACGTCGAGGTCGGTGATCATCCCGTCGGCCTCGGCGAGCGCGGCCTCGACCAGCGCGCGGATGGTCTGGTCGTCGAGCGTGAGCGCGGGTCCGGTGTCGTCGCCGTCCGCGGGGTCGGTCGAGACGACGGTCGCGGTGAGGTCCTCGTCCACCCGCACCTCGGTCTCATCGCCCGCGGTCGTCGTGAGCTGCACCTCCCAGGTGCCGTCGCGCTTGGCGTCGATCGAGGTCACGTCGCCCTCGGCGGCACCGCGCGCAGCCTCCGCGATGTCGAGCAGCTCATCGGCCGAGTCGGTGCCGATGCCCGTCACAGGACCGTGGGCTCCGGCGGGGCGGTGGTCGTGGTCGTCCGTGCGGTGATCGTCGCGCGGTCCGTGGTCGTCGTCGTGGTCGTCGTGCCGCGGGCCCTCGACGCCCGGGCGGTCGTCGTCGCCGAACTCGTCGGCGATCGCCGCGCCGACCGCCACGCCGCCGCCTGCGAGCAGCACGGCAGCCGCGATGCCGCCGCCGATGAGGAGCGCACGCTTGCGGCCGGGCTTCGCGGCCGGGGCGACCGGCTCGGACGCGACCGTGTGCGGGGCGGCCTGCGGTGCGGAACCGGCGGTGGCAGAGGAGAAGGGCGTCGTGGGGACGGCGTCCGGGGTCGCGCCGGGGGTCGGGTTCTGGTCGGGGGTCGCGTTCTGGTCAGGGGTCTTGTCGTCCATGCATCGATCGTCCCGCGGAGGCGCTGAAGCCCTCCTGAAGCGTCCTGAAGATCCGTTCAGGAACCGGTCACGGGCTCCGCCGCGGACGGCAGCGTCACGACGAACCGGGCGCCGCCCCAGCGCGACTCGTCCACCGTCACACTGCCGTGCGCCGCCGCCGCGATGCTCCGCGCGATCGCCAGACCGAGCCCGCTGCCGCCGGCGTCCCGGCTGCGCGCCTCGTCGAGCCGTACGAAGCGCTCGAAGATCCGCTCTCGTTCGGCCGCCGGCACCCCTGTCCCGTCGTCCTCCACGGTGAGGACCACCCGCCCCCGCGTCTCCGCGACACCGAGCGCGACCCGACCGCGGCTGTGCCGTGCCGCGTTGTCCGCGAGGTTGCGGACGAGCTGTGCGAGCAGCCGTGCATCCCCCCGGACCCGGGCGGCGCCGATGCCGGAACCGTCGACGTCGAGATCCGCGGCGCGGAGGCGGCGTGCCTCGGACAGCGCGATGTCGTCGAGGTCGACCGCCTCGGTGTGGCCCGTGACGCCCTCGTCGAGTCGGGCCAGGAGCAGCAGCGACTCCACGATGCCCTGCAGGCGCAGGCCCTCTTCCGAGACGACCTCCGCGAGCTCGCCGATGGTCGTGACCTCGGGGTGAGCCTGCGCCAGCTCGGCGTGCTGGCGGATGGTGGCCAGGGGAGAGCGCAGCTCGTGCGAGGCGTCGGACACGAAGCGGCGCTGCGCCGTCGCCGCCGCGTCCAGCCGGTCGAGCATGCCGTTCATGGTGAAGGCGAGGGACGCCACCTCATCGCCCGTGTCCGGGACCGGCACCCGGCGGTCGAGGCGCTCGGCGGTGATGCCGTCGACCTCCTCCCGGATGCGCGTGACCGGGCGCAGCGCCCGCCCCGTCACCAGCCAGGTGGTGAGCGCGACCAGCGCGAGCAGCGCCGGAACCGCGACGGCGAGGAGGGTCGCGACCGTGGCGAGGGTCTCCGCGTCATCCTCCATCGACACCGCCAGTACGAGGGTCTGGTCGCCCTCCACGTCCTCCGCCACGACGAGCATCGGCTCCCCGTCCACCCGCACCACCCGCGGGTCGTCGTCGACAGGAAGGGGAGTGGAGCCCAGCGCGTCCACGGCCTCCTCGCTCGCGCGCCGCACGGATCCGTCCGGTCCGAGCAGCTGCACGAGGTCGTCGTCGAGCTGATCCGGCCCCGGTCGCCCCGGTCCCTCCAACCGCTGCGCGAGCTCGCCGAGGCGCTGCTCCGCCGACCGCTCGGTGGCGGCGTGGATGCTGGTGCTCAGCACGCCGTAGAAGGAGAGCGCGCCGACGAGCAGCGCGACCGCCACCACGAGCGTCGCGCCGAGCGTGGTCCTGCCGCGCACCGAGCGCCAGACGCGCCTAGCCACCGTCCGCCGCCAGCCGGTAGCCCGCGCCGCGGATCGTCTCGATGGCCGCGCGACCGAAGGGCTTGTCGAGCTTGCGTCGCAGGTGGCCCACGTAGACCTCGACGATGTTCGGGTCGCCGTCGAAGTCATCGTCCCAGACGCCCTCGATGAGCTCGCGCTTCGACAGCACCTGGCCGCGGTGCCGCATGAGGTGTTCGAGCACCGCGAACTCCCGCGCCGTCAGCGTGATCGGGGTGTCACCGCGCCACACGTGGTGACCTGCGGGGTCGAGCCGCAGATCGCCCGCCTCCAGCACGGTGGGCCGCGCCACGGCGCCCCGGCGCACGAGCGCCCGCAGTCGTGCGACGAGGATCGCGAACGAGAACGGCTTGGTGACGTAGTCGTCCGCACCGCTCTCCAGGGCCTCCACCTGGTCCCACTCGCCATCCTTGGCCGTGAGCATCAGCACGGGCGTCCAGTTCTCCTCCGCGCGCAGGGCCTCGCACACCTTCCACCCGCTCATCCCGGGCATCATCAGGTCGAGCACGATCGCGTCGTACCGGGTCTCCCTGGCGCGCCAGAGGCCGTCGACGCCGTTGTGCGCCACGTCGACGGCGAAGCCCTCGGCCTCCAGCCCCCGACGCACGCCCTCGGCCAGACGCACCTCGTCGTCCACCACCAGGATCCGCATCCCCCCAGTGTGGCGGCTCCCCGCTGAATCCGGGCTGAAGCGGCCGCGATGCGGCGGTGCGGCCAGCGGGATCGACCGAAGGGGGCGGGAGAAGGGGGCGGGAGGGGAAGGAACTCAGCCGGTCGGAGACAGGTCGGAGGTCAGTCGAGACCGGACTGCAGCGAGCGGATGACGTCGCCCAGAGCCCCGCGCGCGAGCAGTCCCGGTCCGAGCGGGCCGGCGGTGTCGGCGCCCAGCGGCGGCAGCCGTCGCAGCGCGGCGGTGGCCTCGGGGGTGAGCTGCGAGAGCTGCCAGCGCACCTCGGCATCCGCGGCCCCCTGATCGTCGCCCCGAGCCAGCGCCGTGGCGACGGCGGCGTAGGCCGCCGCACCCAGGGCGTGCGCCCCCATGTGCGCGACCCCCGCGGCCTGCGCGGCGGAGCGTGCCGCAGCGCGACCTGCCGGGGTGCGTGCGCTCGCCGCGGCCCGACCGGCGACGAAGCGTCGCCGGATCTCCTCCGCCGCCGTGAGCTCGCCCCGCGCGAACGCCCGCGCGCGGTCGACCGCGTCCCGGGCGCGCGGGTCCTCCGGTGCCTCCGCCTCGAACAGCGGAAGCACCCGCTCGGCGCAGTCGGCCGCCCACGCGGCGACCGTCCGGCGCTCGGCCTCGGTCATGCCCTGCACGGTGCCCACGGTCACCGCCTCCGCCGCTCGGCCCTCGCCCGCGCCTCGGCGTGCGCCGTGCCGAGGAGCTCCAGCACGAGGGAGCCGGTGCGCTCCGCGGGCGCGATCACGCAGACCCACCCGGCGTCGCCGTAGAGCGGATGGAGGCGGAACACGTCGGCCGCGGTGGGGTCGGGCTCGACCGGGACCAGGGCCTCGGCGCGTTCGCGGCCCACGTGGATGTTCACCCGGAAGCGCCCCGTCGCATCCAGCCCCGAGCTCGTGTCGTCGGGGTAGTCCTTGGTGATGATCGTGCCGAAGGGCTGCGTGCGCTCCGGCATCCGCCCGTCCGGGGCGTGGAAGAAGTACGCGTCACCCCAGGACAGCTCGGGGAACTCGCCTCCCGGCTGCGGCGTGACCGCGAGGGCGCCGTCGAGTGCTCGCACGTGATCGATGATCTGATGCATGTCCATGCTTCAATGATCGGGTTGCAGTGCTTATTGAGACTTCACTCCCGGGACAGAGGGGATCCATGGCATGAACCCTCCAGACGGGTCACTCAGCACGGCCGCTCTCGGCCGTAGGGTCGGGTACTCGGCGCAGCAGGTGCGCGACCTGGAGGCGCTGGGCGTGATCCCCGCCGCCGCCCGGGCGGCGAACGGGTACCGCCGCTACACCTGCCGGCACGAGGCCGCACTGCGGGCGTACCGGGCCCTCGCGCTGGCGCTCGGGCCGGTGCCGGCGCGGCGGCTGATGCCGGCCCTGATCCTGGCGCCGGTGGACGAGGCGGCCGAGCGCGTCGACCTGATGCATGCCGAGCTGGCCGCGGAACGACGTCGGGTGAAGGAGGCGCTGCGCGGACTCGGCGTCGCGATGGCGGAGGCGGGCGATGTGTTCGCGTCGGAGGACGCGATGACGATCGGCGAGCTCGCAGACGCCCTCGGCGTGCGTCCGTCCGCCCTCCGGCACTGGGAGAGCGAGGGACTCGTGCGCCCGGACCGCCACGCGTCGACGGCACGGACGTACGGCGCCTCCGCGATCACCGAGGCCCGGGTGTCTGCGGCACTGCGCGCGGGCGGTTACGGCATCCCGGCGATCGCGCGCGTCCTCGAGCAGCTGCGCGCACACGGCGGCACCGGCGAGGTCGAGCAGATCCTCTCCGCCCGGCTCGCGGACCTCACGCGCCGCAGTGTCGCCCTGCTGGGCGCCGCCGGTCACCTGCACGAGCTGCTGACGACCGCCGCTGAGGTCGGAGCCTCGTAGGCTGGAGGCATGACCAAGAACATCTGGACCGTCCTCGGCGTCATCCTCGCGATCGTGATCGCGTGGTGGATCGTGAGCGCGCTGTTCTCGGTCCTGTGGTTCATCGCGAAGCTCGCGATCGTCGCCGTCGTCGCCGTGGTGGTCTTCCTCGTCCTGCGCAACCTGTTCAGCCGCGACGCCGACTGACGTGTCCGCTCATGCCCTCGCGGGTGCACCCACCCGGTAGCGCGCAGCGCGGTGCGTGTCCTGCACCCGGTCGCCGCGCCCGTGCAGCTTGTGGCGCAGCGTCCCCGGCGTGTACTCCTCGGGGTACGCGCCGCGCTTTCGCAGCACGGGGATCACGTGCTCGATCACGTCCTGCCACGTGCCGGGCGTCACGGCATAGGCCAGGTTGAAGCCGTCGATGTCGGTCGCGTCCACCCAGGACTGCAGCTCATCCGCGATCTCCTCCCCTGAGCCCACGATCGTCGGGCCGAGCCCACCGATCGCATTGTGCCGACCGAAGTCCCCGACCGTCCATTCGCGGCCGAGGTCGGCCTCCTCCCTCAGGTGCTGCAGCACGGACTGGATCGCGTTCGACTCCACGTTGCCGACCGGCTCGTCCTCGCCATACTGGGACAGGTCGACGCCCATCCACCCTGACATGAACGTGAGCGCCCCCTCCGGGCTCGCGTACGACAGGTACTCCGCGTGCTTCGCGGTGGCCTCCTCGCTCGTGGCCGCGGTGATGACGGTCAGGAGCGTGTAGATGCGGGCGTCGTAACGGTCGCGACCGGCCGCCTCCAGGGCATCGCGGATCCGCTTCACCGTGCCGGCCAGCACCTCCTTCGAGGGGGCGGCGACGAAGATCGCCTCGGCGTTCTCGGCCGCGAACCGCACACCCCTCGGGCTGGCGCCCGCCTGGTAGATGACGGGCGTGCGCTGCGGCGAGGGCTCGGAGATGTGGATGCCGGGCACGCTGAAGTGCGTACCCTCGTGACGGATCGGGTGCACCTTGGACGGGTCGGTGAAGATGCCGCGCTCGCGGTCCTCGATCACGGCGTCGTCCTCCCACGAGCCCTCCCACAGCTTGTACAGCACCTCGACGTACTCGTCGGCGTGGTCGTAGCGGTCGTCGTGCGCGAGCTGATCGTGCTGGCCCATGTTGCGCGCGGCACTGGGGAGGTACCCGGTCACCACGTTCCAGCCGATCCGACCCTGCGTGAGATGGTCGAGCGTGCTCAGGCGTCGGGCGAACGGATAGGGGTGCTCGAACGCTGTGCCGGCGGTGATGCCGAAGCCGAGGTGCTCCGTGACGGCGGCCATGGCGCTCACGAGCAGGATCGGGTCGTTGACGGGAACCTGGGCGCCGTTGCGGATCGCGGCCTCGTTGGTGCCGCCGTAGACGTCGTAGGTGCCGAGCACGTCGGCGATGAAGATGCCGTCGAACGTGGCGCTCTCCAGCAGCGTCGCGAGCTCCGTCCAGTAGGAGATCGTGTTGTACTGCCGCGAGCGGTCGTCGGGATGCCGCCACAGCCCGGACGACTGGTGGGCGACGCAGTTCATGTCGAAGGCGTTGAAGCGGATCTGTCGGGTCATGCGACCCATGAAAGAGGACCGCAAGCCCGGCGTCGAGCACCGCCGACACGGGCCGAAACATTCTCAGGCCGGGTCGTCGGGGCGACGGGGGCTCGGATCGGGCGGGAGGATCTCGATCGGCGCCGCCTCGCGCCGCTGCGCGCGCCACCAGATGACGAAGCCGACCGCAGTGAAGATGCCGTAGAAGACGTACATCAGGCCCGTGGCGTAGTAGCCGGAGCTGAACAGCAGCGGCACGCCCACCACGTCGACCGCGATCCAGATGAGCCAGAACTCGGTCCAGCCCTTCGCCATGCCGTACGTCGCCAGCAGCGAGCCGACGAATGTCCAGGCGTCGGCCCACACCGGCTCCCACGAGCCGAGCGCGCGGAACAGGGGCGTCAGCGCTACGGTGCCGACGATCATCACCAACACAATGCCGACGCGGGCGCTGGTCGGAGCCCACCGCGGCACCACGCGCCCGCCTTCCGCGTTCCGCCAGCGCACCCAACCGTAGACGGCGACGGCGATGAACATGACCTGTCGGCCGGCCTGTCCGAGCAGGTGCGGAAGGGAGGGGTCAGGACTCAGGACCGAGCCGAGGAACACGGTGAGCAGCAGCAGATTGCCCACGATGCCGACCGGCCACGCCCACACCTTCCGGCGCATGCCGCCGAGCGCGCTCGCGAGCCCGAACGCGTTGCCCACGACCTCGCGCACGAGGAGCGTCTGACCGCCGGGGAGCGTCCACTGCGAAGAGAACACGTCGACGAGCCACTGCAGCACGTCCATGGCTCAGAGCGCCGCGTCGGGTGTGGGACGGTCGTCGAGCACGAGCTGCAGCATGCTGAGGTCGAGCCAGCGGCCGAACTTCGCGCCGACCTGCGGCATGCGTCCGACCTCAGCGAACCCGAGCCGCTCGTGCAGGGCGATGGAGGCCGTGTTGCCGCTCTCGACCCCGCCGATCATGACGTGCAGCCCTGCGGCGCGTGCACGGTCGATGAGAGCGCGCATGAGGGTGCGGCCGATGCCGCGTCCGCGCTGGTCTCCGCGCACGTACACCGAGTGCTCGACCGTGAGGCGGTAGCCGCTGTGCGGGCGCCACTGCGCGTACGACGCATAGCCGAGCACGTCGGCACCGTCGACCGCGACGAGCACGGGGTAGCCGCGTGCGGTGCGATCGGCGAGCCACGCGGCGCGGTCGGCGCGGTCGACGGCCTCCTCGTTCCAGATCGCGGTGGTGTGCACCACGGCGTGGTTGTGGATCGCGGTGATCGCGTCGAGGTCGGAGTCCTCGGCATCCCTGATGTGCACGGCGGTCATCGGCGGGCTCTCCTGCATCTGCGCTTCGGGTGCGCATCGCCGACGCTAGCAGGACGCGGGCGGCCCCGACTGCTGGGTGTCGCGGAGCGCGGCGCGGACCAGGATCGCCCGGCGCATGTCGGCCACGATCGGCTCGAAGAACGCCTCGCGGTACCGGGTCTCGCTGACCGTGGAGAACACGAAGGGGAGAGCCGAGACCACCGCCAGCAGCGCCGCGGACTTCAGCAGGTTCAACGTCAGCGGCAGGGGGAGCCCCTGGATGACCACGGGCTCCACATGGAGTTTGGGCGGGTTCTCCCCGCCGCCGATCCACGTCTGCACCAGATCGGACGGCACCGTGATGGCGCCGATGACGATCAGCAGCCCGGCGATCAGGAAGACGAAGATCGCGGCCTGGATGAGCTGGGCGAGCGCGATCGCGAGCAGCATGTTGATGCGTTGTGCGGCGTGCAGTCCGGCGGCTCCGGTGTCGACATCGGATCCTCGATCCTCGGCCGGGGTTCCCCGGAGAAGGGCGTTGCGTTCATCGGCCGTCAATGCGGTCGCCCCTGCCCTCAGTTCGATCGCGCTGACCCGCAGCACGATGAGGGTTGTGAGGGTCGCGACGACCAGGGACAGCAGCAGCAGCGAGTTCCGGTTCAGCAAGGTCCCCATCTGCCAGATCTCGGCGGCGAAGAAGGAGAACAGCACAAGCATCAGGATCACTGGCAGCGCGATCGTGGCCATGTGCCCGACCGCGAAGAGATTGCGCAGGGAGAGGCGCGCTGCCCAGGCCAGGAGTGCTGCACCGCCGAGCGCGACGAACAGAATGCAGCCGACGACGATGAACACGGCTTGGCAGATCGACAGGGCGGCATCGCCTGGGTAGGTGCCGCCGAGGGCGGCGTCGGCGCCCGCCAGGAGGATCGCCGCGGTCGCGAACACCGTTCCGGGGCCGGTGGAGAGGTGGCGGATGGCGTAGCGCGTCGCCGCGTACAGCGCCCAGGCCAGCAGGATCGCGAAGGCGGCGACGCTCATGAGCGCGATCGCGATGATTCTGTCGTCCCCGCCATGATCGAACAGGGCTCCTACGTCCGTGAGGGTGTCGATGCCGTCTCCGACGAGCGTCCGGAAGACCCCGATCGCCACGATGAGCGGTGCGGCACGTCGGGCTATCCCGCGGAACCACCGCCGCCAGGGGACGAAGGTCGGAAGGCCTTCCAGCCGGAACCACTGATCAGCGTCGGCGGGCGCGCGAAGGCGGGCAGAGCGGAGGGGACGCACGGATGAAATCTAACATTTCACCCTGGAAGCCCAGTGCAGGCTCCGCGGCCGGTGAGCCCCGGGACGGGGTCAGACGTGCACGTCCGCGGGGGACTCCTCGCCCTCGTGGAAGCTCGGCTTCTTGCCGAACAGCTTCGCGATGCCGAGGACGGCTCCGACGATCACGAGGCCCCAGACGAGACCGGCGATCGCCGAGATGAGGGTGTCCACGACCCACACCACGACGCCGCCCAGCGGTTCCAGCGCGTGCTCGACGCCGTGCAGCAGATCGGTCGTGGCGTGCAGACCCACCTCGCCGAGGTTGACCAGCACCAGGTGGCCGCCGACCCACAGCATCGCGACCGTGCCGAGCACGCTGATGAAGCGGAACACCGCCGGCATCGACCGCACGATCCTGGTGCCGGTGTGACGCACGCGCTTCACCGGATTCTTGGCCACCTTCAGGCCGACGTCGTCGATCTTCACGAGCAGCGCGACGACGCCGTACACGGCCACGGTCATGAGCAGCGCGATCACGGCGAGGATCGCGAGCGTCGACCAGATGTCGAGGCCCGTGTCGAGGCTGGCGAGCGAGATGAGCATGATCTCGGTGGACAGGATGAGATCCGTGCGGATGGCGCCGAGCACGAGCTTCTTCTCGTCCCGCGCGCCCTCGTCGGCGTGGCCGTGCTGCACGCCGAACCACTCGAGGACTTTCTCCGCCCCTTCGAAGCAGAGGTAGGAGCCGCCGAGGATCAGCAGGTACGGCAGCACCCACGGCGCGAACGCGGTGAGCAGCAGCGCGATCGGGATGATGATGACGAACTTGTTGACCAGCGACCCGAGGGCGATCTTCCCGACGACGGGGAGCTCGCGGGCCGGGGTGATGCCCTGCACGTACTGCGGAGTCACGGCGGCGTCGTCGATCACGACGCCTGCGGCCTTCGCCGACGCCTTCATCGCGGCGCTCAGGATGTCGTCGACGACGGCGAGCAGTCCAACGGACATGCGGGTCCTCTTTCCGTGGGTGGAAAGTCAGACTACCGACTCGGCGGGGTCAGGCCCGCGCTTCCTCGGCGGTGGCGAGCACGCGCTGCAGCGGCTGATAGTGCTCGATCACGGCCTGACGGTAGCGCTCCACGTCCCCGGCGCGCGCTGCCGCCAGCATGTCGCCGTGCGCCTTCGCCGTCCGATGGATGTCGTCGGGCTGCGCGATGCCCAGCTGCGGGAGCACCGCGGTGTGCACGTCCCAGAACGCGCCGACGAGCTGCCCGACCAGGCGGTTGTCGATCGCGCCGAACAGCCGGGTGTGGAAGGCCCGGTCCTCGTCGAGGAAGTACTCGCCGCGCGACGCCTTGTCGACCATCTCGGCCACGAGCTCGTCGAGCTGCGGGTCCTCCTGCTCCTGCGCCGCCGCCACGATGCGCTCGGCCATCGAGAGGTCGAGCGCCAGACGCACCTCCACGACTTCGCGCAGTGCCTGCAGGGAGCCCTCGGGCGACAGCACGCCGCGGAAGACGAGCGCCTCCACCATCGGGTCCAGGGACATCGGGCCCACATAGGTGCCATGACCGTGGCGCACGTCGACGATGTCGAGCGTGGACAGCGTGCGGATGGCCTCGCGCACGGAGGAGCGCGACACGTCGAGCTCCTCGCACAGCTCGGCTTCCGTGGGCAGCGGGTCCCCGGGGGTGAGCCCGCGCGTGAGGATGAGCTGCTTGATCTGGTCCGCCGTCGTGGCACGACGCATGCGCGCTGCCCTCCCCGTGGTGGACTTCATGGGGCCCCTCTCGTGCCTGACGAAAACGCTCCGATCATCTCACTCTTGTGATCCGGTCGAACCTGTGTTTAGAGTACATCAGACATCAGATGTCCTCAAGATGTCCCCCCACCACCTGGAGCACACATGAACCGACACATCACCCGCCGCCGCGCGGGTCGATTCGCGATGGCGGTCGCCGGCACGGTCGCCGCGTCCATCGCCCTCGCCGGCTGCGGCGGCGGCGCCGCGAGCGCGCCGGACGAGAGCCCCGCCGCGAGCGAGGTCGACCCCGACGGCATCATCGAGGCCGGCATCTCCTACACCCTCAACGGCAGCTTCGATCCGATGGTCGCCTCGGGCGCCGTCACCGTCTCCGCCAACTGGCACATCTTCGAGGGGCTCGTCGACCTCGACCCGGTCACGCAGGAAGCCGCCCCCGCCCTCGCCGCCGACTTCCCGACCAAGGTCGACGACACCACCTACGAGGTCGACCTCCGTGAAGGGGCCACGTTCCAGAACGGCGACCCCGTCACGGCCGACGACGTCGTGTTCAGCTACGAGCGCGTGCTCGACCCCGCGAACAACTCGCTGTTCCGCTCCTTCGTCGACTTCATCGACACCGTCACGGCCGTCGACGAGGACACCGTCCGGATCACGACCGACTACCCGTTCTCGCTGATCGACGACCGCCTCGGCGTCGTGAAGATCGTCCCGAAGGCCGCGGTCGAGGCCGACCCCGAGGGCTTCGGCGCCAACCCGATCGGCTCCGGCCCGTACGCGCTCGTCTCCGCCGTCCCGGAGGACAAGCTCGTCTTCGAACGGTACGACGACTACAACGGCCCGCGCCCCGCGCTCGCCGCCGGCATGAACTGGAACCTGCTCGCCGACGCCTCCGCCCGCGTGACCGCGATGTCGACCGGAACCGTGCAGGCCATCGAGGACGTGCCCTACATCGACGCCGACGCGCTCGCCGCCTCCGCCGACGTGGAGAGCGTGCAGTCCTTCGGCCTGCTGTTCATGATGTTCAACACCAAGGCTGCGCCGTTCGACGACGTGCGCGTGCGGCAGGCGCTGCACTACGCGCTCGACATGGACACCATCATCGAGACGGGCATGCTCGGCAACGCCACCCCCGCCACCTCGTTCCTCCCCGAGGACTACCCGAACTATCACGAGGCGTCCACCGTCTACTCCTACGACCCGGAGAAGGCCAAGGAGCTGCTGGAGGAGGCGGGCGTCGGCGACCTCGCCATCACCCTGCGCATGACCGACACCGGCTGGGTGAAGGAGGTGGCCCCTCTCATCAAGGAGTCGCTCGACGCGATCGGCATCGACACCACGCTCGACATCAGCCAGTCGGCCTCCATGTACGAGAAGATCGACTCCGGCGACTACACGGTCGCCATCGCCCCCGGTGACCCGTCCGTGTTCGGCGTCGACCCCGACCTGCTCATGAACTGGTGGTACGGCGAGAACGTCTGGACCCAGACCCGCACCGCCTGGGCCGATTCGCCCGAGTACGCCGAGCTGCGCACGCTGCTCGACACCGCCGTCACCGAGGAGGGCGACGCGCAGCAGGACACCTGGAACCAGGCGTTCGACCTGATCTCCGACCAGGCCGTCCTCTACCCGCTGTTCCACCGCAAGCTGCCCACCGCCTGGAGCAGCCAGGAGCTGGTCGGCTTCCAGCCCGTCCCCACCACCGGCCTGTCGTTCCTCGACGTCGGCGTGGCGGCGAAGTAGCCCCTGCCCCACCCCCGCGGGGGTGCGCCCACCCGAAGGGCGCACCCCCCACCCCACCCGGAAGGAGCGGCACGTGTCCAACACGCTCCGCCTCATCGGCCGGCGGCTGCTGCAGCTGCCGCTGATGATCCTCGGCATCACGTTCCTGGTCTTCTTCGTGATGTCGTTCTCGCCCGTCGATCCGGCCCGCACGGCGCTCGGCGAGACCGCGTCCCCCGAGGCGCTGGAGGCCTACCGCGAAGACCACGGACTGAACCTTCCGCTGTTCGTGCGCTACGTGAACTTCCTGTTCGGCCTCGTGCAGGGCGACCTGGGCACTTACTCCGCCCGCAGCCTGCCCGTGATCGATGAGGTGGCCCGCGCCTTCCCCGTCACGCTCGCCCTGACCTTCCTCGGACTCCTCATCGCCGTGATCGTCGCGTTCGTGATCGGCGTGCTGGCCGCCGTCTACCGCGACCGCTGGCCCGACCAGGTCATCCGCGTGTTCGGCGTCGCCGCCCTCTCCACGCCCTCGTTCTGGCTCGCGATCCTGCTCATCCAGGTGTTCACGCTGAGCATGGGCGTGCTGCCGGCCTCAGGGCCCCTGCCCGACTTCTGGACCGACCCGTCCGGCTGGCTCGCCCGGATGACCCTCCCCGCCGTCGCGCTCGCCGTGCCCGTGATCGGACAGCTGTCCCGTGTCGTGCGCACCTCGATGGTGGAGGAGCTCGACCGCGACTACGTGCGCACCGCGCTCGGCGCCGGCATCCCGCGGGTGATCGTCGTCGGCCGCAACGTGCTGCGCAACGCCCTGATCACCCCCGTCACCGTGCTGGGCCTGCGCATCGGCTACCTGCTCGGCGGGGCCGTGGTGATCGAGATCATCTTCGCCATCCCCGGCATGGGCACCCTGATCCTCAACGGGGTCACCAACAACGAACCCAACCTCGTGCAGGGCGTGACGCTGGCCGTCGCTCTCGCCTTCGTCGTGATCAACATCATCGTCGACCTCCTGTACGTGCTCATCAATCCTCGAATCCGGGCGGTGTGACATGCGACGCAGACTCACGGAACGGCTCTCCGTCCCCGGCCTCCGCTGGGGCCGCCTCTCCCTCGGCTCGGTCATCTGCATCGCGGTGCTCGCGCTCATCGCGCTCGCCGCGATCCTGGCGCCGCTGATCTCGCCCTACGACCCGCTGGCCTCCGGCACCCCCGTGCAGCCGCCGAGCGGCGAGCACTGGTTCGGCACGGACCGGCAGGGCCGCGACATCTTCTCGCGCCTCGTCTACGGCGCCCGGTACTCGCTCGTGATCGGACTCGGTGCGACTCTGGTCGCCCTCGCGGTCGCCTGCGTGCTCGGGACCATCGCCGCGACCGCCCCCAAGTGGATCTCCGAGACCCTCATGCGGGTCATGGACGTCGTGATGTCGTTCCCCGGCATCGCCCTGGCCGCGGTGTTCGTGGCCGTGTTCGGCAAGTCGCTGCCCGTGCTCGTGCTGACGATCGCGTTCCTCTACGTTCCGCAGCTGACCCGGATCGTGCGCGCCAACATCCTCGACCAGTACGGCGAGGACTACGTGTCGGCCGTGCGGGTGATGGGCGCGGGCACCCCGCGCATCATCGTGCGGCACGTCGCCCGCAACGCCATAGCCCCGGTGCTCGTGTTCGCCACCGTGCTCGTCGCCGACGCGATCGTGTTCGAGGCGTCGCTGTCGTTCCTGCAGGCCGGAGTGCCCGACCCCGAGCCGTCCTGGGGCAACGTGATCGCCGCCGGCCGCAATCTGCTCATGAGCGGCGCCTGGTGGGCCACGTTCTTCCCCGGAATCCTTATCATGCTCACGGTGCTGTGCCTCAACATCCTGTCCGAGAGCATGACCGACGCCATGGTGTCCCCGCGTGCACGCAAGGTCACCGCGGACGCCGCGAACACCGAGGAGTCCACGCACGAGCTGGAGGTCGCCGCCGCCCCCGACGACACGCACGTCATCCCCACCGTCGACACGTCCGTGAACCTCTCGGTGCCCAGCGGCGTGCCCGACGTGCTCGTGCCGACGGCCGAGTCCGTCCCCCTGGCCGAGCGTCTCGCCGAGCTGCGGGCGCGCGAACTCGCCCGCACCGACCGACTGGTCTACACGGGAGACGCGGCGCCGCTGCTGGAGGTGCAGGACCTGTGCATCTCGTTCCCGCGGCACGGCGACGTGAACGTGGTCGACCACGTCAGCTTCACCGTCCGCCCCGGCGAGACCATGTCGCTCGTCGGCGAGTCCGGCTGCGGCAAGTCGATCACCTCGCTCGCGATCATGGGGCTGCTCGATCCGAAGGCCGACATCCGCGGACGCATCCTGTTCGACGGGAAGGACCTGCTGCAGATGGCACCCAAGGAGCGCAACGCCCTCCGCGGCCACGACATCGCGATGGTCTACCAGGACGCGCTGAGCTCGCTGAACCCCGCGATGCTGATCCGCTCGCAGATGAAGCAGCTCACCTCGCGCGGCGGCACCCGCACGGCCGAGGAGCTGCTGGAGCTGGTCGGCCTCGACCCGCAGCGCACGCTCGCCTCCTACCCGCACGAGCTCTCGGGCGGTCAGCGGCAGCGCGTGCTGATCGCGATGGCCCTGACGCGCGACCCCCGGCTCGTGATCGCCGACGAGCCCACCACGGCGCTCGACGTGACGGTGCAGGCGCAGGTCGTGGAGCTGCTGATGCGCCTGCAGCGGGAGCTCGGGTTCGCGCTCGTGTTCGTGTCCCACGACCTGGCGCTCGTCGCCGAGCTGTCGCACCGCATCACCGTGATGTACGCGGGGCAGGTGGTCGAGCAGGGCACCACGCGTGAGGTGCTGTCCCAGCCCGTGCACGAGTACACGCAGGGCCTTCTCGGCGCGGTGCTGTCGATCGAGGCCGGGTCCGACCGCCTGCATCAGGTGTCGGGCGTGGTGCCGTCTCCGCGCGACTTCCCTGCGGGCGACCGGTTCGCGCCGCGCTCGTCCGACCCCGCCCGCTACGTCGGCGTCCAGCCCGTCCGCCGCCACATCGCGGGCACGGAGCACTCCTACGCCGCGCATCCCGACGATGCGCCCGTCGAAGCGATCGGAGCAGGACGATGAGCGAGCCCGTGATCCAGTTGCAGGACGTGCACGTCCGCTACAAGACCAGGGCGTCGTCCCTGTTCCGCCCCCGCTACGTCGACGCGCTCGACGGGGTGTCCCTCACCGTGCGGCGCGGACGCACCCTCGGCATCGTCGGCGAGTCCGGGTCGGGCAAGTCCACCTCGGCCAAGGTCCTGATCGGGTTGGAGAAGCCGACGAGCGGGCAGGTCGTGTTCGACGGCGAGCCCGTGCGCTCGTTCACCCCGGCGGTGCGCAAACGCCTCGGCCGCATCCTCTCGGTCGTGTTCCAGGACCCGGCGACCGCGCTGAACGCCCGGATGACCGTGCGCGACGCCCTGCTCGACCCCCTGCAGGTGCACCGCCTCGGCACTCCCGCCAGCAGGGACCGCAAGGTGCGCGACCTCGTCGGGCTGGTCGGGCTGCCCTCCTCCGCCCTGGACGCCCTGCCCAGTCAGCTCTCCGGAGGGCAGCGGCAGCGCGTGGCGATCGCCAGGGCGCTCGTGCTCGACCCGCAGGTCATCGTGGCCGACGAGCCCACCTCGGCGCTCGACGTGTCGGTGCGCGCGCAGATCCTCAACCTGCTCACCGACCTGAAGGAGCAGCTCGGACTCGGCATGGTCTTCATCTCGCACGACATCCAGACCGTCCGCTACCTCTCCGACGAGATCGCCGTGATGAACAAGGGCAGGGTCGTCGAGTTCGGCGACGCGGCCCGCGTCTTCGACGACCCCGCCGACCCCTACACCAGAACGCTGCTGGGCGCCGCGCCCTCGCTGCTCGAACCCCACCACTGAAACGACCGGAACCCACATGTCCACTGCCTCCCCCGTCCCTTCCTTCTCGGGCGTCGTCCCGCCCGTCGCCACCCCGCTCCTCCCGGACGGCACGATCGACCACACCTCCCTGGAGCGCCTCGTCGACCGACTGATCGGCGAGGGCGTCTCCGGCCTCTTCGCCCTCGGCTCCACCGGCGAGACCGCCTACTTCACCGACGACCAGCGCGTCGAGCTGCTGCGCACGATCGTCTCCTCGAACGCCGGGCGCGTGCCCGTCATCGCCGGGGCCATCGAGCTCACCGCTCCGCGCATCGTGGAGACCGCCCGCCGGCTGGTCGAGGCGGGCGCGCAGGCCATCGTCACGACGGCGCCGCTGTACACGCTGAACTCGCCGGCCGAGGTGGCCGACCACTTCCGCACGATCGCCGCCGCGATCGACGCGCCGCTGTGGGCCTACGACGTGCCCGTGCGCGTGCACACCAAGCTCGGCGTCGACCTGCTCGTGCAGCTCGGACAGGAGGGCGTGATCCACGGGGTGAAGGACTCCTCGGGCGACGACGTGTCCTTCCGGCGCCTGGTCGCGGCGAACGAGGCCGCCGGGCGTCCGCTGCAGCTGCTCACCGGGCACGAGGTCGTGGTCGACGCGATGGCCCTGGTCGGCGCCGCCGGCGTCGTCCCCGGTCTCGCGAACGTCGAGGCCGCGGGCTACGTGCGCCTGTGGAACGCCGCGCAGCAGGGCGACTGGACCGGCGCGCGCACCGAGCAGGAGCGCATCAACCGCCTGTTCGACATCGTGTTCCAGCCGCGCGGACTCTCCGGCGATGCGACCGGGGTCGGCGCCTTCAAGGCGGCCATGCACGCTCGCGGCATCATCGACCACGCGACCATGGCGGACACGGTGCAGGCGCTCGACGCCGACGCGGTCGCCCGCATCCGCGGCATCCTCGACGAGCTCGGGCTGCTGCCGGTCGCGGTCTGATGGCCGAGGTCGTCCTCGCGGTCGACATCGGCGGCACCAAGACCGCCGCGGCGCTGGTCGACCGCCCCGGCACGGTGCTGCGCACCGAGGTGGCGGCGGGCCCCCCGGGGGGGGGGGCCCCCCCCCGGGGGGGGGGGGGGCCG
>NZ_JALXPE010000053.1 GCF_025143365.1 Microbacterium sp. p3-SID336 | reverse complement strand
CAGCTCGATGTCGAGCTCGTACTCCTTGCCGCCGCGCACGTAGGTGACGGTGGCGTCGCTGCCTGCGGCAGCGGCCCGCACCTGCGCGGTGAGGTCGGTCGCACCGGTGATCGGCACCCCGTTGAACTCGGTGACGATGTCGTCGGCCTGCAGTCCCGCCGCGGCCGCCGCGCCGCCGTCGGTGACGTCGGCGATGTACGCGCCGGCGACCGTAGCGCCCTCCACGCCGGCGGCGTCGCGCACCGAGGCGCCGAGCAGACCGTGCGTGGCGGCGCCGTCGGCGATGATCTCCTCCGACACGCGCTTGGCGATGTTCGACGGGATGGCGAAGCCGATGCCGATCGAGCCCGAGTCCTCGGAGTTGCCCGAGCTCGCGATCGCGACGTTGATGCCGATCAGCTCGCCCTTGCTGTTGACCAGGGCCCCGCCGGAGTTGCCGTGGTTGATCGCGGCGTCGGTCTGGATCACCGCGACCGAGATCGAATCGGTGGCCTGCTGGCTTCCGCTGCCCGGGATGTCGAACTGGAAGGGCCCCTGCTGCCCCTCCTCCGGCGCCTGCTGCTCCGGCGCGTCCTCCGACGAGGAGTCGGGAAGCGCCGACGAGGCGATCTGGATGCTCCGGTTCAGCGCGCTGACGATTCCCGTGGTGACCGAGTTCGCGAGACCCAGCGGCGCGCCAAGCGCCACGGCCGTGTCACCCACGTTGAGCTTCGACGAGTCAGCGAACTCGATGGGCGTGAGGTCCTTCGCATCCGTCAGCTTGATGACTGCCAGGTCGTAGATCGGGTCGGTGCCGACCACCGTCGCCTCGTAGATCCGCCCGTCCGAGGTGGTCACCCGGATCGTCGGATCGGCGACGGCGCCGCCGAGCGTCACGACGTGCGTGTTGGTGAGGACGTAGCCGTCCTTGCTGATGATGACGCCCGAGCCGCTGCCGGCCTCCTGAGAACCCGCGACCTCGATCGTGACGACCGAGGGCAACGCGGCCGTGGCGACCGCCGTGGTCTCGTTGACCGAGCCGGGGTTGTTCACCGTGACGGTCTGCGGCCCCTGGGCAGTCCCGGAGGACGGCTGGTCCTGCAGGCCCGTGAGCAGTGCGCCGCCGCCGAACCCGGCGACGCCGCCGACCAGGGCCGCGGCGACGATGAACGCCGCGATGCGGGTCCCGCCGCGGGACTTCTGGTCCTTCGACGTCGTACCCTCTGCGGCCGGGAAGCCCAGCGGCGCCGTACCGTCGATCGGGCGGGTCTGCTGCGCATAGGGGGTTGCGGTGGGGATGCCGAAGGCGGCACCCTGGCTGCCGGCGGGGGCCGTCGGTGCGGCCAGGCCGTGCGGCACCGGAGCGACCACGGGCGAGGAGGGAGCCTGCGACGCGAACGTCGAGGGCACCTCGTGCCCCTGCGCGGACGCGGCCGGGGTGGAGACGGGAGACTCGGCCGCCGGGTGCGCCACCGGCTGAGCGGGCGGCGTCGGGGGCTGGGGGGAAGGCACGGCGTCGGGCGACGCGGGTGCCGGGCGGTCCTGCGGGTTGTCTTCGTTCATGGTGTGTGCTCCTTCAACGCCCCTTCAGAATGCCGCGTGTATCTGTGCGTTTCGTATGTCGGGGTTGAGTTTCCGCTATGGCCTTAGCCTGTTCTTCATGAGTGTCATACCCGGCGCATGGCGGCGCACGGCGGCCGGTGCAGGTCTGCTGGCCGCGGACGGGACCGTCGCGCCCACCATCTTCGCAGAGATGTCGGCAGCGGCGGCGAGAACCGGCGCGATCAATCTGGGTCAGGGCTTCCCCGATGAGGACGGCCCCGCGGAGGTGCTGGAGGCGGCCCGCGCGGCGATCGCGCACGGTGCCAACCAGTACCCGCCCGGACGCGGCGTGCCCGATCTGCTCGCCGCGATCGCCGAGCATCAGCAGCGCTTCTACGGGCTGGAGCTCGATCCGGGGGCCGAGATCATCGTCACGGCGGGGGCCACGGAGGCGCTCACCGCCACGCTCCTGGCGCTGATCGACGGACCGGAGGACGAGGTCGTGGTCTTCGAGCCGTACTACGACTCGTACGCCGCGGCCGTGGCGCTGGCCGGCGCACGGCTGCGCGCCGTGCCCCTGCGCGCGCCGGACTTCCAGCCCGACCTCGGCCAGCTCGCCGACGCCGTGAACGACCGCACGCGCATCATCCTCGTGAACGATCCGCACAACCCCACCGGGACCGTCTTCTCGCCGGAGGTGCGGCAGGAAGTCGTGCGTCTCGCGACGCGCCACGACGCCGTGATCGTGACGGACGAGGTGTACGAGCACCTCACCTTCGACGCGCCGCACACCCCCGTCGCGACCCTGCCCGGCGCCGCCGAGCGCACCCTCACGATCTCCTCGGCGGGCAAGACCTTCTCCGCCACCGGCTGGAAGATCGGCTGGGTGCACGGACCGGCCGCGCTGATCACGGCGGTGCTCACGGTCAAGCAGTACCTCACCTACGTCAACGGTTCACCCTTCCAGCCGGCGGTCGCGGTGGGGCTGCGCCTCGACGACGCGTTCTTCCGTGGGGCGGCCGACGTGCTCGCACGCAAGCACGCCATCCTCGGCGACGGGCTGCGGGCCGCCGGTTTCACCGTGCACGCACCGCGCGGCGGCTACTTCACCGTGGCCGATGCGACGGCACTCGGCGGCGAGGATGCGGCGGCGTTCTGCCGTGCGCTGCCCGAACGCGCGGGGGTGGTGGCGATCCCACTCACCGCCTTCGTCTCCGCCGAGCACAGGAAGGACTACGCGGGGCTGGTGCGCTTCGCCGCGTGCAAGCGCGTGGACGTGCTGGAAGAGGCCGCCCGGCGACTCGCGACTCTCGGCGCGTGACCGCGTCCCCCTCGCGTCAGCGCGGGACGACGGCGTAGCGGCGCGCCCGCAGCGAGGGGTTCGCAGCGCGCACCCGCTCGATCGCGGCGCTCTCGACCGCGGCGACCGCGATGCCGGGCGCACTGCCGACCCCGCCGAGGACGACCCCCTGGGGGTCCACGATCTGCGAATGCCCGACCCCGATCGGCGCGGGGTGGTCCGCCGCGATCACGTACACCGTGTTCTCGATCGCCCGTGCCGCCAGGAGGGTCGTCCAGTGGTGCTCCTTGAGCGGACCCCTGACCCACTCGGCGGGGACCACCAGCGCCTGGGCTCCGGCGACCGCGAGCAGCCTGCCGACCTCCGGGAAGCGCAGGTCGTAGCACGTGAGGAGGCCGAAGCGCAGCCCGCCCACCTCGAACACGGCGGGCTCGGCGAGGGCGCCGGGCTCGATCCACTCCGACTCCTTCTGGCCGAAGGCGTCGTACAGATGCTGCTTGCGGTACACCGCCAGCACGCCGTCTCCCCCCACCGCGACGACGGCGTTGCGCACCCGGTCCGCCGTGGACGCCTGCTCCACGAGTCCTGCCACGATCACCACGGCGTACTCGCCCGCGAGACCGGTCAGCGTCGACACGAACGGGCCGTCCAGAGGCTCCGCATTGGCCGCGAGCGTCTCGTCCATGGGGTCGACGAAGTAACCGGCGTACTCCGGGAACACGATGAGCTTCGCACCCCGTCCCGCCGCGTCCGCGGTGAGCTCGGCGAGACGCTCCAGGTTGTCGGCGCGCGACGAGGTCGGGGCGAACTGGCACACGGCGACGGCGACGGCGGTGGTCTCGGGCATGTCCTCATCCTCCCGCATGCCGCTCCCCCGCGCTCGATTCGACGGCCCTCGGATTCCGTGATAAGTTACTTCTTGTGCCGCGGGGTGGAGCAGTTCGGTAGCTCGCCGGGCTCATAACCCGGAGGTCGCAGGTTCAAATCCTGTCCCCGCAACAAGAGAGGCCCCGAGATCATCACGATCTCGGGGCCTCACCCTTTGTCCGGAGCCTTCTCGCGGTCTCGCGGGACAGCTCGCCGGAGTACCGCACCGCAACGCCGAACTCCGCAATCTGCCGGCCCTCGATCCGGTGGCAGGACCCGCGCCGCGCGCTTCGCAGCGCGCGCCCTCGATCCGGTGGCCGGAGCCCGCGCCGCCCGCTTCCCAGCGCGCGGCGCAGGGTCCGGAACGATCAGAGCATCCGCCGCCACCCGCGGGCGGTCACGGAGACCTCGCGGAAACCGAACGACGCGAGCAGGACAGGTTCCTCGTCGTCGGCGGCGTCGACGGCGACCAGCGCTCCGCTGAGCTGACCTCGCATCAGCCAGTCCCGCACCTCCTCGAACAGCGGGCGCAGCACCGCGGGATCGCCGCCCCAGTCCGACAGCTCCGCCCAGCGGGTGCCGGCGGCCAGGCGTTCCGCGCGACCCGCCGTCAGTGCGACCTCCACATATCCCGCTTCCCGCCCCTCGCGCGAGGCCAGGAACCGGACACCGTCCGCCCCCAGCTCGTGGCGGAGCACGAGACGGCCCTGGTCGTGCTCCGCAGCCACCCGCGGCGCACGACCGCCCACCGCGGAGTCGGTGCCGGCGCCGATCGCGGGGCCGCCGGGCTCGGGTACCGTACCGGCGCCCCGCGACGCTCCCGCACCGGACGCCGCATTCGCAGCAGCTCCGCCGCCGGCGAATGCACTGGCCGCCCCGGCGGGGGCACCGAGCTCGGACGTCGCGGCGAGCAGCAGCGCCTCCGAGTCCCCCGCGTGCACGAAGCCGCCCTGCTCCAGCGCCCGGCGCACGTGCGGCCAGGCGACGGGGATGCCGTACACACCGGGGAAGGGCAGCTGGCCGTCGGCGTAGGCCACGGTCACGGCCCAGGCGTTCAGCTGGGCGAGACATGCCCGCATCAGCATCGCGGCGGCGGGGTCGTATGCGTCCCCCGGGACGGACAGGAACCACTGGATGAGCCCCGCGCCGCGATAGTCGTCGCTCACCCGCGGGTCGTCGGCGAACCGCTGCAGATGCGCGGCAGCGACGATGCGCTGATCCTGTTCGACCACGATCGTCGAGCGCTCCACCACCCAGGGGTCGACGATGTACTCCTCGGGCTGCCGTTCGAGACTGCTCAACAGGGTGCTCACCGAGACATGGGCTCCCGGGATCACGGCGGACAGATGGCTGTTCGCCAGTTCGGCGAGCTGATCGCGGTCGTCTCGGCGGAAGAGTCGGGCGCGAGGTACGGAATGCATGGTGGCCTCCAGGACGCATGAGAGTGGGAAGCCGCCACCGGTGCGGTACCCCGCCACGGTAGCACGACGCCGCGCAGGGACGGAGTCCCCGTGAAAGCGAATGGGCGCCCCCGAAGGGACGCCCATTCTGCGGGTGCGGCGCGGGTCACTGCCCGGCGCCGGCCTCCAGCTCGAGGAGCTTCTCGACCGCGGCCGTGAGGCGCTTGTCCGCCTCGCCGAACTTCTCGAGGTCGCCCTCGGCAAGAGCAGCCTGGCGGTCGAGGAGCGCCTGCTGCGCGGCAGCCAGGGCGTCCGCCTCGGCATCGGTCGGCGCGGTCGGGGTCTCCCCCGTGTCGGGATCGGTCGTGCCGGGATCGGTCGTTCCCGGTTCCGTCGGCTCCACGGTGTCGTCGCCACCGGTCGCACCGGAGTCACCGCCGAACAGCGTGTCCAGCGCCTCGGTGAGCGTGTTCTCGAAGGCGACCCTGTCGCCGAAGGCGACGAGCACCTTCTGCAGACGCGGGAGCTGGGTGCCCTCGGAGGACTGCACGTACACCGGCTGCACGTAGAGCAGACCGCCGCCGACCGGCAGCGTCAGCAGGTTGCCATAGATCACCTCGGACTCACCCTGCTGCAGCAGGTTCAGCTGCGGCACCACCTGTGTGTCCGAGTTGTAGGTGTTCTGCACCTGGCCGGGGCCAGGCACCGTGGTGTCCGTGTCGATCTCCAGCATGCGCAGCTGGCCGTAGCCCTCCGCCTTCACGCCGTCCTGCGACCCGGCGTCGGAGTCGACGGCCAGGTAGCCCATCAGCACGTCACGGCTGCCGCCCGCGCCCTGCGAGGCGGGGATGAACGTGGAGAACATGGAGAAGCGCGGCTCGTCCTGACCCGGCATCTGCATGGTGAGGTAGTACGGCGGCTGCAGCATGGCGTCGCTGCGCGGGTCGTTCGGGGTCTGCCAGCGGTTGTCCTGCTGCGCGAACGACCCCGCCTTGTCGACGTGGTAGATGCCGAGCACGTCGCGCTGCACCTTGAACAGATCGGTCGGGTAGCGCACGTGGCTCATGAGCTCGCCGGACATCTCGCTGATCGGCTTGAGCGTCGACGGGTACACCTTCTGCCAGGTCTGCAGCACCGGGTCCTCCTCGTCCCACGCGTACAGCGTGACCGAGCCGTCGTAGGCGTCGACCGTGGCCTTGACCGAGTTGCGGATGTAGTTGATGTCGTCGATCGCGAGCGACGGCGACTGCACGTTCGAGTCGGCGATCGCGTCGGACAGGCTCACGCTCGTGGAGTACGGGTACGTGGAGCTGGTCGTGTAGCCGTCGACGATCCAGACGATGCGGCCGTCCACCACGCTCGGGTACGGGTCGCTGTCGAGCTCGAGGTACGGCGCGACCTTCTGCACGCGCGTCTTGGGGTCGCGGTCGTAGAGGATCTGCGACTCCTCGTTCACCAGGTTCGAGAAGAGGATCTGCTCCGACTGGAACTTGAGCGCGTAGAGCAGCTTCGTGAAGGTGTCTCCGACCTTCGGTCCGCCGTCGCCCGAGAACGTGGTCTTGGTCTCGCTCGAGCCGTCCTTGCCGCGCGGGTAGTCGATCTCCGCGGGCTCCGACCCCTCAGGGGCGCCGACGATGGAGTACTCGGGCGAGTTCTCGCCGAAGTACACGCGGGGCTCGAAGTCGCCCTGCTCGCTCAGGAATCCGGAGGTCGGGATGCCGCGCTCCAGGAACACGGGCTCGCCGTCGCTGGTGCGCTGGTTGCCCGCGGCCGCGACGAGGCCGTAGCCGTGGGTGTACACCGCGACCCGGTTGTTCCAGTTGTCGCCGTCGCCGAGGCCCGACATGTCGAGGTCGCGCACGGAGACCACGGTGTCCTGCATGGCGCCGTCGATCTCGTAGCGGTCGACATCCATCGTGGTCTGGAACTGGTAGTAGCCGCGGTACTGCTCGAGCTGGCGCACCGTGGGCGGGATCACCTTGGGATCCATGATGCGGATCGACGCGGTGGTCTCCGCGTCGGCACGCAGCTGGCCCGCCTCCGCATCGGTCTCGGCCTCGAAGGCGGTCGTCTCCAGATCGGCGACGCCGTACGCCTCCTTGGTGCCGTCGATGTTCCGCTGATAGAACTCCGCCTGGTACGCGTTCTGGTTCGGCTTCACCTGGAAGGTGGTCACCACCCAGGGGTACCCGATGCCCACGACGAGCGAGGCCACGATCAGCAGCGCGGTCGCGGCCAGCGGGAAGCGCCAGCGGCCGATGACGGCCGTGATGAAGAAGAGGATGGCGACGACGGCGGCGATGATCGCCAGGATGCCGAGGCCGGGGATGGTCGCGTTGACGCCCGTGTAGGCGGCACCCGTGATGCGGTCGTCCGGCTGCACGAGGGTCTTGTACCGGTCGAGCCAGAGGCTGACCGCCTGCACGAGCAGGTAGAGGCCCGCGATCACCGCGAGCTGGATGCGAGCCGGCTTCGAGATGCGCAGTTCGCCCTGCCCGATCCGGACGGAGCCGTAGAGGTACGACACGAGCGCGGTGACCAGCAGGCACAGCAGCAGCACGGCCGACACGAACGCGAGGAGGATCGAGTAGAACGGCATCGCGAACATGTAGAACCCGGTGTCGACGCCGAACTGCGGGTCGACCGTGTCGGTCGCCACGCCATTGGCCCACAGCCACACGGTCTTCCAGTTGCCTGCGGCGGCGAAGCCGGCGAACAGGCCGAAGAAGATGGGCATGCCCCACATCGCCAGGCGGCGCAGCGGCTCGATGACCTCCTGGTAGCGATCGAGCTGGGAGCTCAGCCGCACATACACCGGCCGCAGCCGGTAGGCCAGCTGGATCACCACGAACAGGGGCACCGCCATGCCGAGGAATCCGACGACGAACATCACCGCCGTCGCGATCCACTGGGTGGTCAGGACGCCGGTGAAGCCCACCTGGTCGAACCAGAGGAATTCGGTGTAGAGCGACGCGAAGACGAAGAACACCGCGATCAACGCGGCGATGATCACCAGCGAGATGCCGAGGATGCGTCGGGAGGTTCGTGGCGTGGCCGGGTTCGGGGCTGAGGTCGAGGTCACCCCTCCATCCTAGGCATCGCCGGCTGTGCGCAGGCTGTCACCTGGCGTCCAGGTGCCCGACCGTCACGTCGCGGGGAGCTCGCACGTCGGCAGCGCGTCCACGTCGCCGTCTTCGGCGATCACCTCCAGCGCGGCCAGCGACTCGTCGAGCGTGGCCGTGCGGATCACCTGGAGGCCGCTCGGCACATGCCCGACGACCTCGTCGCAGTTCGCGGCCGGCGCGAGGAAGTAGTCGGCGCCCGCGTCCCGCGCGCCGTAGAGCTTCTGCCGGATGCCGCCGATGGGCCCCACGTCGCCGGCCGCGTCGATCGTGCCGGTGCCGGCGATCTCCTTGCCGCCGTTGAGCTCGCCGGGGGTGAGCGTGTCGATGATCCCGAGCGCGAACATCATGCCCGCACTGGGACCGCCCACGTTGTCGAGCTGGATCGTCACGTCGATCTCGAAGTCGTAGTCGGTGCGCAGCGTGATCCCGACGAGCCAGGTCGTCGTGTCACCCTCGACGTGCTTCTCCGGCGTCACCTCGACCGTCTGCTCGGCACCGTCGCGCTGCACGGTCAGCTCGACGGGCGCCCCCTCCGCGGCCTGGATGGCCTCGCGCAGCTGGGTGGCCGAGGTCACCGGGGTGCCGTCGATCGCCGTGATGACGTCGTCGGGCTGCAGCACGCCGTCCGCCGGAGAGTCCTCCACGGCGTCGACCACCACGACCTGCGCGCCCGTGTCGTAGCCGAGCTCGTTGAGCGCGGCCGCCGTGGCCTCGTGCTGCGAGTCGACCATCAGCGTCGCGTTGCGCTCGTCCCGCTGCTCGGTGGTGACCCCTTCCGGGAACACAGAGTCGAGCGGCACGACCGCACGCGAGGAGTCCATCCAGGCGAGGGCCAGCTCGAACCAGCTGGGTGTGCGCTCCCTGTTGCCGACCACCTGCACGGTCGTGAGGTCGAGCGTGCCGCCCGTCTCATAGGTCTCCGCGCCCTCCACGCTGATGAGCGGCACCTCCTCGCCGTCGGCGTTCTTCGCCGTGCCGAGGGTGTCGTACACCGGGCCGGGACGCTGGATCACATACGGGGAAGGGAGGAACGTGAGCACCGCGAGCGCGGCGAGCGCGACGATCAGCGCCCAGACCCCGAGTCCGAGCTTCCCTGCGCGCGGTCGTTCCACAGCATTCCTCCGTCGTTCGCGAGCGGCGTACAGCGATCTGCCCGCTCCGGGGTCACGCACTGAAACCTGTGACTAGCGTAGATGCCACGGCTTCAGACGTGCTGAGAGGGCGGCGACATGGCAGACAACGACCCCAACCCGGAGGACTTCCAGGAGTTCCTGCGGCGGATGATGTCGAACCAGGGCGGTGGCGACATCGACCCCGAGGCGCTGCGCGACGCCCTCCAGGGCATGGACGGCTTCACGCTCGACCCCGCGATGATGCAGACGATCATGTCGCAGCTGCAGGGCGCGTTCGGCGGGGACCCCTGGGAGAACGCGCTGCGTCAGGCGCTGCACATCGCGAACCGCGAAGGCCAGGGCGTCACCGCGGGCTCGCGCACCTCGATCGCGGACTCCTTCGCCCTCGCGAACCTCTGGCTCGGCGAGGCGACCACGATCTCCGAGCTCGCGGAGGCCCCCACCGCCATGACGCGCGGGGAGTGGGTGGCGAAGACGCTCCCCGTGTGGAAGGAGATCGCCGACCCCGTGTCGACCAGCATCGCCGACGCGCTCACCTCGGCTCTGGACACCCAGGTGCCGGAGGAGATGCGGAGCATGGTGCAGGGCGCGGGACGACTGATGCGCGGCCTCGGGGGCTCGGTGTTCGCGGCGCAGTTCGGGCAGGTCCTCGGCAACCTCTCGCTCGAGGTGGTGTCCGGCGGCGACGTCGGCATCCCCGTGCTCCCCGCGGGCACCGCGGCCGTCATCCCGCAGAACCTCGCCGCCTTCGGCGAAGGGCTGGAGATCCCCGAGGACCAGATCGCGCTCTACATCGCCACGCGCGAGCTCGCCTACGCGCGGCTGTACCGTCACGCGAAGTGGCTGCACCTGCACGTGATGGCGCAGATCACCGACTTCGCCCGCGGAGTGACCGTGGACGTGGACGCGCTGGAGGATGTGGCGAGCAGGCTCGACCCGTCCGATCCGGAGGAGCTGCGCGCCGCCATCGAGGGCGGAGCACTGCTGCCGACCCAGACCGAGGCGCAGCGCGAGGCGCTCACCCGCCTGGAGAACCTCGTCGCGACGATCGACGGCTGGGTCGACGTGGTCACGGCAGAGGCCACCTCCCGGCTGCCCGACGGCTCGCGCATCGCGGAGGCCGCTCGCCGTCGACGTGCCGTCGGCGGACCGGCGGAGGACGCGCTGGGTGCTCTCGTCGGCCTCAAGCTGCGCCCGCGCCGCATCCGCGAGGCGTCCGCGATGTGGCAGGCGGTGACCGAGGCGGTCGGCATCTCGGCGCGCGACGCGCTGTGGGACTACCCGGACCTGATGCCGACGGCGGAGGACATCGACGACCCGCGCGCGCTGGTCGCGCGACTGCAGGCGGCTGAGCGCGGCGAGCAGCCCGTGGCCGACGAGTTCGACGAGGCGCTGGCGCGGCTGCTGGACGGGGACGACTTCTCCGGCGACGCTGCGGCCCAGGGCTCGGGGGACGGCGCTCCGGCCGCGGGTTCGACGGCAGACGAGAATTCGGCGGGCGGCGCTCCGGCCGCGGGTTCGGCGGCGGGCGACACTGCGGCCGAGGGCTCGGCGGACGGCGGGACTCCGGCCGGGGGCGCGCGCGACGGCGACGAGACGACGCGTGACGAGGACGGCGACGGCTCCCCCGAGGGCGAGCGCCCCGTCTGAGCACGCGGCGGCGGTCTGCGCGGGCGGACGGGCGAGGCGGGTGGGCGCCGGGGGTCGGCAGAACGATCCCTGCCCCTGACTCCTCCTCCCCCGCCGGGCCCGCCACCGGTAGTTCTCCACTGATGCCGTGAGCGCGCCCCGGCGCCTCGCGCCGCGGAGCGAGAATCGGACGGATGCCACTGACTCCGCCGACCCTCACCCGACTCGACCCGAGCCGTCCGCTGCTCTGGCGGGACGGCACCACGCTGCAGCTCGGCGATGACGGCACGCTGCGCATCCCTGCCGCCGAGCCCTGGGTGGAGCTACTGCTCAGCCGAATGCGCCACGGCTTCCGACGGGGCTCCTTCGACGTGCTCGCGCATGCGGCGGGAGCTCCTTGGGCAGAGGCGCGACGGCTGCTGGCGCTGATCGAGCCGGCGCTCCGCGACGACCCTGCCCCCGCGCGGCCCGCCTGGACGTCCACGCTCGGCCTCACCGACGAGCGGACGGAGGGCCGATTCCGTGAGACCCTGGCCGACGAAGGCGTGTCCCTCGTGGACGCACGACACGGCGGTGCCGTCGCGATCGTGCTGGTGCCGGGAGCGTCCGCCGCACTGCAGTTCGCGGGACACCTCCGCGACGACGAGGCCCACCTCCCGGTGGCCTTCGAGCCGGGACGGGTGACCGTCGGGCCCCTTGTGGAGCCGGGGTTCAGCCCGTGTCTCAGCTGCCGCGACACTGAAGACACGGCCAGCGACCCGGCGTGGCCCCTCGTGCACAGTCAGCTGATCGGACGAGACCCCGGTCCGATCCCGGCTGCTCGCGTCGCGGCGGCGGCAGAGCTGGCGGCGCTGCTGCTGGCCGATGCCGAGCCCGGCCGCCTGGTGAGACTCAGCGCGGACGGCCGGCGCGCGTGGCGTTCGGTGTCGTTTCGCGAAGAATGCCTGTGCCGCGCGCCGTCGTGCCCATCTCGGCCAGGAACCGTGAGGGTGCCCGCTCCCCGCGGCCGGCCGTTCGCGCCCACGACAGCTCCAGCGTTCGCGCGGCCCGCGTGACGCCCACATAGGCGAGCCGGCGTTCCTCGTCGACCGCTTCGAAGGTGGTCGCGTAGGAGATCGGCAGGGATCCCTCGGCCCACCCCGCGAGGTACACGTGCGGCCACTCCAGACCCTTCGCCGCATGCAGCGTGGACAGCGTGACGGTGCGCATCGTCGGCTCGTGCTGGTCCTTCGCGCGCGCCATCAGCGCGTCGCTGAACGACCGCAGGTCCGCCTCGGGACCGGCCTCCTCGGCGAGCCGCAGGATCGCACGCCTGGCCTCCCAGCCGTCGCGCTGGGCCCCGCCGGCTGCCGGCGGCTCCTCCGTGAGCCCGAGCTCCCGCAGCACGCGCTGCACACCGGGGAGGAAGCCGTGCTCGGTGGGCGCCACGGCGGCGGCACGAAGCGCCAGGATGGCCTGTCGCACCTCGGGCATCGCGAAGAACCGGGTGCCACCGAGCACCGACGTGGCGATGCCCTGCGCGGCGAGTGCCTGCTGCAGCACCGCGGACTGCGCGTGCGCTCGGTACAGCACCGCGACCTCGGCCGGTGACGCTCCCGCTGCGATGCGCGCCGCGACACCCGCCGCGATGCCCTCCGCCTCCGCCGTCTCGGTGTCGTACGCGGTCACCGTCGGCGGGTCGGCCGTGAACTGCTCGCGCGCCGGCACCAGCTCCAGCGCGCCCGGGCGGCCGCGCATCAGGGCGTTGGCCGCCGTGAGGATCGGCGCCTGCGACCGGTAGTTCGTCTCCAGCCGCACGACCGTGGCATCGGGGTGCCGTCGCTCGAACTCCAGCAGGAAGCGCTGCTCCGCGCCCGCGAAGGAGTAGATCGTCTGGCTGGCGTCGCCGACCACGCAGATGTCGTGCCGATCGCCCAGCCACAGTTCGAGGAGCCGGTTCTGCAGCGGCGACACGTCCTGGAACTCGTCCACCGTGAAGTGCCGGTACTGCTCATGCACGGCCGCGGCGACCCGCGGCTCCGACTCCAGCATCCCCGCGCAGGCCAGCAGCACGTCCTCGAAGTCGAGCTGGTGCCGCTCGTCCTTCAGCGCCTCGTACCCGCGCATGAGCTCCACGAGCTGAGCCGTGTCCAGCCCGCTGAGCGGTCGTCCGAGCGTGGCGTAACGGTCGATCGACACCATCGACACCTTGCGCCATTCGATCTCCGAGGCGACATCGCGCAGTGTGGCCGTGCTCGGCCGGAGTCGGATCGCATCGGCCGCCTGCCCGAGCATCCGCACCTTGTTGTCGATGATGCTCGGCGCCGGCGCCCCGGCGAGAGTGGGCCAGAAGAAGTTCAGCTGCGCCAGGGCCGCGGCGTGGAAGGTGCGTGCCGCGACGCCCTCCACCCCCAGCGCGCGCAGGCGTCCGCGGAGCTCGCCTGCCGCCTTCGCGGTGAAGGTGACCGCCATCACGCGCGAGGGCGAGTAGGCGCCCGTATCCACGCCGTGCGCGATGCGGTGCGTGATCACACGCGTCTTGCCGGTACCGGCGCCGGCGAGCACGGCGACAGGGCCCCGCAGGACGGAGGCGGCAGCCCGCTGCCGCTCGTCCAGGGCGTCGAGTGCGCTCACACGCGCTCCCCGTGCCATTCGGCGATGAGCGCTCTGGCGATCGACGCAGGTCCGGGGAGGCCGACGGGCCCGTCCCCGGCCAGGGCGGTGCCGATCTCGTCACGGGTGAACCAGCGCACGTCGATGATCTCCTCACCGTCCGGCCGTGCCGCCGCCTCGTCCTCCACGACAGCCCGGAAGCCGATCATGAGCGAGCGCGGGAACGGCCAGGCCTGGGAGGACACGTAGCGCAGCGCGGTGAGGCGCACGCCCGACTCCTCCTCGATCTCGCGGTGCACCGTCGCCTCCAGCGACTCGCCCGCCTCGGTGAACCCCGCGAAGCACGAGTACATGCGGCCGCCCCAGTTGGCGTTCGCGCCCAGCAGCAGCCGCTCCCCGTCCGCGCTCTCCACCGCCACGATCACCGCAGGGTCGGTGCGCGGGAAGTGCTCCCTCCCGCACACCAGGCAGCGCCGCGCCCAGCCTGCGCTGCGCAGCTCGGTGCCACCGCCGCACGTCGGGCAGAACGGCGCATCGCGCAGCCAGCCGGCGAGCGCGACGGCGCCGACGAGCACCTCCGACTCGGCGGCATCGATCCGGCCGCCCAGGTCGCGGAGCCCGAGCCAGATCTCGTCGGGGGCGGTGTCGAGCGCATCGTGCTCGGGCGGCGCGGCGGCGACGAGCAGTGCGGCGCCGTCGGCATCGCGGCCGAGCAGCGCCCACGTCGCCTCGACGACCTCGTCCGGGGCCACTCGCAGCAGCAGCGAGTCCACGACGCGCACGCGTCCCTCGCGCACCACGATGACCCGCGTCGCGGCGTCGGTGCGCAGACGGTCGATCACGCCGGGCTCCTCGCGGAGCTCCGCTGCGCGGTCGAAGAACGGGCGCTGAATGCTCATCGACTCCCCCTTTCACGGGCGTGGCGGAGGCGGGACCGCCCCTGAGCCCACCTACCCTGGGGGCATGGGACGCTCTCCATTCACTCTAGCCGCGGCGGTGACGGCCGCACTTCCCGGCGCTGAGGTCACGGGCACCCGAGCGCTCACCGCCGCCGGCGACGGCCGCTTCGACTCCGCCGTCGCCTCACTGGCCGACGGGCGCGAACTCGCCATCCGCGTCGCGGACGACGACGACGCCCAGCGTGAGCTCGCCGCCGAGGCCATCGCCCTGCGCGCGCTCACGGAAGGCGCGCGCGCCATGCTCCCGTTCCGTGCCCCCGCCTACATCGGCGAGACCCGGCTCGGCGAAGCCAGGGCGCTGGTGACCGAGCTGCTCCCCGGGTTCCAGATCGAGGCGGCGATGGTGCCGGCGGGCCGCGGAGCCGCCGAGTCGATGGGCGCGGCGATCGCCGCCGTGCACGGCATGCCGAGCTCCGTGGTGCGCGGGGCCGGCCTCCCCGCACGCAGCGCCGAGGAGAGCCGAGCCGAGCTCGAGCGCCTCGTGGACACGGCAGCCGCCACGGGCCGGGTGCCCGCGCGGCTGACCGTGCGCTGGCGCGACGCCCTCGCTGACGACGACCTGTGGCGCTTCGAGTCCACCGTCGTGCTCGGCGGCGTGCAGTCCACCTCGTTCCTGTTCCACGACGACCCCGAGCGCGGCCCCGAGGTCACCGGACTCGTCGGATGGCACGGGCTCTCCGTCGGCGATCCCGCGCTCGACCTGTCCTGGCTGTCCGCGGCTCCGGACGCCGCCGACGACGTGCACGGCGCCTATGCGCGCACCGTCGACCGCGCCCCCGACGCCGGGTTGGAAGCGCGCGCCCGCCTGCTCGCCGAGCTGGAGTTCGCACGCTGGCTCGTGCACGGCGACGCCCTGCATCGACCGGACATCGTCGACGACGCCGCCGCGCTGCTCACCGCTCTGTCGGACGGACTGCACGACAACGGGCTCGGCATCGCCGCCGGCCGCACGCCCGGGGTGGACTCCGCTCTGGATGCGCTCGACCGCGTACCCGCCGCCGCCGTCTCCGACATCGACACGTCCATGCACACCGACGCCTACAACCCCGAGGAGCTCTGGGCGACGCCGGGCGACGAATCCGACGACACCGACGCCGCCGACGCGCCCGAGCGCCTCCGCGCGCCGTGGGAGACGCGGCCGAGCGAGGAGACCACCGGCGCGGGAACGCGCGCGGGAGCGGTTGGGGCGGGGACGGCCGGAGCGGGAGCCACCGGAGCGGGAGCCACCGGTGCGGGAACCACCGGAGCGGGAGCCACCGGTGCGGGAACGGCGGGCGCTGAGGCGGCGGACGCCGCGCGCCGCGCCGAGGCCGGCACGGTCGAGACCGAGGACCTCTCCGGGGTCGCGTCGCTGTTCGCCGGCACGCACGGTGCGGCCGGAGTCCGTGAGGACTCCCACCCGCTGAGTCCCCGCACCGCGGACCACGCGGACGGCGACGACTCCGAGGAGGCTCAGCGAGCGGCGCGCGCCGCCCTCCAACGCTGGAAGAGCTCCTCCTCCGAGTAGACGCGGTCGCCGCGGATCACGAGGTCGTCGGCCACGTAGTACAGCGCGACGTCGATCTCGTCGAGCGGCACGCCGAACCGCCGGTGGTAGGCGAGGCGGTACAGCGCGAGCTGCAGCATGCGCTCCTCGCGCTCCGCCGGGGTGGCCGGTGCACGGCCCGTCTTCCAGTCCACGATCTCGATGCGGCCACCGCGGTCCTCGCGGCGATACACGGCGTCGAGCTTGCAGATCACGATGTGCGCGGGTTCACCGGCTGCCTGCACCGCGGGCACGCCCGCCCCCAGCGCGAAGTCGATCTCGATCTCGACGGCGATCGGCTTCCGATCACCCCATTCGCTGCGCTCGAACGTGCGCTGCAGCGCTGCGAGATCCGCCGCGTCGGCAGCGGCGCCCCGCTGCTCCGCCTGGAACGGCAGCTCCGGCGGAATCTCGTCCTCGTCGAGCTCCCACAGTCCCTCGTCCACGCGGGTGCCGACGCCGACCAGCTCGGAGCGCTGCTCCACCCAGGCGTGGAACAGCGTCCCCAGCCTGGTCTGCCGATACGGGCGCTCCGGCATCGGACGCACGATCGACGACAGCGTGCCCGCGTAGTCGGTGACGTAGTCCTTGAACCGCGACGCCGGCACTCGGGTCGGCGCCTCCGCGTCCGTGCCGCGCTGGCGCGCCGCGCGCTCGGCGAGCAGTCGCCGCAGCTCGGGCGTCGGCTCGGCCATGCCGGCGCGCTGTGCCTCGTCGACCGCCGCGGCGGCAGCCGTCACCGCCGCGCGCCGCGCTCCCAGCGGGTCGAGCGGCCAGTGCAGCGTCGCGCCCGGCCCCTCGTACGGGTTCTCCTCCGGATCCACCGGATCGATGGCATCGAGGCCGCGCACCTCGATCGCCTCCAGCAGGAACGGGCTCGGCGTCCGCGGCGCCTTCTGGCCTGCCCAGTGCGCGCCCGTCAGAAGCAGATCCGTCCTGGCCCTGGTGATGGCGACGTAGGCGAGGCGTCTCTCCTCCTGCCGCTGATACTCGCGATAGGCGTCCTTGAAGCGCTTGAGCGCGCCGCCTTCCGGATTGGCCTTGGTGGCCCCACCCGAGAGCGAGGCCTGCGCGAGCCTCTGCCGCTTGTCCGGATCGGCCTCGTCCCCCATCGCCGCCGACGGGTCCCAGGTGAAGCGTGGGAGCGCGTCACGATCGCCGCGCAGCGCGAAGGGCACGACGCCGAACCCGAACCACCCCGAGGTGTCGGCGATGCGGCCGGGAAGCTCGTCCACGACCAGGCGCACCACGGCGACCGCATCCCACTCCAGGCCCTTGGACCCGTGGATCGTGAGCAGCTGCACCACCCCGGGTTCCGGCGGCTCGGGGCGCGGCATCAGCTCGTCCGTGCTCTCGGCCTTGTCCAGCCAGGCGAGGAGGCTCCCAATGCTGCCGCGTTCATCCGCGGCGAGGAACGCTCTCACCTCGTCGGCGAAGGCGCGCAGCTGCGTGGAGGCGACACGTGCCGGTCCCCTCGTCTCGTTCGCGGCCAGCTCGATGTCCAGCCGCAGCTCCAGCTCGATCAGCCGGATCAGCTCCGGGATCGGCTGCGACGAGGCGCGGCGCAGGCGCTCGAGCATCTCGCCGGCGGCACGGATGCGCTGGCGTCCCTCCGACGTGATCCCTTCCAGCAGGCGGTAGTCGTCGCGCACCGCTCGCACCACGTCGACCGCGTCCACGATGGAGATGGCCTCGTCCGCGCCGCGCGAGGAGCGCAGCCGCACGCGGACCTCCTCCGGAAGCGGGGCCATGGCCGGGTCCCGCTCGGCGAGCGTGCGCCCCAGATCGTACAGCGCCGCCATGTCGGCGACGCCGACGCCGAAGCGGGGACCCGTCAACAGCCGGATCAGCGCCGAGCCCGCCGTCGGGTCGTGCACCACGCGCAGGGTGGACACCACGTCCACGACCTCGGGAGTGGCCAGCAGCCCGCCGAGGCCGAGGATGCGGTGCGGGATGCCTCGCGCCGCCAGAGCACCCGCGAACGTCTGCATGTGCCGCTTCGAGCGGAACAGGATGGCCCCCGTGTGCGGCGTGCCGCCCGGACCGCCGGCGAGCTCGTGCGCGGCACGTCGCGCGGCGAACCACTCCGCGACCTCGGCGGCCTCATCGTCGACCGTGAAGGCGTAGCGCACGTCCACCGTGCCGTCGCCGGCGCCCGGCCTCGTCTCGAGCGGAGGCACGTCAAGACCCGGTCGCTGCAGCGGTTCGAGCACGCGGTTGGCGACGTCCAGGATGCCGCGGTCGTTGCGCCAGCTCGTCATCAGGCTGTACGTCTGCACGGCATCGCCGCGGGAGAAGGAGCGGGCGAAGGCATACAGGTTGTCGGCGCTCGCTCCGCGCCAGCCGTAGATCGACTGGTGCGGGTCGCCGACGGCCATGACGGCGGTGTCGCGGAAGAGCTCCGCGAGGAAGCGCGTCTGGATCACCGAGGTGTCCTGGTACTCGTCGAGGAGCACCACGCGATGCTGCTCGCGCAGCTGGGCGCGCACATCGGGCGCCGACTCGACGATGTCGTAGGCGCCGCCGACCTGATCGGCGAAGTCGAGCACCCCGCGTCGCTCCTTCTCGGCGATGTAGTCGCGCACGAGCCGAGTCAGCGTGGGCAGGCTCAACAGGTTGAGCGCGGCCTTGTCGACATCGCCGTTGCCGCGGTACGGCTCGAACGCACGCGCCTGCTCTGCGGCGATCCGCTCGGCCACGGCCAGATCGACCCGGTGGTCGAGCGCCTCCCCCGCGAGCCGCTGCACCGCGTCGATGACCGTGCCGAGGGCGTAGTCGATCTCCTCCAGCTCGGGCAGATCGCTGCGCAGCACGACCTCGCGCGCGAGCATCCAGGACGCCGCCTGACTGAGCATCGCGACATCGGGGTCGCGTCCGATACGGGCGGCGTGCTCGCGCACGATGCCGTCCGCGAACGCGTTGTACGTCGAGACCCGCGGGCGGATCATCAGGTCGTCGGCGGTGCGCGGTGCTGCGGGGTCCCACCCCGTGCCGTACTGCCGCGCGAGCGCGTCCAGCACCTCCGCCCGCACGAGCTCGCGCTGTCGCCCCGGCGCGGCGTCGTCCACACGGCCCAGGGCCCCGCTGCTCACGATCGCAGGCAGGTGCGGCAGCAGGCCGCGGCGACCGTACTCGTCGACCACAGCGAGCCGGGTGCCGATGCGCTCGGCGAGCTCACCCGCGGCCTTGCGGGTGAATGTGAGCCCGAGCACCTCGTCGCGGCGCACATGCCCGTTGGCGACCAGCCACACCACACGCGCCGACATGGTCTCGGTCTTGCCGCTGCCCGCGCCGGCGACCACGAGCGCCGGTTCGGGCGGGGCCTCGATCACCCGCTGCTGCGCCGGTGTGGGCGTGGGCAGCCCGAGCGCGGCGGCGATGTCGGTCGCGGAGATCCCCGCGCCCGTGGTCCATCCGCTCACGCGCTCACCGCCGGGACGGTGTGGATCCGGCACGGGTGCACCCGGCGCTGCGTGTCGGCGCAGTGGGACTCGACCTGTGCCGTGAACCCCGCTGCCGACATGCCCCGCGCCACCTCGGCGACCCGTCGCAGGAACCGCGCGCGCGCCTCGCCGTCCAAGGCGTGCTGATGCGCGATGCGGTAGTCGCTCTTCGCGAGGGTCTTCGACACGATCACCAGCCGCGCACCGCCCAGAGACCCCGGCGAGGCCCCGGGCACGAGCCCCTGCTGCACGGCGATCTGGTAGGCCGCGAGCTGCGCGTGCTCGAGCACCGCGCCGTCGGACTCCGGGTCGGTCTTGCCGGTCTTCAAGTCGACCACGACCGTCGCTCCCTCCGGGGCCGCCGTCATGCTCTGCCAGCCGCGACCTCGGGCGTGCGGGTGCTCACCCGCACCTGGCGGGTACGCCTCGACGCGGTCGATGTATCCATGCACGATCGCCCGCTGCCCTCGCACCTCGTCGACCGGGTGCACGGTGGGCTCGCCCCCGCCGTCCCCGACGTCGACCGCGAAACGGAACTCGACCTCGCTGCCCAGCACGCGGCCTCCTTCTCGTGCGACATCGCCGAGGTAGCTGTGCAGCCGGTCGACGAAGAGGTCGGCGCGGCGACGCTCCTTGCGGCCGATCCACTCCGTCTCGAAGTCCAGCTCCGGCCAGTGCTCGGCGACGATGGCGCGCATGCGCTCCAGATCGCCGTCCGGAACGCGCTCCATCGCCTCATGCACGATCGTGCCGATCCCGGCCGTCGGCGGCATGACGGTGTCGCCGCCGAGCGCCGAGACCACCCAGTTCAGACCGCACTCCTCGAACGACTCCACCGCGGACGGCGAGACCCTGGCCCCCACGGCGGCGAGGTCGCGCAACGGCGCGTCCGTCGACGGCGGCGTCACGCCGTACCACTCGGCCGGGTCCGCGCCGGGGACGCCCTCCCGGGCGAGCACCGACAGCTGCGCCGCTGCCTCGCGCCGCAGGGGCTCCGCGTACGCTGTGGTCAGCACCCGGCGGTGGCGCGCGACGAGCCCGCGCAGGGTGAGGGGGTGTTCCGCCGAGGCATGGCGGCCGGGCGGGTCCGGCGGCGGAAGGAAGCCGAAGAACGCGCTGGGCGTGAGGTCGTCGTCGCCGACCGCCGTGATCAGCAGCCTCTCCCTGGCACGGGAGATCGCCCGGACGAACAGTCGCAGCTCGTCGTGCAGGGCCGCGCGACGCCGGTCGAGGACTCCCGGCGGCTCCTCCGCCACTCCGGTGCGCGCGGCCTCGAGCGCCGTCGGAAGACGCCAGGTCTGCAGCAGCCCGCCCCGCAGCCGCACGTTCGGCCAGATGCCGTCCTGCACCCCCGCGACCACGACCGCATCGAACTCCGTGCCGAGCGCGGTGGCGGGGGTCAGCAGGGTGACCGTGCCGGGGCGCTCGGGAGTGGACAGCGTGTCCTCCGGCACCTCGCTGTCGAGGATGTCGCGGACGAACAGCTCGGCCTTCTCGGTGGGGTTGCGCTCCACGAACCGCTTCGCCGCGTCGAACAGCGCCACCAGCGCGTCGAGCGAGCGCGCCGTCTCCGCACCGGTCGGCAGCAGCGAGATCTCCCGCCACGCGATCTGCAGCCGACGGCCGTCCACCGCCCGCGCCTGCTCCCAGACCCGCCACAGCAGGTCATGGATCGTCTCGCCGTCGGCGGCGGCACGCGCGACGGCGGCGACGGTCTCCGCGAAGCGCTCGGCGGTGCGGGACTCCGGCGAGTCGATCAGGCTGAGGTGCGCGGGCTCCGCCAGCGCACGACGCAGCAGCTCGCGGGCGGGCGTCGACCCGCCCTGCTCCAGTTCGAGGTGCCGCAGCCGTGCGCGCAGCCGTCGCAGGGCGATCGCGTCCATCCCGCCGAACGGCGTGCGCAGCGCCTCCTCCCAGGCCTGCACCGTGCGCTCCTCCGGCGGGGTGAGCGCCAGGCGCACGATGCCCACGATGTCGCGCACGACCCCCTCGCTGCCGAGCGGTCGCTGCACGCCCGCCGCCCTCGTGGGGATCTCCCGTGCGGCGAGCTCGGTCTCCAGAGCGGTGACCTGGCGGGTGTCGTGGGCGATCACGGCCATGCGATCCCAGGCGATGCCGTCGCTCAGATGCCACTCCCGCATGACGCCGGCGATGCGATCGAACTCCTCGTAGGGCGAGGGCGCGAGGAATGTGGACACGTCGGAGCCGTCGTCGTCCACGGGCGGCACCGGCGCCCGACGGTGCTCCACCCTGCCGGACACCCCGATCGCCTGGGTCACGGTGCGGGTGAGTGCCGTGAGCCGGGGACGCTGCCGGTGTGCGCCGTCGAGCACGTGCACCTCGCCCAGCGCGCCGGCGAGCTGCGCGAACAGCTCGGGGCTGGCACCCCGGAAGGCGCCGGAGGAGATGTCGGGGTCGCCGAACGCGAGCACGGCGACGCCGCGGGCACGCAGAGCCCGCACGATGGCGATGCCACCCCGCGTGAGCTCCTGTGCATCGTCGATCAGCACGACCTTCAGCGGCGCGAGCGGGCCGAGCGTCGCGGCATCGGCACCGTGCAGGATGGCGCTCGCCTCGGCGAGCAGATCGGCGGCGTCACGATGCGCGGACCGCAGCGCGTCGAGCACCGAGCGGTACTCGACCACGAACTCGGCGGCGGCGGCCCAGACCTCGTCACCCGACTGACGCAGCTCGTCGGGGTGCGCCCCGAGCTCGGTGCACTCCGCGAGGAACGCGCGCAGCTCGGAGCGGAAGCCCTTGGAGGCACGGACGGGCCCGCTCAACGCCTCGGGCCACGGGATGCGGCCGTCCTCGGCGTCTCCGGCCAGGAGCTCGGCGATGATCCGGTCCTGGTCGGCGCCGGTGAGCAGCGCGGGCGGCTCCGCACCCTCGCGCACCATCGCGCCGCGGACCACCTGGAACGCGAAGGAGCCCAGAGAGCGGGCGAGCGGCCCCGGCGTGGCCTGACCGATGCGCACGCCGATGCGGTCGCGCAGCGCGGTCGCCGCCTGCCTGCTCGGCGTGAGCGCCAGCACCTCCTCCGGCCGCAGACCCTCGCGGTCGATCAGCTGCTCGACGCGGTCGACGAGCGTGGAGGTCTTGCCGGTTCCCGGCGCGCCGATGATCACCCCGGATGCGCCAGGGGCAGCCGCGATCACAGCACGTTGCGCGGCATCCGAGGTCATGTCATCCACGCTATCCGGAGCGGCGGACATCGGCGTCGTCGGGCGCACGCGCGGCCTGTGCGCTCACGGCGAAACCGCGCCGCCGCGCCGCTCCCCGCCCCGAGCCGCGGGGTAGAGTTGGCCGAGTCCCCGATCTTCAAGGAGCACGCGTGGAAATCCGCATCGGCATCATCAACACCGGCCGTGAACTGAGCTTCGACACCGCTGCCACCGCGGACGAGGTCCGCGGTCAGGTCTCCGCGGCGCTGGAGCAGAGCGCATCGCACCTGAGCTTCGCCGATGTGAAGGGCAACTCCTACATCGTGCCGACCGCGAACCTCGCCTACATCGAGCTGGGCACCGAGGAGTCGCGCCGCGTGGGCTTCGTGGCCTGACCCGCCGATGTACATCCTCCTCGCACTCATCGCCGCGTGCGCGCTCGGCATCGCCGTGCACTTCGCCGTCGGCGGGCGCGAGCTGCGCGGCGTCGCGCTGACTCCGGCCGCCGCGACCGCGACCGCCGCGGTCGTCTACACGTCGATGCAGTGGGCGGGCGTCGGTGAGGACAGCGCCTGGCTGTGGCTCGCCAGCATCCTCGGCGGCGTGGTCGTCTCGGCCGTGGTCGCCGTCGCGGTGACCTCCGTCCGCCGCCGCAGCGATGCGGAGGCGAAGGCCGCGCTCGGCATCTGACGAGCGATCCACCGCGGCATCCGGCCGACGGGTCCTGCCCGCGTCCGGCCGAGCCATCCACGGCGATCGCTCCGCCGCAGCGTGCATCGGATCGCTACGAGGCGAGCCCCATCGCGTCCATGCGCCGCGCGTGCGCGCCCATCAGCTCGGTGTAGACCGGCTCGATGCGCTCCTCCTCCACGGCGAGCAGCTCGGGGCGCAGAGCGGCGCGGCAGACGAGGATCGTGTCGCCGACCAGTCGGCGCGCCCACATCGACAGCAGCGAGCGCCACTCCTCGTCGCTCTCGATCGTCTCCTGGATGATCGCGACGATCTCGTGCCTGGCGTCGTCCTCTCGCAGGATCTCGGCGACCCGACGCCCGGTCTCCCCGTAGCTCGAGGCGAGGGCGAGGTAGAAGTCGTCGAGCATGCCGGCGGTGATGTAGACGGCGAGCAGCGTCTCCCGGGGCCTGGCGCCGATCGTCTTGCGACGGAAGGCGTCCAGGTGCTCGCGGAACGGCAGCATCAGCTGGGTGGGGTCGTCGCCGTGCGCGGCGATCAGGTCGACGATGCCGCGGTGCTTCGTCAGGGCCGCACCCGCCGCGCGCGACAGGGCCTCCTTCTCGGACAGCTCCGGTGTCGCCCGGATGAGCCGGGTGAGCGTCTCGAAGTAGCCGAGCTGCAGGTACGCGGCCTGCCCGAGGAAGCGGTTGAGCTCCGGCGCGAGCTCGGCGAAGTCGACGCGCGTGGCGTCCCCCTGGTCGCCACGGCTGCGCAGTGCGAGCGCGCGGCGTGGCGCGTCGTCGCGCTGCCAGAACCACTTAACCACGAGGTCGTCCTCCCGAGTCCACCACGTCGTTCACAATACTCGGGCGGGCGGCGCCTTCCGGCGCGACGACGCCCCTCCGGTAGGCTGTCGGTGTCCCCGCCGTCGGAGCGGGGCCCCGCGCCTGTGGCACACGAGACGGCGTGGCTCCGTTTACGTGGCGATCCACCGGGTCGCCGGACAGGCAATCTGAACAAAGTGACAAGTTTCGCCGATCTCGGCATCGATCAGGACATCGTCGACGCACTGGCAGCGAAGGGCATCGTGGATGCCTTCCCGATCCAGGAGCAGACCATCCCGCTCGGCCTCCCCGGCCAGGACATCATCGGCCAGGCCAAGACGGGCACCGGCAAGACCTTCGGCTTCGGCATCCCGGTCGTCCAGCGTCTCGGGCAGGACCCGGAGCCCGGCGTGAAGGCCCTCATCGTGGTGCCGACCCGTGAGCTCGCCGTGCAGGTCTACGAGGACATGGACCTGCTCACGAGCAACCGCTCGACGAGCGTCGTCGCGATCTACGGCGGCAAGGCGTACGAGGGACAGATCGATCAGCTCAAGGCGGGCGCGCAGATCGTCGTCGGCACGCCGGGTCGTCTGATCGACCTGGCCGGCCAGCGTCTGCTCGACCTCTCGAACGCGACCGAGGTCGTGCTCGACGAGGCGGACAAGATGCTCGACCTCGGCTTCCTCGCCGACATCGAGAAGATCTTCCAGAAGGTCCCCGCCGTCCGCCACACGCAGCTCTTCTCCGCCACGATGCCCGGCCCGATCGTGGCCCTCGCGCGCCGGTTCATGACGAACCCGATCCACATCCGCGCGAACGACCCCGACGAGGGCCTCACGCAGGCGAACATCAAGCACCTCGTGTACCGCGCCCACTCGCTCGACAAGGACGAGGTCATCGCCCGCATCCTGCAGGCGGAGGGCCGCGGCAAGACCGTGATCTTCACGCGCACGAAGCGCGCCGCGCAGCGCCTGGTCGACGAGCTCGGCGACCGCGGCTTCAACGTCGGCGGCGTGCACGGCGACATGGGCCAGGATCAGCGCGAACGGTCGATGGCGGCGTTCAAGGCCGGCAAGAAGGACGTCCTCGTCGCGACCGACGTCGCAGCGCGCGGCATCGACGTGGACGACGTCACGCACGTGATCAACCACACGATCCCGGACGAGGAGAAGACCTACCTGCACCGCGCAGGGCGCACCGGCCGCGCGGGCAAGACCGGCATCGCGGTCACGTTCGTCGACTGGGAGGACCTGCACAAGTGGGCCCTCATCAACCGCGCGCTCGAGTTCGGCCAGCCCGAGCCCATCGAGACCTACTCGTCGAGCCCGCACCTGTACACCGACCTGGACATCCCCGAGGGCACCAAGGGCCGACTGGTCTCGGCCCCCAGGAAGGACCCGGTGAAGACCGAGCGCACGCGTCGTCCCGAGCGGGCAGCGGATGCCGCGGCCGAGGGCACCGGCGAGGGCGGAACCCGCCGTCGCCGTCGCCGTCGCACCGGCTCCAGCCAGGTCGGCGCGACGTTCGCCGAAGGCGCACCGGAGTCCGCGTCGGGTGAGACCTCGCCCGCCGGCTCGACCGACCGCGCGGCGGAAGGCGCGGGCACGCACGACGGCTCCGGCAAGGAGCACCACGACGGCAAGCCCGCTCCCGCGCGTCGTCGTCGCCGTCGCCGCGGCGGTTCCGG
>NZ_JALXPE010000052.1 GCF_025143365.1 Microbacterium sp. p3-SID336 | reverse complement strand
GCGGCGATCGCGCCGGCGGGCCGACCGGTGCCCGCGCGCGGCGCTGCCCCGGTGCACAGTCAGCACGTCCGGCCCGCTCTTCAGGCGCGGGCTCAACGACGGTCAGCGCCCGTCGAGCGCCCGCCGGTGCACCGCGGCCATCGCGCCGTCGGCTCGGACCGATGCACCGGCGGTCCTTACCCCGTTGCACCGGCTCAGACCCGTGCACTGGCAACCCTGGCAGCACGCCCAGTTCGCGCTCCACGCGGACCCCTGCCGCGCGGTCAGCGCCCGTCGAGCACCCGCCGATACACGTCGATCATCGCGGCCGTCCGCGAGGACTGACGGAAGGCCTCGGCCACGGCGGGCACCGGCTCGGGCGCCGTACCGGCGGCGATGTCGGCGGCCGCGCGCCGCAGGGTCTCCGCGAGCGCGGCCGTGCGCTGCGCTTCCCTCTCGCGCGGAGCGGCATCCGGAGCAGCCTCCGGCACGGCCCACAGCCCGCCCTCCAGCTCGGCCGCGATGTCGGGGTCGCACACGACGGACGGCGTGCCGAGGGTCGCCGCCTCGAACGGGGTCATGCCCTGCGTCTCGAAGCCGATCGAGGTCTGCACGAGCGCGTCGGCCGCGGCGATCCGCGCGAGCGTCTCGGCGTAGGTGAGGCGCCCGGCGAAGTGCACGCCCTCCCGCCCGGCGACGATCCGCTCCGCGGCCGGACGCTGTGCGCCCCCGCCGATGACCTCCAGGTCGGCGTCGACCCCCGAGGCGACGAAGGCCTCGAGGAACGGCAGCAGCCGCTTCTCCGGACTCATGCGGCCCAGCCAGACGAAGCGCGGGCGGCCAGGCTCGCGCACGGGGGGCGCCGCGGCCAGGGTGCGCTCGCGCGCGTCGTCGTCGATGCCGTTCCAGATCACGTCGACGTGCGGGAACACCCCGTTCTGCTCCAGTCGACGCGCGAAGTGTCCGGACGGGGCGGTCACGGCGGAAGCGCCCGCGGCGAGTCCGCGCAGGTACGACCATCCGTCGCTCCCGCCCACCGGCACCCCGATGCCCCGCAGGGCGCGCCGTCGCCAGAGGTTGAGGGCCGCGAGCACCGGACGGTGCAACGGCGTGACCGCGGCGAGCCCGACATCCACCCTGTTGTGCATCGTGTGCACCACGGGCAGGCCGTGCCTCGCGGCGTAGCGGTGGCCGATGAAGGCCCCCCAGAAGTCGGCCTGCACGTGCACCAGGTCGACCGGCGGACGGCGGGTCATGGCGCGGTCGAGGGCTCGGTCGGTGGCGCGACCGGGCCAGCTCATCGCGTATTCGCGGTCGGGAGTGATCGGCATCGAGGGCAGGTCGACCTCGGAGCCGGGGAGCGCGGCCCCCTCGGTCGGGCGCACCGCATGCATCCTCGGCGCCACCACGGTGACGGTGTGCCCCGCCCGTTCGAGGAACGCGCGCTGCAACCGCATCGACACCTGAGCCCCGCCGAGCGAGTCGAGGTGCTGATCGCCGAAGAAGACGATGTGCATGCGGGTCTACTCCGGCAGCGGCTCGTCGCGGTACAGCGCCTCGAACGTGTCCAGCGTGCGGTTGATGTCGTGGATGGCGACCCCGTCGAGCGACGCACGCTGCATCCGCTCGTACTCGCCCGGAGAGGCGGTGAGCACGTCGGTGAGGCGCGCGGCGAGCTCGTCGACGTTGCCCGGCTCGAACAGGTGCCCGTTCTCCCCGTCGTGCACGAGGTGCGGCAGCGCGACCGCGTCGGCCGCGACGATGGGCAGTGCCGACGCCATGGCCTCCATGGTGGCGATGGACTGCAGCTCGGCGATCGACGCGATCACGAAGAGGCTGGCCCGCGACAGCAGCGCCCGCAGCTCCTCGTCGGTGGTGCGGCCGTGGAACGTGACGCGGTCGGCGAGCCCGAGCTGCGCGGTGAGGTTCTCCAGCTGCTTGCGCTGGTCGCCGCCTCCGACGATGTCGAACGTGGTGTGCAGCGCAGGGTCGAGCTTCGTCATGGCCTTGAGGATGACCTCGACCTGCTTCTCCGCGGTGAGCCGCCCGACGAAGACCAGCCGGTTCTCGGTGCGCGGCGCGATGACCGGCGTGTACTGCGAGCGGTCGATGCCGCAGCTGACGGGGATCACGCCCTGCACCTCGACGGTCCGCTCGAGGAAGTCGGCGGCGCGGCGCGTGGGGGTGGTGATGGCCCTGGTCAGGTCGAACGTGCGCTTCGCGTCCGCCCATGCGAACTTGAGCACGAGGTCGTCGACGAACTTCGGCATGGTCGTGTGGTCGAGGATGTTCTCGGCCATGACGTGGTTGGTGGCGATGACGGGGATGCCGCGCTGCGTCGCGATGCGCGCGAGCCCGCGGCCGATCACGATGTGCGACTGGATGTGGACGACGTCCGGCTGCACGCGGTCGAGCACCTTGCGCGCGTAGTGCTTAGAGCGCCAGGGCCACACGAAGCGCAGCCAGTCGTGGGGCGCCCAGCGGACGGAGGGCAGGCGGTGCAGCGTCATCGGCTCGCCCTCGATGACCTCGGTGCGCGCGGCGGCACGACGGTAGGCCTGGTTCGGTGCGACGACGTGCACGTCGTGTCCGCGCTGCACGAGGCCGGCGGCGAGGCGCTCGGCGAAGCGCGCGGCACCGTTGATGTCGGGGGCGAACGTGTCGCAGCCGATCAGGATCTTCAGCGGACGGGGTGCTGCTGCGGCGGCGTCGCGCGACGCATCGATCGGGTCGTCGGAGGGGGTCACAGACATGCTGCCTTACGATGGGGCGGCCAAGGGAAAGCCCTGGTCGGGCGCACGCAACTCTACCCGAGGCCCCTGGCCGCACCGCCGCGGCATACCGGCTTCCCTCAGCCTGAGCCGTTACCGTGGGGCCATGCGACTGAGTGCCGACGCCGACCCGCAGCTGTGGATCCCCGTGACGGACTCGCTGGGCTGGCGGGGGCGCCGGCACCGCAAGGCCGCGATCCGGATGCTGCTCGGTCAGGTGAACGCGGCGGTGGGCGCGACCGAGCGCCCCGGCTCCCGGTTCGGGGCGTGGGCGATGAGCCAGGCGGCTCCGATGCTGATGAAGAAGGCGGACGGGCGCGTGCTGGTGTGGACGTGGAAGGCCGAGCCGGAGCTCGTGGTGGCGATGGCGACCGCGCAGGTGCTGACGCCGGACGTGCGCATCGCCCGGGCTTCCATGCCGATGGAGTACGACGACACCACGTCCTTCCCGACACGGCTGGGCGTGGGCGAGAAGCTGGTCGTGGCGATGCCGCCCTCCCCCGCGACGCCGCCGTTCACGACGTACACGTGGGACACCGGCACGCACCTGGTCACGCTCACCGCGGTGTGCAGCGACCGCGAGCGCTTCGGCACCCTCTCCGGCGCCCTCGACGACCTGGCCCGCAGTCTGCGCATCGCCGACGACCTCACGGGTGGGGAATCCCCCGAGGTGCTGCGCCTCCCCCCGGCCTGACGTCGCTCGGAGGTGACCCGGGTCGATCCGGATCCGGGCTCCGTGCAGCCGACGGAGTCGGAGCTATGCCCCGCTGCCGAAGGCCACGGTCGTGTTCAGCGCGTATCCCACGTCGTTCCGAACGGTGACACCGAAGTCAGCGAACCAGAGCTCGTACCGGACCTCCCGGTACTCATTCGGGGCGAGCACGGGCCCGTCTCCCGAATCGGGGATGCCGTCACGGTCCCAATCCAGATCGATGTACGTCTGCATCGGCGAGGACGTCTCATTCTGGAGGTGCACGGTGAGAACAGGGTTCGTCCCGTTCTCGATGGCACTCGTGGTCCACGCCCGCAGACCGACGGGTGCGCAATCGAGCACCACACGTTCCTGCAGAAGGACGGCGTCGGCCGTCATCACCCGGAACCGGTATGCCCCATTCGCCATCAGCCCGTACCCCAGCGTCTGAGTCTCGCCGGGGTTCACGATCGGTCCGTCGCCGGCGTCCCAGACGCCGTCGTCGTCGAGGTCGACGTCGACGAAGGTCTGCAGCGCGGAAGTGCCGCTGTTGGTGATGTACAGCGTCAGGCGATCAGGCCCACCGCACGTCGTCGCGATGTACGCCGACGCTGCGGGGGCCGCACTGGCCGCGGCAAGCGGAACGGTCGTCGTCGCCGCGATCACCGGCAGACTCCATGCCGCTGCCTTCACGACACCTCGGCGGCTGATACCCGTGGGCTCGTCAGACGTCATTGCTCCCCATCCCCAGATCGCAGTGGCTCGCCGATCGCGAACGGATCACCGCTCACCGGATCCTATCGGAGGCGAAGACCCACCAGAGGCACAGAGTGGCCGGCCCCGGGGCCGGGCCCGGACGCCGGCCCGAGTGCGATCACGGCAGCCTGCGCCCCGCGCCCCACGCCTGCGCCCGCGCCTCAGCGCACGATGCGGAGCGTCCGCACCTCGAACGGACGGAGCCGCAGCTCGCCGCCCTCGCGCGCCTCGTCGAGGTCGTCCTCGATCAGGCTCACCTCGCGCACCTCGCGATGCGCGAACCCGACCGACAGCTCGCCCGCGGCCCGGCGTCCGAGGGCCTCGTACACCCGCACGATCACGTCGCCCGAGCCGTCGTCGGCGAGCTTGACCGCCGACACGACGATGCCCTCACCGGTCACGGCGACCAGCGGCTCCACCTCGCGCGCGCCGCGCACCACGGTCGGCAGCGCGTTGAGACGGATGCCCTCGGCGGTCGCGGTCGCCGCATCCGCGCCGATCACGAAGCCGACCTCGATCTGGTGGTGGCCGTGGTCGGTGTCGGGGTCGGGGAACCGGGGAGCCCGCAGCAGCGAGAGCCGCACGGTGGTGGTGACCGCGTCGCCGTCGACGTCGCGCGTGGTGTCGTAGCCGTAGATCGAGTCGTTCACGAGCGCCGCACCGAAGTCCTGCTCCCGCACCAGCACGAAGCGGTGCATCGAGGTCTCGAACTTCGCGGCCTCCCAGCTCGTGTTGGTGTGGGTGACGCGCGCCTGGTAGCCGAACTGCGTCTCGGCCTCGGTGTGCGCCGCCTGGATGTCGAGCGGGAAGGCGAGCTTGAGCAGCTTCTCGGTCTCGTGCCAGTCGACGTCGTTGCGCAGGTGCACCGTGCGCGACTCCGGCGCGAGGATGATCGTCTGCGTGATGCTCGACTCGGAGAACGGCCGCACGACGACGATCTGGGCGACGCCGTTGATGACGGTCGCCTCGATCGACGAGACCGCCGTGAGGTCCTCGACGCTGTTGCGGTAGTACCGGTCGATGTCCCAGGCGTCCCACATGTTCGGGAAGTCCTGGTGCAGCTGGAACAGGTTCGCGGCCCTGCCGGCGGCGACCGCCTCCCGCCCTGACGCCTTGTCGACCGCGGAGACGATCAGCCCCTCCCCCGACACGAGCACCGAGACGAGGTCGTTCTCCAGCCGCCAGCCGCCGTCCTCCTGGGTCAGAGACACCGGCGCAGCCGTGCTCTCCCCGACGAACGCCGCCCCGAGCGCACGGCCGCCGCCGACCGAGGTCGGCACGAAGCGCAGGGCGCGGTCGCCCTCTCCGGCGAGCGACCGCCGCGCGGCATCCGCGATGTCCTGCGCGTCCGAGAGCACGTCGGACAGCACGGCGACCGCCTCCCGGTGCACCCAGGCGATGGACGTGCCGGGCAGGATGTCGTGGAACTCGTGCAGCAGCACGGTCTGCCACAGCCGGTCGAACTCGGCCTGCGGGTATGCGGCCCCGGTGCGCACGGCGTCGGTGGCCGCCCACAGCTCGGCCTCGACCAGCGCGTGCTCGGCCCAGCGGTGCAGCGCCTTCGTGGCGTGCTGGCTGGTGAGGGTGCCGCGGTGCAGCTCCAGGTACAGCTCCCCCACCCACACGGCGGGGTGCGGCAGCTCGGCCCGCGCCTGCGCGAAGAAGTCGTCCGGGTGCTCCCACACCACCTGCGCGCTGCCCTCGAGGTCGCGCAGCCGCTCGGCCTTGCCCGTCATCTCCCGGGTCGTGCCGCCGCCGCCGTCGCCCCAGCCGACCGGTGCGATCGACCGCGACGTGACCCGGTTCTCCTTGAACTGCCGGGAGGCCTTCGCGACCTCCATGCCGCTCAGCTGCGAGTTGTAGGTGTCCATGGACGGGAAGTGCGTGAACACCTGCGAGCCGTCGATGCCCTCCCACAGGAAGGTGTGGTGCGGGAACACGTTCTGCTGGTTCCACGAGATCTTCTGCGTGAAGAACCACTCGAAGCCCGCGCGGCGCATGAGCTGCGGGAGGGCGGGCGAGTAGCCGAAGCTGTCGGGCAGCCACACGCCCTTCGAGCGGATGCCGAACTCGCGCTCGAAGAAGCGCTGGCCGTGGGAGAACTGCCGCACGAGCGACTCGCCCGTCGGCATCACGGTGTCGGACTCGACCCACATGCCGCCCAGCGGGAGGAAGCGCCCTGCGGCGACCGCGGCCTTCACCCGCTCCCACACCTCCGGCCGGTGCTCCTGGAGCCACGCGTACTGCTGCGCGCTGGACATGCCGTACTGGAAGTCGGGCTGCTCCTCGATGAGGGTGGTCATGGAGGACGTGGTGCGCGCCACCTTGCGGATCGTCTCCCGCACGGGCCACAGCCACGCGGAGTCGATGTGGGCGTGCCCGACCGCGGAGATGCGGTGCGCGCTGGCCTCGGCGGGCGCGGCGAGCACGTCGGCCAGGCGGGCCCGGGCGTCGGCGGCCGTGTCGACGATGCGCTGCAGATCGAGCACGTCGAGGGCGTCGTCCATCGCCTGCAGGATGCGCATGCGCCGCGGCGACGTCGCGGGAAGCTCGGCCTGCAGCTCGAACAGCACCTCGAGGTCGAGCGACAGGTCGAACACCTCCGGCTCGAACACCGCGAGGTCCAGGCGGCGCAGTCGGTACAGGGGCTCCTTCGAGGAGGTGAGGATGTCGCCCTCCTGCGTCGGCAGGAAGGGGTGGTAGTCGAGCAGCACCGGGTTGGACGCGCCCTCCAGGTAGAGCTCGACGGGCTCGTCGCCCGCGGCGGTCTCGGCGATCGGCACCCACTGGTTGCGCGGGTTGATGCTCTTGATCGGCGTGCCATCGGGGCGGTACGCCAGGGCCTCGCACTGGAAGCCCGTCATGTTCACGTCGAAGCCGAGGTCGATCAGCGCCTCGACACGGCGGCCCGCCCACTCCGCGGGCACGCGGCCCGTGAGCCTGAACCAGGTCGTGCCCCACGCAGGGCCCCACAGCTCGCCGACCGCGCCGGGTGCTAAGTCGAGCGCCAGACCCTCGGCCGGCGGGATCGGCTCGCCCGGCAGCTCGTGCAGCTCGACCGTGAGCGGGACGGCGCCGGAGTGGATCGCGGGGCGGATGCGCTCGTCCAGGACCCGCTTGACGCGGCCGACGGTGAGCGAGGTGTCGTCATGCATGGTGGGAGTCTCCGGGCTCGACGGTGAGGGTTGCTGTTGATGCTATCGGATTTACTAAAGCGATCTAGTGATGCGAGTCTACGGGACCCCGCGCGCGCTTCCGGGAGGCTAAACCGATCAAGTAGGGTGATGCCATGGCCTCGGGGAAGCGCGTGACGATCGCGGACATCGCACGCCTGGCCGGCGTCTCCCCCGGCGCCGTCTCCTTCGCGCTCAACGGGCGCCCCGGCGTGAGCGAGGAGACCAGGCAGCGCATCCTCGCGATCATCGAGGAGCACCACTGGCAGCCGAGCTCCGCGGCACGCGCGCTGGTCGGCGCGCGCGCCAACGCAGTCGGCTTCGCGCTCGCCCGCCCCGCGCGATCCCTCGGGTCGGAGGCGTTCTTCACCGACCTGATCGCGGGCATCGAGTCGCGGCTCTCCGTCAGCAAGGTCGGCCTGCAGCTGCGCCTGGTCGCCGACATCGAGGAGGAGATGGAGGTGCACCGGCAGTGGCGCTCCTCCAACCAGGTCGACGGCATCATCCTGATCGACCCCCGCGACGACGACCCGCGCGGTGACCGCATCGCCGCCCTCGACGCCCGCGCCGTGATGATCGGCTCGAAGCCGTCTCCCGAGGGTGCGGTGCCCAGCGTCTGGATCGGGGACGACACCGTCGCGGAGACCCTCTTCTCCTACCTCGCCGCCCTCGGCCACACCCGCATCGCCTACGTCGCCGGTCCCGCCGAGCTGGAGCACACGCGTCTGCGCGCCGAGGTCTTGGAGCGCATGGCCGCCGACGGCATCGCGAGCGAGGTGATCACGACCGACTTCTCCCCGGCACGCGCCTCCGCCGTGACGCGCGCGCAGCTCTCCGGCCGGCTCCGACCGACGGCGATCGTGTACGACAACGACGTGATGGCCGTCGCCGGGCTGCGCGTCGCGCAGGAGATGGGCAGAGCGGTGCCGCGGGACGTCTCGCTCGCCTCGTTCGACGACTCGGTGATCGCCGGGCTCATCAACCCGTCGATCACGGCGATGACCCGCGACACGTTCGAGCTCGGCGAGCAGGCGGCGACGCTGCTGCTGCAGCAGATCGAGGCCGGCACGACCCTGCCGAGCGTCGAGGGCCCGACCCCCACGCTCACCGCGCGCGAGAGCACGGCGCCCCCGCAGCACTGAGGCTCCGGGCAGCCGAAGCGACGGGGTCCGGTCCCCCGACACGGCCGTGTCGAACCCGGGCCCGACACGGCCCTCGGTGAAGCAGCAGTGTCCCGTCAGGCGTCGACGACGGTGTTGACGGAGCCGTAGCGGCCGACGCCGGAGGCCGACAGATCGGGACGGATGAGACGACGGATACCGCGCGCCTCCAGGGCCGCAGGATCGAGGGCGGTGCGCGAGGTCACGAAGGCGGGATCGTCCCCCGCAGCGCACGCGTCGACCCAGGCCTGGAACACAGCCCCGCCCGGGCTGAGCGCCGCGCGGCTCACGGGCGTCTCGTGCTCGTCGACCTCCACCACGATCGCAGTCGAGCGGTCCGGGGGCGCGACGCGAGCGCGCAGCTCCGGGATCAGCTCGGCGAAGCGGCGTCCGAGAGGCTTCGCGGCACCGGTCTGATCGATCAGGCCGAGCGAGTACTCCAGCTCGGGGAAGTCGCCCAGCTCGCGGCTCACGTCGTGCGAGCACCACCAGGTGACGCCCCACAGGTTCGCGGTCCGCGCCGAGGAGCGCAGGGTGGCCTCCAGGAAGCCGGGCATCTCCGCCTCGTCGAGGCAGTTCGCCGGCGCGCCCACCTCCTGCAGCCAGACGATGCGCTCGGGATCGGTCGCGAATGCCCGGGAGAGCTCGATGAGGTACTCGGCGTGCCGGTCGGAGGCGACCGAACGCCCGCCGTACCGCTGCGCCGTGCCGTTGAAGATCCAGGAGTGGATCGTGGTCATGGCGCCGAGACGGGAGGCGTGCGCCGGGGTGAAGCCGTGGTCGTCCATGTACCAGACGGCGTCGTACTCGCTGTGCACGTGCGGCAGGTCGGGCGCCGCTTCGTGTGCGGCGGCGAGCAGCGCCTCGATCCAGCCGCCCGCCTCGTCGACCGTGACCGGCCAGGGCGAGGGGTGCGTATGCGCGGAGAACTGGTTCGTCTCGTTGCCGAGCGTCAGCCCGAGGAAGTTCGGGGCGTCCCGGAGCGCTCCGGCGAGCCGCTGCACGAGCGTGACCTGCCCGTCGAGCGCCTTCGGGTCGGTGAACATGTTGCGGTCGTGCCAGGTGGAGAGCCAGGCGGGGACGAAGTCGAAGCTCGACAGATGCCCCTGGATCACGTCGACGCTCGCGTCCAGCTCGAACTCGGCGGCGATGTCGACCATGGCCCGCACGTCATCCAGCGCCTTGGTGCGGATGAGCGTGCGGTTGGGCTGCAGCACCGTCCACAGCGGGAACACCCGGACGTGGTCGAGACCGAGCTCGGCGAGGGCGCCGAAGTCGCGGCGCACGTCGTCCGGGGTGAAGTCGAGCCAGGAGTGCATCCAGTCCTTCGACGGCGTGTAGTTCGCCCCGAATCTCAGGGGAGCGTCGAGAGCGCCACGCTGCGTCATGTGTTCGCACCTTTCGGATGAAGCCCTCTCCCGAGGACATGTCGGACTACTATAACGCTTGAGCAACAAGCTGCATACCAGCCTCCCGGGAGTTCGACGGAGGCCCGACACGGCCGTCTTGACAGCGGACGTCGAGGATGGTTTCATCTGCTAAAGCGCTGTAGTCCGGACGGCCGGACCGCGCGCCGAATCGCCCGCCTCGAGGAAGAAGCACGATGAAAGTTCCCGCACGCATTGTCGCTCTGGCAACATTCACGATCGGCGCCCTGGCGCTCGCGAGCTGCACGGGAGGCGGCGCGACCTCGGCCGACTCCGGTCCCATCGACACCTCCGGCGACCTGAGCGGAGAGATCCAGTTCCAGACCTGGTCGCTGAAGAACGAGAAGTTCACCCCGTACTTCGAGGACCTGATCGCCGCGTTCGAGAAGGAGCACCCCGACGTGAAGGTCGAGTGGCTCGACCAGCCGGGCGACGGCTACCAGGAGAAGATCCTCAGCCAGGCCAACGCCGACACCCTCCCCGACGTGCTGAACCTCCCGCCGGACATCGCCTACCCGCTGGTCGCCGCCGGCAAGCTCGTCGACCTCGACACCGCCGACCCCGACCTGAAGTCGGCGTACAACACCGGCGCCTGGGAGGCGTACAGCCAGTACCCCGGCGTCGAGGGCACCTACGGCCTGCCGTGGTACCTGTCGAGCGACGCCTCATGGTGGAACCTCGCCCAGCTCGCGCCCTACGGCGTGACCGAGCAGAACCTGCCCACCACAGTCGACGAGCTGCTCACCCTCGCCACCGACGTGGCCACCGAGTCCGGCGGCAAGGTGCAGCTGCTCTCCTCGATCCCCGCGCTCGACACCTTCACCGCCGCCGGCATGGAGGTCATCAACGACGAGGGCGAGTTCGACTTCAACACCGACGAGGCCGCCGCGATCATCCAGAAGTACGCCGACGCCTACGCGGCGGGCGCGATGCCGGCCGAGGCGCTGACCGGCGACTACGGCGGCAACGCGGAGGCCTACATCCAGGAGAAGGTCGCCTTCACCACCGGCGGCACCGGCTTCACGACCGACCTGCAGAAGGATGCGCCGACCCTGCTGGCGAACACCGTCGCCACGCCGCGCCTCGGGGTCGCGCCGCTCTACGTGCAGGGCCTGAACGTCTCCGCCGACTCCGACAACAAGGAGGCCGCGCTGGCGTTCGCCGAGTTCGCGACCAACGAGGAGAACCAGATCGCGTTCTCGTCGCTCGCGGTCGGCACGGCTCCCGGCACCGCGGAGGGCGGCGACAAGGTCGTCGAGAACATCGCCTCCTCGGTCACCGACGAGAAGCAGCTCGCCGCGATCGACACCGTCTTCGGCGCGATGAAGGACGCCAAGGCGCTGCCGTTCCAGTGGACCTCCGACATGGCCACGTACATGACGCAGCAGATCGCGCTGGCAGTCAACGGCGAGGCCGACCCGAAGGCCCAGCTCGACAAGATCGTCGAGTACGCCAACGCGAACCGCGTGGACCAGTGAGCACGCGCGCGGACACCGGCACCCCGAGCCGGAGGAAGACGATGAGATCGCATCGGTGGTTCACACCGTGGCTGCTCCTCGCCCCCGCCGTGATCTGGGTGCTGGTGTTCGCGCTCTGGCCGTTCCTCAACACGGTCTTCCTGAGCTTCACGAACGCGCGCCCGCTGCGCACACCGGAGTTCGTCGGCGGCGCGAACTACGAGCGCATGTTCGGCGACGAGATGTTCTGGAACGCGCTGACCACCTGCCTCATCTACGTGGTCGTGTGCGTGCCGCTGCTCACGATCCTCCCGCTGCTGCTCGCCCTGCTCGTGCAGAAGAAGCTGCCCGGCATCTCGTTCTTCCGCACCACGTTCTACTTCCCGGTGATCGCCTCGGTCGTGGTCGTCGCCCTCATCTGGACGTGGCTGTTCGACAGCCGCGGCATCATCAACCAGACCCTCGAGTTCCTCGGTGTGATCGACAAGCCGATGGCGTTCCTCGTCGACCGCTGGCTGCTGCTCGGCTGCGCGATCCTGCTCACGGTCTGGAAGGGCCTCGGCTACTACATGGTCGTGTACCTCGCCGCGCTCGGGAACGTCGGCAAGGAGCTGCACGAGGCGGCGATGCTCGACGGCGCCGGCTCCTTCCGCCGCTTCCTCTCCGTGACGATCCCCTCCGTGCGCGGAGCCATGCTCCTCATCGCGGTACTGATCGCCGTATCGGCCATGAGGGTGTTCGCCGAGCTCGACGTGCTGTCCAAGAGCACGGGCGGTCCCGGCGGCTACGACATGTCGCTCGTGATGCTGATCCGCCAGGTCGGCTCTGGGCTGAACGGCAACATCGGCTACGCGTCCGCGATCAGCGTGGCCCTCTTCCTCCTCACGCTCGTGCCGCTCGCGGCCATCGCGTTCATGAACCGCGAGAAGAAGGCGAAGGTCTCGGCATGACCACGCTCACCCCGCCGCGCGCCGACAGCGAGCAGCCCGCCGCGCCGACGCCCCGTACCCGCGAGCGCATCTTCCGCCGCCGCGGCTCCGGCGACTTCAGCAAGCCCACCCTCGGCGGCCTGATCGGGCGGTACGCGCTGCTGCTGCTGGTGCTGTTCCTCGTGATCGGTCCGTTCGTCTGGCAGCTGTCGACCTCGTTCAAGGGCCCGACGGAGAACATCTATTCCTTCCCGCCCGAGCTGATCCCGCGGGATCCGACGCTCAAGAACTACGCCACCGTCGCCGACATCGTCCCGGTGTACCTGTACGCCTGGCACTCGCTGCTCGTGTCGATCGGCACGGTCATCAGCAACGTGGTGCTGTCGACCTTCGCCGGCTACGCCCTGGGCTGCATGCGGTTCCGCGGCAAGTGGATCGTGATGGGGATCCTGCTGTCGACGCTGCTGTTCCCCGGCGAGGTCACCGTGACGAGCAACTTCCTCACGATCCGCGCGCTCGGCCTCGCCGACACCCTGTGGGGCGTGTTCCTGCCGGGAGCCATCAGCGCCATGAACGTGCTGCTGATCGCGACGGCCTGCCGGATGATCCCCGCCGACGTGCTCGACGCCGCGACGGTGGACGGCGCGAGCACCTGGCAGCGCATCCGCCACATCGTGTGGCCCAACATCCGCGGCATGGTGTCGGTCGTCGCGATCTTCGCGTTCATCGGCGCATGGGACGACTACCTGTGGCCGCTGATCGTGCTCTCCGACCCGGCCAAGTACACGCTCACCGTCGGCATGGCGTACCTGAACAGCAGCTTCTCGGTGGACCCGCGCCTGATCGCGGCGGGCACCATGATCGCACTGGTGCCGATCGTCATCATGTTCTCCTTCACGCAGCGGTTCTTCTTCAAGGGCGTGCAGGAGGGTGCGCTGAAGGGGTGAGCCTGCGCCTGACACCGGCCGCCGGTCCGGCGGATCCGCCGTCGTCGCGTCCGCACGCGGGGGTGCTCAGCGGCCCGGTCTTCGCCTTCGCGTTCGACCCCTCGCACGGGGAGCAGCGCGTCGACGTCCCCGGTCTCGCCGAGGTGCTGCTGACGCCCGACACGGTCGTGCATTGGGCGTTCTACGCGGACGGGCCGGACGCGACGCTCGCCCCACACGCGGCACTCGCGGTGACGGTGGACGTGCGCCTCGACGACGGCCGTCGGCTGAGCGAGGTCGAGGCCGTGCGGGACCGGTACGACTTTCCGCTCGCGGCCGACGCGCAGTTCGACGCCCGCTGGAGCATGCCGGAGCAGTGGAACGCCGACACCGTCTCCCTGGCGCCGCTGGCGGATGCGGGGCGACGCGGCACCGTCGAGCTCGTCCTGGGCACGTGCTCCCTCGCTGACGACCCGCTTCTGCCTGCCCACGCGTCCGGCTTCGTGCAGGTTCTCGTCGAGGAGCGGGCCCCGGCCGGACAGGACCTCCCGCCCGTGGAGCGCGTGGACACCCGCCGCGGCACGCACTCGGGCCCGCGCTTCTCCCGCGGCAACACGATCCCGGCCGTCGCCGTGCCGCACGGCTTCACCTTCGTCACACCGGCCACCGACGCCTCCGACGCCCGCTGGCCGTACCGCCCGTTCGTGCACGACGATCCGCAGGGCCGTCGCCTGGAGGCGCTGCAGTTCTCGCATCAGCCGAGCCCATGGATCGGCGACCGCTCGGTGCTGCAGGTCATGCCGTTCCTCGGTGTGCCGCACTCCGCCCGTGCCGCCCGACGCCGCTGGATCGTCCCGGGCAGCGAGCGCGCCCGCCCGCACGAGTACGCCGCCGAGCTCGGGGACGGGCTGCGGGTCGCGATGACCGCCACCTCGCACGCGGCGGCGTTCGTCGTGACGTCAGAGGACCCCGCGGCGGCGGTCGGGTTCGTGCTCGATCAGCTGACCGACGAGGGCCGGCTCCGGTGGACCGCGGACGGCGGCTTCGAGGGCTGGATCCCCGAGGGTCCCGAGGACTGGGGCAACGCCCCGCGCTGCTACTTCGCCGGGGTCGTGCACCGCGGGAAGGACCACGAGGCCGAAGCCGCCGCCGGAGAGGACCACGGCATCACCGCGACCGGATCGGGCGAGGGAAGCACCGGAGCCGCGGCCAGCGCGGAGGACCGAGGCACACGCCCCATCGGAGCCGGGCACGGATCGGCGGATCCCCGCACGCGAGCGGACGGAGATTCGACCACCGCCGGTGCGAAAGAGCACGGAAGGCTCGACGACGACGGGCGCGGGCGCGTCGCGGGGTACGTGCGGGGGCAGGGCTCCGTCGAGATCCGCATCGCGGTGTCGTTCCTGTCGATCGCGCAGGCCCGGCGCAGTCTCGCCCAGGAGGCGCCGCCCTCCCTCTCGTTCGAAGAACTCCGCACCGAGGGAGCCACCGCGTGGAACCGGCTGCTCGGCCGCGTGACGATCCCGCCGCTGCCCGCCGTCGAGCAGTCGTTCCGCGCCCTCGCCGACGAGGAGCACCGCGCTCGGATCGCGGCTGCCCTGCACCGCATGCACCTGTACCCGAACACGGCCGCCGAGAAGACGGGCACCGCCGCCGCGCCGGCGTGGCGCTTCGCCGACGTCTTCGCTCCGCGCGAGCCCTTCGGGGAATCGCGCACGAGCGCACCGGCCGTCGAGGGCGAGCTCGTGGTGAACAACGGCTACTGGGACACCTATCGCACGGAGTGGCCCGCGCTCGCGCTGCTGGATCCCGCGCTCGCCGGGCGGCTGCTCGACGGGCAGCTGGCGCAGTATCGCCGCGGCGGCTGGATGGCCCGCTGGAGCGCCCCGGGCTACGTCGACAGCATGGTGGGCACGTCGAGCGACCAGATCTTCGCCGACGCCGCGCGCTGGGGTGTCCCGTTCGACCGACGGACCGCTTTCGAGAGCGGCTGGCGCAACGCGTGCGAGCCCGGCACGGACGCCCGGCGCGGCCGCAAGGGCATCGGGCGCGGACGCTTCACCGGGTACATCGCCTCGGACGTGCCGGAGGGCATGAGCTGGAGCATCGAGAACGCCGTGAGCGATGCCGCCCTCGGTCGCTTCGCAGACCAGCTCGCGTCGGACGCGGAGTCCACCGCACAGGCCGCGCGCTACGGCGCCTTCGCGCGCTACTTCGCGAACAGGGCGCGCTCGTATCGCACGCTCTTCGACGCCGACACCGGGTTCTTCCGCGGGCGCGACGCGACCGGCGCCTTCTCCCCCGGATTCGACCCGCGCACGTGGGGCGGCGACAACGTCGAGACGAACGCCTGGGGCATGTCTGTCGGGGCGGTGCACGACGGCACGGGGCTCGCGGCGCTGCACGGCGGACCCACCGGATTCGGCCGTCACCTGGACGCGCTGTTCGCCGAGCCGGAGACCGCGGACGAGCGCTTCGGCGGGGCGTACGGCACCGTCATCCACGAGCAGCGCGAGGCCAGGGCCCAGCGATCCGGCATGTGCGCGCTGTCCAACCAGCCTGCCCACCACATCCCGTTGATGTACGCGTTCAGCGACCGCCCCTGGCTCTCCGGCGAGCTCGTGCACGGCCTCGCCGGGCGCCTGTTCGCGGGCGCCCACATCGGCCAGGGCTTCCCGGGCGATGAGGACAACGGCGAGATGAGCGCCTGGTGGCTCTGGGCCGCGCTCGGGCTGTATCCGCTCGAACTCGCGGCGGGACACCTGCGGATCGGCTCGCCGCTGTTCGACGACATCCGCGTCGACCGGGGCGACGGGTCCTCCCTCCGCATCCGCGCGCACCGCACGGCGCCGGGGGCGCACGTGCTCCGGTCGGCGCTGCTCGACGGGGTGCCGCTGGCGACCGCCGACCTGCCCGTGGAGGCGCTGACCGGGCGCGCGGTGCTCGATCTCGTCTTCACCCGTGACCCCGCGGAGGCACTGGAGACCGGGGAAGCGTCCGGCTCCATCGAGCCCTGGCACCCGGACCTGACCTCCGGCGCCGGCGAGCCCCTCGCCTCGCCCGGCCTCGACCACGCGGAGCGGCTGTTCGACGACGGCGACCCGACCGGAGCGGACGGCGTGACCCTGCGGCCGGGCGAGTGGCTGGGCTGGAGCTTCCCGGCGGCGCGGAGCCTCACCGACGTGACGGTGACCGCGGTGACCGCGACCCCTGCCGACGCCTGGCACTGGGAGGTGCGCGAGCCGGACGGAAAGTGGCGGCGCGTGACACCGACCCATGCGGAGGCCCTGCTCCCCGACCGCACGACCCCGTTCACCCTCGCCGCACGCACCGTGACCTCGGCGATCCGCCTGTGCGCGGATGCCGAGGTCACGATCCGTCAGCTGGAGCTGTTCGACCTGGGCTGACTCACTTCGTCAGGAAGAACGTCACCTCGGTCGTGTTGCCCGCAGCGTCCGTGACCTGCATCGTGTTGGAGCCTCGTGCGGCGCCGAGGACGCCCGGCTTCACGACGTCCAGGTCGATCGCCGCGGCGTCTTCCAGGTCGGTCTGCACGCCGTTGAGCACGATCCGGTCGATCAGTCCCGCGTCCTCCAGCCGGAAGCTCACGCGCTTGTAGCCCCCGTCCTTCTCCTTCGTGTACTGCGCGCCGTCCTTGATGGTCACAGTGGGCGGGGTCGTGTCCGCGCCGGGGGCCCGATAGACCGTGGCCTCGCCCTTCAGCGCCTGGGTGATGCCGGAGAGATAGGCGGACTGGTCGGTCGCCGTGAGGTTGTAGGCGACGTAGACGCCGTACCCGTCGGCGACCGTGCGCTGAGCGAAGTCCGCAGCGGTCGCGGCGCTCGTGTTCGCGAGGTCGATCGCCGCGGCGCCGAGCCGCGAACGATCGTCCAGCCCCGGCACGGTCGGGGCGTCGTACGTGGGGTAGTACGGGTTCCAGGCATGGTCGAGCACGGCGGCGACGTCGAACAGCGTGAAGTCCGTGGTCGTGTACGACGGCCCGATCGCGTACAGCGTGATGAGCTTGTCCGGCCCGAGCCGCTCGCGGAGCGCGGTGACGAGCCACCCGAACGACTGCGCGTTCGGCTGCGGCGTGCCGTTCGCCCCGTACTCGGTCCATTCGTCGTCGAAGTCGATGCCGTCGAGCCCGTACCGCGTGACCGCGTCGGCGAGCTGTGCGGCGAAGGCGTCGGCCGCGGCGTACGAGGTGAAGTTCGCGAAGCCCGCTCCCTGATGGTTGCCGAGCACCGACAGCAGCACCTTGGTGCCCTGCGCCTGGAGCGGCTGGATCTGGTTCTCGGCGTCCTCCAGGGTCTCCGTGACCCGCTCGTTGAGGTGCAGGTACGCCTGCTGGCCGTCGTAGTTGATGTTGGCGGCGAAGATCATCGCCAGATCGACCGCGGGGCGGCCCGAGTCAGCCAGGGTGTAGTCGGCGACGTTTGCTAAATCGTTCGAGTTCACTTCCACGTAGACGGCCAGCTTGGGGTCGTCTGTTCCGGGCTCCGCGGCCGCGGGCGCGATTCCGGCGAGGGATGCCAGCCCGGCGGTGGCGAGCGCGGCGGTGGCCGCGAGGGCACGGCGGAAGCGGCGGGTTCTGGGTGATGACGGACTCATGGGGGATCGTCTCCTTCGGCGTCCTTGTCGATGGCGGGTCGCGTCGGAGCGACCCGCGGCCGACTATATCGCTTAAGTGCGACCTCGGGAAGGGGCCGCTGCGACCCCCTGGCACCCGTCGGGGATCCGCGGAATGCTGGTGGCATGCGCCCCCTCCGGATCCTCTGGCGGTACCCCGTCATCACCCTGACGATCGTCGTGTTCGCCGTGGTCGGCGTGCTGCACGGGATCGACCAGCAGCCCCTCGGACGGATCATCGCGACGGTGTACGTCGCCGGCGTCGTGGCCTGGACCCTGGTGGGGATGGTGCGCGACGTGCTGCGCGGCCACGTCGGGCTCGACATCCTCGCGGTCGTGGCGATGGTCGCGACGCTCGCGGTCGGCGAGTACATCGCGGCGCTCATCATCGTGCTGATGCTGTCGGGCGGTGAGGCCTTGGAGGACTTCGCGGGCCGCCGCGCCAAGCGCGACCTCTCCGCCCTGCTCGACCGGTCACCACGGGTCGCGCATGTGCTGCGGCACCCCGAGGACGCGGACACCGATGAGGCTGTCGAGGTGCCGGTGGACGAGGTCGCGGTGGGCGACGTGCTGCTGGTGCGCCCGGCGGAGATCGTCCCCGTGGACGGCGCGCTCCTGACCGACGAGGCCTCCTTCGACGAGTCCTCCCTGACCGGCGAGAGCCTGCCGGTGACCCGCCACTCCGGCGCGGAGGTGCTGTCGGGCGCGATCAACGGCAGTCGCGCGATCCGCCTCCGGGCGCTGCGCACGGGGGCCGACAGCCAGTATCAGCAGATCGTGGCGCTCGTCCACGAGGCCGAGTCCTCCCACGCACCCATCGTGCGGCTCGCGGACCGCTTCGCGATCCCGTTCACCGCGGTGTCGCTCGTCCTGGCCGGCACCGCGTGGGCGCTCTCCGGCGATGCGACCCGATTCGCCGAGGTGCTCGTGCTGGCGACCCCGTGCCCGCTGCTCATCGCCGCGCCCGTGGCGTTCCTCGGCGGTCTCTCGCGGGCGGCGAAGTCGGGCGTCATCATGAAGAGCGGTGCCGTGATCGAGCAGATCGCGCGGGTGCGCTCCGCCGCGTTCGACAAGACCGGCACGCTCACCCAGGGGCGGCCGGAGCTGGTGGACGTGCGACCGGCCGACGGCTTCGAGGCGGAGGAGATCCTGCAGCTGGCGGCGTCGGCGGAGCAGTACTCCTCGCACGTGCTCGCCGACGGGATCCGGCGCGCGGCGGAGGCCAGGGGCCTTGCGCTGTTCGGCGCCGAGGAGGCCAGCGAGACGGCGACGAACGGGGTCTCGGCGACGATCGGCGGGCGGCGGGTCGTGGTCGGCAAGCCGGCGTACATCGCCTCCCTCGCGCCCGACACCATCCGCGCCCCCCTCGGCGCGGGCGAGGCAGCCGCCTACATGGCGGTGGACGGACGGTTCGCGGGCGTCATCGTGCTCGCCGACGCGGCGCGCCCGGAGGCACCGGCCGTCGTGTCCTGGCTGCGACTGCACGAGGTGGACCGCCTCGCGATGCTCACGGGCGACGTGGAGACGACCGCCGAGTCGATCGGTCGGCAGGTCGGCATCGATGAGATCCATGCCGAGCTGCTGCCGCCCGAGAAGGTGCGCCTCGCCGCCGAGCTGCGGCCGCGTCCGGTGATGATGGTGGGCGACGGCGTGAACGACGCCCCCGTGCTGGCCGCCGCCGACATCGGCATCGCGATGGGTGCGAAGGGAGCGACCGCCGCCGGCGACGCCGCCGATGTCGTCATCCTGGTGGACTCGCTGGCCAAGGTCGTCGACGCGGTGGCGATCGGCCGGCACACGCGGCGCGTGGCGCTCACCGCGATCTGGATCGGCATCGGTCTGAGCGTGGGGCTCATGATCGTGGCCATGACCGGACTGATCCCGGCCGTGGTCGGCGCGCTGGTGCAGGAGCTCGTCGACCTGGCGACCATCCTCTACGCCCTCCGTGCCCTGAACGGCCCGCCCACCGGTCTGCGTCCCGCGGCCGACGGCTCACCCGCCGCGACGGCTCCCGCCGCAGTGACCGCGGCAGCCGGCCGCGACGACGCCTGACCTCGCGGCCCGCACCGACGGGGCCGCGCCCGCATCGACGAGGGCTGCGCCTGCAACCACGACCGTGCGGCCCGCACCGCTGACCTTTCGGCCTGCACGGATGAGCGTGTTCCGCGCCTGTCCACATCCCCTGGAGCCGTGGCCGGACCCCGCCGGAATACCGTGACACCGTGGATCCTCCGACTCACACTGGAGGCATGCACTTGAACGATCCACAGGTCTGGACGCTGCTCGGCATCTTCGCGGCGGCGATGCTCGGCGGCATGACGCTCATGACGACACAGCTCAGCCGCGTGATCCGCGCCGAGGTCGGCCGCATCGACGGGACCCTGTCCGCGCGTATCGAGGGCCTCGACGGCAAGCTCTCGACCCGCATGGACGGGCTCGACGTGCGCCTCGGCCGCATCGAGCGCAAGGTCGAGGACCTGGACAAGGAGCTCACGAATCTCGCGGCACGGTTCTGGCGCTCGCAGTGACGCCGCGGGCCGGACCGCCGCACGGAGAGCCCGGCCCGCGGAGGCGCAGGGTCACACCGTGACGTCGCCCACCAGGTTCACGCGGATGCCCATCCCGTCGAACATCGCGGCCTTCGCGATCAGAGCCTTGTCCGCGGTCTCGGCGTCGGGGGCGTAGACGAGCTGCGCGTGGTTGGCCTTGTGCCGAGCCATGAACTGATCGCGCGAGATGCCGTGCAGCACCACGTGCGCGATCGGCCACTCGGGGTTGGTCGCCTCCTTGCGCCGGACGGTCTCCTCGGCGGGCAGCTCCACGACCGAGGCGCGGAAGATGTCGGCCTGGAGGATGCCGTCCGCGATGAACACCCGGGACAGCACGACCTCGCCCGGCCGGGAGACGCCGTTGATCGTGGCTCCGCCCGCGGGGAAGAACACATGCCCCTGGCGCCAGCCCTCCGCGTGGTCCCAGCCACCGAGGTGTGAGGCCGGGACGGAGCCCGAGATCTCGTACACCCACACGAACTCGCCGTCGTACTCCTCGCCCCAGCGCACGTCGTGCAGGGTGTTGTCGGGCACGAGCCCCATCGCGCGCCAGACCCGGTCGGTCACGAGCGCGTCGACCGCGACGCCCTCGTCGGCCTCGTTGAAGTGGGGGAAGGCGCGGCCCTCGTGCAGCACGCGCGAGCCGTCGCGGGAGGTGACCGGCGGCCGCTCGGTGGAGTTCAGGATGCCTTCGGCGAGGTCCGACGCGGGCACCAGGTCCTTCAGGCCCTGCTGGTACTGGATGCCGACCGCGTCGAGCCCGAAGTCGTCGGCGATGCGCAGCGCGGCGATGTACATCTTGAGCTGCCACTGCACCTGCTCGCGCGTGAGCTCCGTGGCCGCGTCCTCGCCGAAGCGGAAGGTCATGCCCTTCTCGATCAGCCAGTCGAAGGCGGCGTCGGCCTCCTCCTCCGTCACGTTCAGCATCTCGGCGTAGAGGGCCGACTGCGACAGGCGCTCCTTGTAGATGCCGGTCCTGTTGAGCAGCTCGTCGTCGAAGATCGCGTTGTACATGCCCATGCAGCCTTCGTCGAAGACACCGATGATGGCCTTCTCCGCCAGGAGCTGCGCCGCGAGCGCCTCGCCGAGCTGCTTCTCGGGGCTGTCCGGCAGCGCGGGGAGCGGGCGCACGTGCGAGTCGTCGTGCGTGATCCGGCCCGTCTCTGTCCACTCGCGGATGCCCGCCGTGAACCAGTCGTCGGTGTAGTCGACCGACCAGGTGGTGGCGTACGGCTTGCCCATCTTGGTGAGCCCGGCGTTCAGGCCGAGCAGCCCGACGAGGCCCGGCCAGTCGCCAGCGAAGTTCGCGACCGTGAGGATGGGCCCCTCGTGGGTGCGCAGCCCGGCGAGCACGTGGTGCGAGTACTGCCAGTTGGCGATCGCGACGACGAGCGGCGCGTCGGTCGGGACGCGCGTGAAGACCTCCATGCCCATGCGCTGGCTCGAGATGAAGCCGTGCCCGGTCTCGGGGTCGACGCCGAACGGACGCACGACCTCCCACCCGAGGCCGTTGAGCACGCCGGTCACGCCGGCCTCCAGCTCGACCTGGGTCGGCCAGCCGGCGACGTTCGCCGACTCGCGCAGGTCGCCGGAGGTGATCAGGTAGGCGGTCTTCGGCGCCGCCTGGGGGCGCTCTGCGGGTGCGGGCAGGGTGTAGGTCGTCATGGTGTCTCCGTGGTCGGGGTGGTCGGGGCGGCGTCGCGCTGCGTGGCGGCGAGATCGTGGACGACGTCCTTCGTCCCCTCGTAGAGCCGCACGTAGCGATCGAACAGGGCGTCGTAGAACGGTCGCAGCGACTCGTCGGGGCGGATGGTCTCCGCGATGGGGTTCCAGTCGGTGATGGCCGGAGCCGCGTCCGTTTCGGCGGTCGCGGTGGCGGCGAGGAACGCGGCGCCGTAGCTCGCGCCGATGGTGGTGCGCGGCACCTCCTGCACGAGCCCGGTGACGTCGGACACCACCTGCAGCCACAGGCGCCCCTGCGTGCCTCCCCCGACCGCGACGATGCGGCGGATGTCCGCTCCGGCCGCCCGCATGGTCTCGACGTTGTGCCGCACGCCGAGCGCCGTGGCCTCCAGCGCCGCGCGGTACAGGTCGCCGCGGGTGTGCGCAAGGGTCAGGCCCGCCACGACGCCCCGGGCGTCCGGGTCCTGGATGGGGGTGCGCTCCCCCGCGAAGTAGGGCAGCACGAGCAGGCCGTGCGCTCCGGCGCCGGACGCCTCGGCCTCGGCGAGCAGCTCGGGGTAGTCCGCACCGGTGAGGTCCTTGAGCCACGCGGTGAGCGCGCCGGAGGTCGAGAGGCCGCCGGCGAGGTTCCTGGTGCCCGCGAATGCCCCGGCGGTGGTCCACATGGAGGGGGTGCGCAGGGTCTCGTCGCCCGTCGCCACGAGGAACATGGTGGTGCCGTACATGAGCATGAGGTCGCCGACCTCGTGGGCGCCCACGCTGACGGCCTCGGTCCACGCGTCGATGGTGCCGGCGATCACCGGGGCGCCGGCGGGGAGGCCGGTGAGGGCCGCGGCCTCGGCCGTGATCATGCCCGCGACGTCGCCCGCCCAGAGCAGGGTCGGCGCGTCGAGGGAGCCGGCGTACCGCTGCCACCAGGGCTCGTGCCATTGCTCGCGCTCGATGTCGTAGAGCGGGGAGGTCTGGCTGGCGGACTGGTGGTCGAGGACGTAGGCGCCGGTGAGCTTCCGGACGAGCCAGGAGGCGGGCATGTACAGACGCCGCGCGCGGGCCCAGGCCTCCGGTTCTTCGTCGGCGATCCAGGCGATCTTGGGCCCGCCGGCCTGCGAGGTGAGCGTGGAGCCGCCGACGCGCGTGATCTCCTCGATGCCGAGCTCGCCGATCATCCGCTCGATCTGCATCGTGGCACGCGTGTCGACGCCGTAGAGGATGGCGGGGCGCACGGGCTCGTCGTGCTCGTCGGCGAGGAGCACGCAGGGACCCATGCCGCTGACGCCCACGCCGACGACCTCGGCCCCGGCGACCTCGGCGAGCAGTTCGCGCGTGAGGGCGACGAATTCGTCCCACCACACGGCGCCGTCCATCTCCACCCAGCCGGTGCGCGGACGGCTCACCTCGTGCGCCCGCGCGGCGGTGGCGAGGATCGTCCCATCGGCGGCGACCAGCACGCCCTTGCTGCTGGATGTGCCGATGTCCACCCCGAGGGTGCAGCGCATGGGTCCTCCTTGACGGCGGGCGGTCCGACACCGCCCTCGTTCACTGTATGCGAAATCGATTTCACGGCGCAAGATGGGAGCGCTCCTCCCCGCCTGGAAGAACGTCCTCAGGCGCGGGCGGTGGCGGCCGGAAGCAGCTCGTTGCGCAGCACGACCGTGCGGGCGGGCTGGGTGTCGCCCTTGATCCGCTCCAGGAGCATGCGGGCGGCGGTCACCCCCATGTGCCGCGCGGGCAGCCGCACGACCGTGACGGCGCTGGGCGAGAGCGTGGTGAAGGGCAGGGAGCCGATCACCGCGACGCCGACCGCGGGCGGCGTGAGGCCGCGCTCGGTCAGCACCTGGAGGGCGCCGACGCCGATGAGGTTGTTGCCGGCGACTACCGCATCCGGCGGCTCCGGCAGCGTCAGCAGCTCTTCCATGGCCGCACGACCGCCGTCGACGCGGAACGTCGCGAACCGCTCCAGCTCGTCCAGGTCCAGGTCGGGCTGGGCCGCCGCGAGGGCCGAGCGCCACCCCGCGGCACGCTCGGCCGCGGTGTCGATGTGCTCGGGGCCGCCGATGTACGCGATGCGGCGGTGGCCCGCGGCGATCAGCGCCTGTGTGGCCGAGGTGCCCGCGGCACGGTTGGCCATGACCACCCCGTCGATGTCGTAGGTGGTGCTGCGGTCGACCGCGACCACGGGGCGGCCGGTGGCGAGGATCGCGCTGAGGTCGCTGTGCTCGTCGGCGGTCGCGATGATGACACCCGACATGTGCTCGGCGATGGCGATGCGGAGGTAGGTGGCCTCCTTCTCCTGCTGTGCGTCCGAGTTGCACAGCACCACGGAGTACCCGGCCTCGGACGCGACATCCTCGACCCCGCGGGCCATCTCGGTGAAGTAGGGATTCTCGATGTCCGGGATCACGAGCGCGATCACCTCGGAGCTCTGGCGGCGCAGGGTGCGTGCCGTGCGGTTGGGGGTGAAGCTGAGCTTCGCGGCGGCGTCGCGCACGGCTGCCACCTTCTCCTCCGAAACGCTCGTGCCGTTGAACACGCGCGAGACCGTCGCGGGAGAGACGCCCGCGAGCTCGGCGACGTCGTAGATCGTTGCCATGCACCCTCACTGCCTGTCCGGGGACCCCGGACGTGAAGCAACAGTACCGCGCGGTCCCGATCCCTGGTGCATCCGGATGAAATCGATTACATTGGCGCCCATGACCCCAGCTCCCTCCTCTCTCGCCAGCCTCGCAGCGCTGCGCGGCGTGCAGACCCGGTCCATCTCCCCGGAGAACTTCGACGGCTCCCCCGGCGGCGGTGCGCGAGCCACCGAGGGCACCGGCGCGGCGAGCGCCCGCGACCTCGGCCCCGGCTGGAAGATCTCCCCCAGCGTCGACATCAAGGCCGGGGAGACGTTCGAACTCGCCACCATCGACGGTCCGGGCAAGATCACCCACATCTGGATCACGACCCACACCGACAACTGGCGCACGCTCCTGCTCCGCGCGTACTGGGACGGCGCCGCGGAGCCGGCGGTCGAGGTGCCCTACGGTGACTTCTTCTGCAACGGCTGGGGCGTGTTCGCGCAGGTGAACTCGCAGACCATCGCGGCGAACCCGCACGGCGGCTTCAACTCCTATTGGCCGATGCCGTTCCGCAGCGGAGCGCGCCTCACGCTCGAGAACACGTCCGTGGTCGATGTGCGCGTGTACTACCAGGTGACGTACGAGGTGGGCGGGGATCATGCCGACGACGGCTACTTCCACGCGCAGTGGCGGCGCTCGAACCCGCTGGAGGATCGCACGCCGCATGTGCTCCTGGAGGGCATCGAGGGCCAGGGGCAGTACGTCGGCGCGTACATCGCCTGGGGCGTCAACTCGAACGGCTGGTGGGGGGAGGGCGAGATCAAGTTCTACCTCGACGACGACACCGACCACCCCACGATCTGCGGCACCGGCACCGAGGACTACTTCGGCGGCGCGTGGAACTTCGACGTCCCCGGGCAGGGGTACACCGCCTTCTCCACGCCCTACCTCGGCATGCCTCAGGTGATCCGCCCTGATGGCCTGTACGTCTCGCAGCAGCGCTTCGGCATGTACCGCTGGCACCTGCTCGACCCGATCCACTTCGCCTCCGGCATCCCCAAGGTCGACATCCAGGCACTGGGCTGGCGCAGCGGGTGGCGCTACCTGCCGCTGCGCGACGACATCGCCTCCACCGCGATGTTCTACCTGGACCGGCCGACCGCGCGCCGACCGCGCACGCCGAGCGCCGACGACCTGGAGGTGCACCTGGGCAGCGCGCCCGTGCCCGACATCGGCGCCTCCCCCTCGCGCCCACCGCAGGAGTAGGGGGCCGGC
>NZ_JALXPE010000051.1 GCF_025143365.1 Microbacterium sp. p3-SID336 | reverse complement strand
GGAGTCCGCGCCGACCTCCGTCAGCGTGCGGTCGTGCAGGGGCTGCACGGGGCGGTGGTTGTCGGGATACACGCCCGTGAACGCCGCGAGCTGCTCCGGCGAGACCGTGACCGGGTTCAGGTACACGTTCCAGCGCACCCCCTCGGTGCACGGCGGCGTGGTGAGCGAGCCGTCGTACTGCACGCTCATGCCGTCGGCCGGGACCAGCGCAGTCGGATCGATGGCCTGCGTCAGCGGCTCGCCCTCGTCCTTCACCTCGGTCGGGATCGAGGAGAAGAACTCGGCGAGCGCCTGGTCGGCCGCCCCGCTCTGGAGCATGACGCCGAGCACGAGCATCGCGCCGTCGTCCGCCTTGTGGACCAGGTGCAGCTCGGCGGGCGCTGACTGCCCGTCGATGGTGTGCTCGCTGCTCGCGTGCAGGTGGAACTGCTGCAGGTAGTACGTCTTGCCGTCGACCTCCACGGAGTTCGCCTTCGGGTCGTCCGGGATCGCCTCGACGGTGTGGCCGTTGTTCTCGATCTCGAACGTCGCGGCCGTGTAGTGCGGAACGACCTTCTGCTGCGGCGTGCCCGGCTTCAGCGTCGCGGTGTCGATGGCGACGGGCGACTCGTGCGAGGTGTCGACGTTCTCGCAGGCGGCGCCGAATGCCCCCCAGTGATCGGGGCCGTTGGCACCCTTGTACGACCAGTCGGCGGAGGTCGTGGCCGAGGGGGACGGGGACGCGGTCGCCGTGGACGACGCGGTCGTCGCGGGCGTGGTGGCGGTGGGCGCGCAGCCGGCGAGAGCGCCGACCGCGAGCACCGCGGCGGACAGGGCGAGTGCGGGGCGGATCTTCATGATGTTCCTTCTGGTGTCTCGGCGCGCGGTGACGTGCACAGCGAGACACCGCGCACGCACCGCGCACGCACGGGCGATGCCCGAATGGATGGCGATGCGACTCGGACGACCAGTGTTTCGCTGCCCCGCGGTGTCCGAGCGCCCTGAGTGTAAGCGACGAAACCCGGAGATGTCCGAGCCCGTGACGCCCGGTAACCTGGCACGGTGACCGACTCCCCCCGCTTCCGCCCCGATGTCCCCGAGCTGCACCGACCGTACGCCGCCGACGAGGGCCGCTACGGACGGTTCGCGTACCGCCAGGTCGGCTCGTCCGGCCTCTACCTGCCGCCGATCTCACTCGGCCTGTGGTGGAACTTCGGCGACAACATCCCGCTCGACAACCAGCGCGCGCTGCTCCGGCACGCCTTCGACCGCGGCATCACCCACTTCGACCTGGCGAACAACTACGGCCCCCCGTACGGGTCGGCGGAGAAGAACTTCGGCCGCATCTTCGCGGAGGACTTCCGCCCCTACCGGGATGAGCTGATCATCTCGTCCAAGGCGGGCTGGGACATGTGGCCGGGGCCCTACGGCGACTACGCGAGCCGCAAGTACATCCTCGCGAGCGCCGAGCAGTCCCTCACCCGGATGGGCCTCGACTACGTCGACATCTTCTACTCCCACCGCGTCGACCCGGTCACGCCGATCGCCGAGACGGTCGGCGCGCTCGACACGCTCGTGCGCCAGGGGAAGGCGCTGTACGTGGGCATCTCGTCCTACAGCGCCGAGCGCACGGCGGAGGCCGTCGCGGTGGCGAAGGAGCTCGGCACTCCGCTGGTCATCCACCAGCCCGCCTACTCGATCCTGAACCGCTGGATCGAGGACGGCCTCACGGCGACCCTGGAGGAGTCCGGCCTCGGAGCGATCGCGTTCACTCCGCTCGCGCAGGGGCTGCTCACCGACAAGTACCTCGGCGACGGGACGGCCGACCGTGCGCAGAAGCGCGGATCACTGCCGGAGGGCAAGCTCACCGACGAGGCCGTGCAGACCCTCCGCGCGCTGAACGAGGTGGCGCAGGGTCGCGGACAGACGCTCGCCCAGCTCGCACTGCAGTGGACGCTGCGCAGCCCCGTCGTGGCCTCGGCCCTCATCGGCGCTTCGCGCACCGCGCAGCTGGACGAGAACCTCGCCGCGCTCGACGGCCCCGAGTTCTCCGTCGAGGAACTCGCGCGGATCGACGAGCTCGCCGGCGCGATCGACGTGAACCTCTGGGCCACCTCGTCGGAGCTGTGACCCGCTCATGAGCCTCGCGGCGGCCACCCGATCCGTGCACGTGCGCGCGCCGGGCAAGATCAACGTCTACCTGGGGGTGGGCGGCCGCCACGACGACGGCTACCACGCGCTGGCCACGGTGTTCCAGGCCGTGTCGCTGTACGAGGACGTGATCGCCAGGGAGGCGGACGACTTCTCGCTCACGGTGTCGGGGGTGGAGGACGACGGCTCCGTGCCGCTCGACGACCGCAACCTCGCGATGCGGGCGGCGAAGCTGCTCGCCACGGCCACGGAGCACCGCGGCGGCGTCGCGCTCGAGATCCGCAAGAGCGTGCCGGTCGCGGGCGGCATGGGCGGAGGCTCTGCGGATGCCGCGGCGGCGCTGGTGGCCTGCGACGCCCTGTGGGGGACCGGGCTCTCCCCGGCACGGCTGCACGATCTGGCGGCGCGGCTCGGAGCCGACGTGCCGTTCGCGCTGCACGGCGGCACGGCGGTCGGCACGGGCCGTGGCGATCAGCTCAACCCCGCGCTGGCGCGCGGCCGCTTCGACTGGCTGCTGGCGACCAGCGCCGAGGGGCTGTCCACGCCGACGGTGTACGGACGCCTGGACGAGCTGCGGGACGAGGAGGGGGCGCTCGCGGACGACCCTCCGCTGTCGCTCGACGTGCCGATCCCCGTGCTGCACGCACTCCGCACTGGCGACCCGTGGCAGCTCGCCGACGCGATCCACAACGACCTGCAGGCGGCGGCCGTCGACCTCCGCCCCGACCTGGCCGTGACGATCGAGCGCGGGGTGGCGGCGGGGGCGCTCGCGGGGGTGGTCTCCGGCTCCGGTCCCACCGTGGCGCTGCTGTGCGCCGACCCGGAGACGGCTCAGCGCGTGCAGAACACGCTGCGCGACGAGGGGATGGATCCGCTCCACGTGCACGGTCCGGTGGCCGGAGCCCGCATCATCGGCTGACCCTGTCCTCCGGGACGAGCAGACGCAGCTGCACCATCGCGGAGAACCGCGCATCCGGGTCGTCGAGGTCGATGCCGCCGATCTCCGCGAGTCGGCGCAGCCGGTAGCGGAACGTGTTCGGATGGGTGAACACCCGACCGGACGCCTCCGTCACATCGCCGAACGCGTCGAGCCAGGCGCGCAGCGTCGGTACCAGGTGGGTGCCCCGCTCCTGGTCGTGCGCGAGAAGGCGGGCGACCGGCCCCGTCGGCTGATCGCCGCGCGCGCGCACCAGGTCGCCCAGCTCGGCGAGCAGCGCCTCCATCTGCACGGCGGCGAACACGGCGACTGGCTCGGAGGAGGAGGCGCGGCGCCCCACGCGCAGGGCTCGGTCCGCGTTCAACCGCGAGGTCGGCAGCTGCGCCGCATCCGCTGCCACGGTGCCCACGCCGATGCGGATGTCGCCAGGGGCGCCGAGGCGACCGAGGAAGTCCGCGGCCACCCGAGCGGCCCTGGCGTCCTGGCTCTCCGCGGCACCGTCCGCCTCGCCCTCGTGCGAACGCATGCCGACGACGGCATAGACCACGTCGCCGATGAGCGCGACGGCGGAGCGCCGGTACACGGCGCCCAGATGCACTGCGAACGCATCGGCGATGCGGTGACGCTCGGCGCTGCCGCGAGCCCCCGCGGTCGGGTCGTCCTCCGGCTGCTCGGAGGCCGAGAGGGCCAAGACGACGCCGTGGTGGTCGTCCAGCCGCAGCCGGGAGGCGGCATCGCTCGCTCCGGGGCCGCCCTCGAGGACCGTCGCGAGCAGGTCGGCCCGCAGACGGCGCTCCACGTCGGCGCCCGCGCGGAGGCGCAACATGTGCAGAGCGACCAGCCCCGCCGAGTCCTTCAGCGCCTGTGCCCGGTCCGGGCTCAGCGGTTCCCGGACGGCCGCCCAGATGGAGCCGAGGATCTCGTCGCCCGCGCGCACCGCCAGCGCGACACGGGGGAACGACGGCAGCCCCTGCGTGTTGGCCACCGGCCCCACGTGCAGGGGTTCCTCGCTCCGGTACAGCTCCTGGAAGACGCCGCGCTCCTCCAGCTGCCGCGCGAAGCGCTCCGGCACCTGGCGGCCGAGCACGGTCTCGATGCGCGCGGGATCCGCCTCGTCCTGTCGGCCCGAGAAGGCGACGACGCGGGAACTGCGGTCCTCGATCGTGACGGGGGCGTCCAGCAGCGTGGCGATCGCGTTGGCGAGCGCGAAGAGGTCGCCGGAGGGCATGCCGCCGAGCGTCGTCGTGACCTGGTCGCCCACGTCGCCCTCGGCGATCAGCGAGCGCAGCATCGCGGCCAGCTGCGCCCACGAGGCACCCCGGGTGAGGGCGAGCACCGGCACGCCCTCGGCGGCGGCCGCGTCGCTCAGCGCCGCGTCGGCCCGCACGGGGGCGCGGAGCACGAGCGCCGCCGCGCGCTGGGCGCCGAGCACGCGCAGCAGGTCGACGATCTCGGCGGGGTCGCTCAGCCCCACGCCCAGCACGATCGCACCGCGCGAGGGCATGGCGTCGTCGAGCACGTCATGGATCACGACGGTCTCGATCGCGGTGTCGTCGTCAACCGCACCGCTGACCACGTCGAGCAGCGTGGAGCCGAGGTCCTCGATCACGCGGCCGAGACTGGCGCGCGGGCGGATCGTCACGGGCATGAGCACGAGGCCAAGGTTAGAGGGCGGACGTTCGGCGCTGAACGGTGCGGCACGACGAAATCGTAGCGAGGGTTCGTCGTGCCGCACAGCCCCGGTATTCCCCCCGGGTCTCGGCAGCCGTGCTACAGCGCGATCCACTCCGTGCGCACGGTGACCGCGTCGAGGGCGTCCCGGTCCGGCGTCACACCGATCCCGGGGCCGGTCGGCACCGGGAGCGTGCCGTCCTCCACTACGAACGGGTCGGTGATGTCGCTGGAGTAGTACCGGTTCGAGCCCGACGTGTCTCCCGGCAGCGTGAAGCCGGGCAGCGCGGCGAGTGCGACGTTGGCCGCCCTGCCGATCCCGGTCTCGAGCATCCCGCCGCACCACACCGGGATGTCGTGCGCGACGCAGACGTCGTGGATGCGGCGCGCCTCCAGGTATCCGCCGACCCGTCCCGGCTTGATGTTCACGATCGAGCAGGCGTCCAGCGCGATGGCGTCGGCGGCCGCCCGCGCCGACACGATCGACTCGTCCAGGCAGATCGGGGTCGTGAGGGCCGCGGCGAGCTGCGCGTGGCCGAGCAGGTCCTCCTCGTCGAGCGGCTGCTCGATCAGCAGCAGGTCGAACGGGTCGAGCCGCGCCAGGTGCCTGGCGTCGCCGCGACGGTAGGCGGTGTTCGCGTCGACCTGCAGCAGCACGTCGTCGCCGAAGCGCTCCCGCACCGCCCGCACGGGCTCGATGTCCCACCCCGGCTCGATCTTCAGCTTGATGCGCACGTACCCCTCGTCGAGGTAGCCGTCGACCGCATCGAGCAGCTCCGGGATCGAGTCCATGATGCCGACCGAGACCCCGCAGTCGACGCGGTCGCGCACCGCCCCCAGCTCGCGGGAGAGCGGCACCCCGCTCGCGCGGAGCTCCGCGTCGAGAACCGCCAGCTCCACGGCCGCCTTCGACATCCGGTGGCCCTTGAACCTCTCCAGCGTCGGCGCCACCGCCGAGGCATCGAGGTCGGGCACCCCGGCGAGCGCCGGCACGAGGAAACGCGTGATGACGTCGACGCTCGCCGCCACGTACTCGGACGAGTAGAGGGGCTCGTTCATGGCCACGCACTCGCCCCAGCCCTCCGCCTCGTCGGAGACCGCCCGTACGAGCAGCGCCTCGCGCGTCGTCTCGACGCCGAAGGACGTGCGGAACGGCGCGACCAGCGGCATCTCGATGACGCGGAGCTCGAATCCGGTGAGCTTCATGAGTGGTGTTCTCCTCTGTCGATGGTGTACGTGCCTGTGCGGTCGAAGGAGAGCACTCTGGCTCCGCCTTCCAGCAGCGTGCCGAGCGTCTCGCGCACGGCGAGGCGCCACCGCGTGGCGAGTTCGGGGTCGGTGATGCGCAGCCGCTCGATGTCGCGCGGCAGTGTCACCCGCACGACCGACGCGGCGGTGGCGTGGTGGACGGGCGCGAGATCGGTCCCGACGCTCAGCAGCGGGGCGGCCAGAGGCGTCTCCGCCGGAGGCTCCGGCTCCCCGGCGCAGGCGGCGACCACGCGGGGATCGTGCACGTACCAGGTCACGAGCAGGCGATCGGTGTCGTCCCCGCCGTTGAGGGCGTCGTTCATCTGCCCGTAGAAGTTCTGGTGATACGCGGTGCCCGTCGCCGCGAGCTTGACGAGGTTGAAGTAGGCGTTGCGGCTGATGAGCGGGTCGAAGGTCCACGAGATCTCGTCCAGCTGCTCGTCGATCGCCCAGGACCGCTGATGCACCTTGAGCGCGAAGCCGACGCTGCGTCCGCGCATGCGCTCCGATACGCCGGCGATGTGGCTGTGCAGGGCCCTGCGCCCCGGTGAGGCGAAGAAGCCGAAGCACGCGCCGACCAGCTCGTCGCCGTCGTAGGCGCCGCCGATGTAGCTCCCCGCCTTGGAGAGCGCCCGCAGCGTCTCGACGTTCACGGGCGAGCTCTCGTCCTGCGCCGCCCAGATGACCTGGAACAGCTCGGAGACCTCGGTGAACTCGGCGACGGTCGTCAGGAGGCGCACCTCGACGCCTGCCGCGTCCGCGGCGGCCTGCGCGGCCTGGCGGTGCGCCGACGCGGAGGGGGCCGTTCCCGTCATGGTCATGCTCCTTCTCCCGCGGCGAGCTCGGTCAGCAGACCGGACAGGAGCGTCAGGCGCTCCGGGATGAACGCGGTCAGCACGTGCTCGTCGTCCGCGTGCGCGCCACCGCCCACCGCACCGAGCCCGTCGAGCGTCGGCACGCCGATGCCCGCGGTGATGTTGCCGTCGGAGGCGCCGCCCACCGCGACACCGGCGAACGGCTCCAGTCCTGCGGCCGCGGCGATCGCCGTCGCCCGCGCGAACAGCCCGGCCGCGCTCGACTCCTCGAGCGGACTCCTGTTCGGGCCGCCCTCGACGCGCACCGAGGCGCCGGGCAGAGCGGGCGTGAGCGCGCGGATGGCGTCGTCCACGCGCTGCTGCTCCTGCACGGTGCGCACGCGCACGTCCACCGCGAACGACGCCTCGTCCGGCACCGTGTTCGTCGTGCGGCCGCCGCTCATGACGGTGGGGGTCACCGTGGTGCCCGCACCGGGATCGCCGAGCTCGGCGACCTGCAGCAGCAGTCGCGCCGCCTCGACGGAGGCGTTCACGCCGCGCTCCGGCTCCAGCCCGGCGTGAGCGGCACGGCCGGACACGACGATGCGGTACAGCGACACCCCTTTGCGGGCGACCTTGAGCGCGCCGCCCTCCGCTGCGGCCTCCAGCACGAGCGCGGCGACGCACCCTGCGGCCTCCGCCGCGATCAGCTCGTGCGACGTGGGCGAGCCCAGCTCCTCGTCCCCGGTGATGAGCAGCGTCACACCGTCACGGTCGGCGAGCCCCGCGATCGCGTGCAGCGCCATGACCACACCGGTCTTCATGTCGAAGCACCCGGGGCCGCGCACGACCCCGTCCGCCGACCGGAACGGGTGGCGCTGCAGAGACCCCAGCGGCCAGACCGTGTCATGGTGACCCAGCACGAGCACGCGGGGGCGGCCGAACCGCCAGCGCAGATGGGTGCATCCGTCGATCACGAGCCGCTCCGGTGCGACCCCGAGCAGGCGCTCGCCCATCGCGGCGACCACATCGGCGCTGCGGGACACGGCCGCCAGGTCGGTCGACGGCGACTCGCACGAGACGAGCTCCTCCAGATCGGCCAGCAGGGCGTCGAGACCGACCGGCGCGGCGAGCCGCATCACGACACCTTCGGCGCCGCGCGGACGCCGTAGTGCATGTACTGCTCGCCGCCGGGGAGCGTGTAGAACACCACGGCCTCCCACGCCTGCGTCCCCTCGGGGCGCAGCACGAACTCGGTGGCGCTGACGGGGATCAGCGGGTGCTCCTCCACGGGGTCGGGCAGCAGCTCGGCGAGCGGCCCGCTCAGCGTGGTCCGCAGGCGCAGACCCTCCTCGCCCCGCAGCACCTCGGCACGCACGCCGGCCCGGTCGTAGACGCCGAGCACGCCGGAGTGGTCGGCGGCAGGCGGCTCGTCGGGCGGGGTGAGCTCGGGCGGCAGGTGCACGTCGGCGACCTCCGCGAAGATCTCCCCGAACAGCTCCAGGTAGAGGTCGTGCGTGTTGCCGCCGTTGGTCAGCAGGGTCACCGCGACCCCCTCGTCCGGCAGGACCCGCAGGAACGCGGCCTGGCCGATCGTGTTGCCGTCGTGGCCGTAGAGCCGTCGCCCTCCCCAGTCGAACAGGATCCATCCGATCCCCCAGGCGTCGCCGAGCGTGTACGGGTTCGGCACATCGACCTCGCGCTGTTGCATCCGCGCCACAGCCGCCTCGGACAGCACGCGTGTGCCGTCGGCGGCGACACCGCCCTCGAGGTGCATGCGCGCGAAGGCCAGCACGTCCGCTGTCGTGGAGCACACGAGGCCCGCCGGGCCCATCGAGCGCGGCAGCATCCACGCCGGCGCGAGCACGGGGCCCTCCGCGCCGACCTCGGTGTGCCCGGCCGCGGCGCTGTACAGCAGCACCTCCTCGGGCAGTGTCGCGGAGTGGGTGAGCCCGAGCGGGGTCATGACGAGGTCGCGCAGCGCCTGGTCCCACGTCGTGCCCGTGATCTTCTCGATCACCCGGCCCGCGAGCACGAACCCGGAGTTGCAGTACGACATGGTGGCCCCGATCGGGTGGTTCTGCGCGAGTCCGTCCAGCAGTGCGACGTACTTCTCCAGGGCGTCGTCGCCGCGGCCCGTGTCGGTGAACACGTCGCCGTCGATGCCGCTCGTGTGGTTGAGCAGGTGCCGCATGGTCACCGACCGCGTCACGGTGTCGTCGGCGGACCGGAACTCCGGCACGTAGTCGACGACGGGGCGGTCGAGATCGAGCAGTCCGTCGTCGACGAGACGCATGGCCGCGGTGGCCGTCCACACCTTCGTCATCGACCCGATCTGGAAGAGGGAGTCGTCGGTCACCGGTGCGCCCGTGCGCACGTTGAGGATCCCGTGATGTGCGAACACCGGCTCCTCGCCGAGCCGCAGGATCCCGAGGGTCGCTCCGGGCACCCCGTGCGCGTCGGCCAGGGCGCTCAGACGCTGCTGCCAGTGCCGCGCGTCGAGCCGCGCGCGGCGCGGTCGGCCGGCGGGCGCGGCATACTGTTCGACCCAGTCGACGATGCGCTGCGCGTAGTCCGCTCGATGCGAGGGCGGGGCGTTCAGCACGAACAGGTGATCGCCTCCGGGGTACAGCACCAGACGGGTCGGCACTCCGCGTTCGCGAAGGGCGGCGAACCACTGCTCCGCCTGCCCGACGGGGCATCGCTCATCCGCGGCGCCGTGCAGGATGAGGGTCGGCGTGACGACGTCCTGCACCCGGGTGTACGGCGACTGCGCGGCGATCAGCTCGGTGTCCTGCCACGCGACGCCGCCGTTCTCCTTGACGGACAGGAGGTGCCCGAAGTCGGAGGTCCCGGCCATGGAGAACAGGTCGGCGACGACGCCGCCAGGGACGGCGGCTGCGAACCGGTCGTCGCGCGAGGTGAGGTAGCAGGTCATGTAGCCGCCGTAGCTGTATCCGGTGATCGCGAGCCGCGCCGGGTCGGCGATGCCCTCCGTGACCAGCTGGTCGATCGGGTGCAGGAAGTCGTCGGCGTCGCTGACACCCCAGGCTCCGGCGACCGCGCGGAAGAACGCATCGCCGTAGCCGTCGCTGCCGCGCGGGTTCAGCGTGAGGATCGCCCAGCCGCGCGCCGCCAGCACGTGGTGGTGCGGGTGGGTGGCATCGGCGGCGCCGTTCCAGGCGTTGTGGGGACCGCCGTGCACGTCGAGCAGCAGCGGCTGCGGACCGGAGGCGTCGGGGTCGCGGCGGAGCCATCCGGTCACGACCGTGCCGTCGCCGATCGTGAAGCGCCGCTCCTCGGCGGGGACGAGGTCGAACCCCGGGGTCCCGTAGGCGGTGAGGACGCGGAGTTCGCCGTCCGTCAGCCCGACGACGCCGACCTCGCCGAAGGAGTCGGGGGTCGCCACCACCACGGCCGCACGGTCGCCGACGACGGAGAGCCCCGAGACGCTGGACGTGCCGGAGATGAGCGGTCGAGCCCCCGTCCCGTCGAGTCCGACGCGGTGCACGTGCGTGTACCCGTTGTCGCGGAGGCAGTACGCCACCGTCTCGGTGTCCAGGAACTGCGGCAGCCCGCCGGGATACCCCGGCCCGCCGGGCATGACGTTGCGGTCGACCCCGGCCGTGAGGCTTCGGGGCGTGCCGCCGGCGACCGGGAACAGCAGCAGGTGCGCGTTGCCGATCTCGGTGTCCGTTCGGCCGACCGCGAGGACGCCGGTCCCATCCGGGGTCCAGGCCACGGGCGTCGCGTTGAGGTCCGTCCGGCCGATCCGGCGCGGTGCGCTGTTGCGGTCCGTGGACGACACCACGAACACGGGGGAGCGGAGGGTGAGGTCGGCGTCGTCGTCCTGCGCGGTGGAGAACGCCAGCAGCGACCCGTCCGGGGACCAGCACGGGTCGGAGGCGTGCGAGCGGCCGCGCGTCAGCACGGTCACCGCGCCCGATGCGACGTCGACCGCGTGCAGCTGCTGCACGAGCGTCCCGAGGTGGCCCGCGCCGTCCGCCTTGTAGCCCAGGCGGTCGGTCGCGGTGGGCGCCGAGCGTCGGCGGCCGATCGTCGCCGCGTCCTCGCCGGGGAGCGCGGCGCTGTCGACGGGGGCGGCGAAGGCGATCCGTGTGCCGTCGGGGCTCCACACCGGGGTGCCGGCGCCGAGCGGGAGGCTCGTGACCTCGGTGGCCTCGCCGCCGTCAGCCGGCAGCAGCCACAGCTGCGCGGGACCTCCCTGCGCGCGGAGGAAGGCCAGCTGCGAGCCGTCGGGACTCCACACCGGCGTGGAGTCGGCGTCTCCGCGAGTGAGCCGCACGGGGTCTCCGCCGTTCACCGGCACGCTCCAGAGCGAGCGGAGGTCGCGATCGGCCTCCCTGTCGGTCGTGCGCAGCACATACGCGACGCGGCTGCCGTCCGGGGCGAGGGCCGGCTGCTCCGGCGTGCTGATCTCGAGCAGGTCGTCGACGGTGACGCGGGTCATGAGGGCTCCAATCGGAAGGTCAGTCCACTGTGTCCGCTGCGAGGGCGTGACGTGTTGTGTCGGCGGCTGAAACCGCGGCGGCCGTTTGGGCGTCCGGCACAGTGCCCAGGGGAAGGGCGGCGTCGGTGCCGGCGAAGTGGCACGCCGCACCGCGCGCGTGCCGAGGGTGGGCCGGCTCGACGAGCACGCACACGCTTCGATCGGGACGGGCGGCCGGCCCGATCGGGCATCGCGGGTGGAAGCGGCAGCCCGTCGGCGGCGCGTGCGGGTCGGCGGGCTCCACGTCGGCGGGAGCGAGCGGGTCGACGGCGAGCAGGTCGCCGCGCCGCGTGGGCGCCGCCTGCAGCAGGTCGCGCGTATACGGGTGCTGCGGATCGGCGAGCACCTGCTCGGTGGGACCCACCTCGACGATCTGCCCCAGGTACATCACCGCGATCTGATCGCACAGATACCGCACCACGGACAGGTTGTGCGAGATGAACAGCATCGTGAGCCCCAGCTCCGCGCGCAGCTCGCGCACGAGGTTCAGCACCGAACCCTGCACGGACACGTCGAGGGCGGAGGTGATCTCGTCGGCGAGGAGCACCTCGGGCCGTGCGGCGAGGGCTCGCGCCAGGGCGACGCGCTGGCGCTGGCCGCCGGAGAGGGTCGAGGGCAGCGTGACCGCGCGCTGGGGCTCCAGGCTGACCAGTTCGAGCAGCCGCGCGACCTCGGCGCGTCGCGCGGCGGGCCTGCGGACATCCCGAGGCAGCGCCTCGGCGATCGACTCGCCGATCGACATGCGCGGATCGAGAGACGAGAACGGGTCCTGGAAGATCATCTGGATCGGCCGGCGCCGCCGGAACCCGCGCACGTCGACGCCGTCGAGGGTGATCTCGCCGCTGCTGAGGGGGGCGAGTCCGATCGACGCGCGGGCCAGTGTGGACTTGCCCGATCCGGACTCCCCGACGAGACCGACCACCGATCCGGTCGGGACGGTCAGGCTGACGTCGTCGACGGCGGTCAGTCCCGAACGGTGCCCGCCGTAGCGCACGCTCACGCGTTCGAAGCGCAGCTCGCTCATCGGACGGCCCCTTCCTGGTCGGTCACGGGCAGCGCCGTGGTGATGACGGGCAATGCCGCCGCCGGTCCGTCGCCCGTGACGGGGTGCCAGCAGGCCACCCGGCGGCCGCGGTCGTCGGAGACGAGCTCGGGGTCCCGCTCCCGGCAGACCGCCGAGGCGAGCGGGCAGCGGTCGGCGAACGCGCACCCCGGGGGGAAGGCGCTCGGTGCCGGCGGCCGGCCGGGGATCGTCTTCAGCGCGGTCGTGCGATCGGTGTCGAGGTCCGGGATCACGTCGAGCAGCGCCCGCGTGTAGGGGTGACGGGCTGCGGTGTGCAGCTCGGCGGCAGGCAGGTCCTCCACGATGCGTCCCGCATACATGACGAGCACACGGTCGCACGTCTGCGCCACCACGGCGATGTCGTGGCTGATGAGCAGGATCGCGGCGTCGGTGTCGCGTCGGACGGCCGCCAGCAGCTGCAGCACCTGACGCTGGACCGTCACGTCGAGGGCCGTCGTCGGCTCGTCGGCGATGATGAGGCGGGGATGGTTCATGAGCCCCATCGCGATCATCGCGCGCTGCCGCATGCCTCCGGAGAACTCGTGCGGATACTGGTGCGCACGGCGTTCGGCGGCGGGCACGCGGACGGCCCTCAGCCGGTCGACGGCCCGGACCGCGGCGTCGCGTCGGGAGATCGCCTGGTGCTCCGATGCGGCCTCTGCGAGCTGCGAGCCGATCCGCCTGGTCGGGTTGAACGAGGTCATCGGATCCTGGAACACCATCGCGAGCGAGGTCCCGAGCAGGCCGCGGAGGGCACGGTCGGGAGTGGTCAGCAGCGGTGTCCCGCAGAACTCCAGCTGTCGCGCGGTGACGACGCCCGGCGCCTCGATGAGCTTCGCCGCAGCCAGGGCGGTCAGGCTCTTGCCCGACCCCGACTCGCCCACGACGCCGATGGCCTCGCCGCGCGAGATCGTGAAGCCGACGCCGCGCACCGGCGTCACCCATCCGGAGGGGGTGGGGAGGGAGACGCGCAGGTCGTCGACGAGGAGCACCACGTCGTCGCCGCCGACCTGCGCGAGCGGTGAGGCCGGGGAGTCCGTCGTGCGCGGACGACGCTGCGGCCGCGCGGAACGGCCGCCCAGCGCCGCGGCTGCGGTCTCCCCGAGGAGGTTGAAGGCGAGCCCCGCCACCACCACGGCCGTCGCCGGGCCGAGCGCGGCCGCGGGGTTCAGGTAGATCCGGTTCAGCCCTTCGCCCAGCAGCCGCCCCCAGTCGTACGCGGGCACCTGCACGCCGAGACCGAGGAAGGAGAGCCCGGCGAAGGCGAGCAGCGTGGAGCCCGCGGCGACGGTCGCGTTCACGATGAGGGGCTCGCCGATGTTCGGCAGGATGTGCCGGAACAGGATGCGCAGGCGCGAGGCGCCCACGACGCGCGAGGCGGCGATGAAGTCGCGCCCGGCGATCGCGGCGGAGAGCGTCTGCGTGAGCCGCGCGAACCCCGGAGCCAGGGCGAGTCCGATCGCGAGCACGGATCCGGTGGTGCCGACGCCGAAGATCACGGCGAAGAACAGTGCCAGCAGGAGTCCGGGGAACGCGACCGCGATGTTGACGAGCGTGGTGATCGGTCGCCCCGCCCACCGCGGCAGCACGGAGGGCGCGGTGCCGAGGAGCGCGCCGACGACGACGCCGATGATCACCGCGGCGACCGCGAGCGCGACCGACAGCTGTGTCGCGACGAGCACGCGCGCGAGCACGTCGCGGCCGAGCGTGTCCGTGCCGAGCAGATGCGCGGCGCTGGGCCCCTGCGTGATCGCCGTGGGATCCACGCGCTCGGCCTGTGCCCCCCAGATGGCGGGAGCGAACAGGGCGGTGAGGGCGACGAGGCTCACGAGAACCAGGGCGGTGATGCCGAGAGGGGAGCGGACGACGCCCCGCCAGGTCGAGCGGACGGACATCAGGCCTCCCTGATCGTGGAGCGCGGGTCGAGGACGGCCAGGAGCACGTCCACGAGCAGGTTCACCAGGAGCACGGCCACGCCGTAGACGAGCACGATGCCCTGGACGACCGAGTAGTCCTTGCTGAGGATCGACTGCACGATCATGGTGCCGAGCCCCGGCCACGCGAACACGTTCTCCACGAGGACGGTTCCGGCGACCATCCCGGTCAGCAGCAGCCCGGTGAGGGTGAGCGTCGCGGTCATGGCGTTGGGCAGCGCGTGGCGGGAGTAGATCCGCCGCGGCGCCAGCCGCTTGGCCCGCGCGGTGCGGATGAAGTCCTGGCCGAGCACCGTCAGCACCTCGACGCGGATGATCCGCGAGAACACGGCGATGGGCCCGACCGCGAGCGCGGTGACGGGGAGCACGAGCGAGAGCGGCGCGGTGTTGCCTGCGACCGGGAACCAGCCGAGGGACACCGCGAAGACGTACACGAGCCCGACCGCGAGCAGGAACTCCGGGATGGCGGCGAGCACGACGGTCACGGCGGCGAAGCCCAGTTCGAGCCCGCGGCGCCGTCCGCCCCGGGTGGCCACAGCCATCGTGACGCCGAGGGGCACCGAGACCAGCAGCACCAGGACGACCGCCAGCAGGGCGAGCTGGAGCGTCGCGGGCAGACGCGTCGCGATGATCTCCGACACGGGCTGGCCGGTCAGCAGCGAGGCCCCCATGTCGCCGGTGAGGAGCCCGCCCAGGTAGTCGAGGTACTGCACGAGAAGCGGCTGATCGAGCCCGAGCGCCGCTCGCCGTGCCTCGACCACCTCCGCCGGCGCGTTGAGGCCCAGCGCCGCGCGGACGGGGTCGCCCGGCACGAGGTGGATCATGAGGAACGCCGCCGTGACGAGGACCCACACCGCCAGCAGGAACTGCCCTCCGCGCCTGACGGCGAACGACAGCCACGGGTTGCCCGTCCGCGCGGAGCGGAGCAGGATCGCCTGCGTCGCGGTGGCCATCACTCGTACATGCGGACCGACGCGGGGTCGATGCCGTCGAACTCGGTGAACGTGGCCTTCTGCCCGTAGCTGCCGCCCGGCTGATCCGCGAACGGCACGACGTCGGTCGCGGCGAGCAGCGCGCGCTCCGCCTCGTCCCAGTCCGCGCAGCCCTCGGTGCCCGGCTTGCCGGACGCAGCGGTCACCGCCGCGAGGTAGTCGGGGTTGTCCACCCACGCGAAGTTCGTGCCCTCCGGCGGTGTCGGCCCGGAGTAGAACGGCACGAGCATGCTGGGCAGCGACACGGTGATCGACACGGCCGACACGTCCCAGTCGCCCGTCACGAACAGGATCTCGCTGACCCCGGGGGAGTCGACGCCCTGGAGTGCGACGTCCACGCCGAGCTCCTTCCAGGTGGACTGCACGAGCTCGGCCATCGCGGTGACGCCGTCGCCCTGCGCCGAGGCGTAGATGAACGTCAGCGCGAGCGGCGTGCCGTCCTTCTCGCGCACCCCGTCCGCGCCCATGGTCCAGCCCGCGTCATCCAGTGCGGCGGCTGCCGCCTCCGTGTCCTGCGCAGGGAGGAACTCGGACACCACGTCCGCGCGGCAGGGGTTGGGGGAGATCGTGGTCAGGCTCTCCGGCACGCTGCCCTCGCCGCCCGTGAGCACCTGACGCAGCTGCTCGAGGTCGAGGGCCTGCGTGAGGGCCTTCCGCACGGCTTCGTCGGCGGTCGGGCGCCCCTCGGCCTGGTTGTAGATGAACTGCCCCGACGCGGCGAGCAGGTCGGTGCGGAAGAACCCTTCCAGGCGCTGCTGGTCCGGGCCGAGGACCCGCGCTGCGTTGGCGTCGCCGGAGAGGAGGAGGTTGACCGCCGTGGTCTCGTTCGGCACGACGCGGAAGATCGCCTCGTCCGGGATGCCGGGCTGCTCGGGGTCCCAGTCGCCGGGCCCCCAGGAGAACTCCGGGCGCCGGGTGAGGGTGTACGAGCTGTTCGGCACGATCTCGGTCATCGTGAACATGCCGGTCGCCCCTTCGCCGGCCGCGAGCGCGTCCGGATCCCCGAGGACGGTGGCGCACACGATCGCGACACTGCCGATGTTCTCCAGCAGGAAGGCGTCGGGGATCCCGCTCGTGACGGTGACCGTGCGCGCGGCGTCGTCGCCGACGGCGGTCGTCCCGGCCTGGACCTGCTGGCCGACCAGGGGGGAGGCGTTGGCCGGGTCGCCGATGTAGGAGATGTTCGCGGCCACGTCGGTCGCGGTCAGCGGCGTGCCGTCCTCGCACGTGAGACCGTCGCGCAGCGTGAACGTGGCCGTGGTGGTGTCGGCCGTCCACTCCTCGGCCAGACCGGACACGATGCTGCCGTCGCCCTGCACCTCGATGAGCCGGGAGTAGAGGAAGCGGTCGATCGTGCGGGCGATCGACATGACCGTGACGAACGGGTCGAGCGTGCCGGGGTCGTTCGCGATGATGCTGACGAACGTCTTGCCGTCCGCGAGCGTGCCCTCCCCGGGAGCGGCGTCCGGCGACGGACCGGGGGCGGCGCACGAGGTGAGCAGCAGGGCGGCCGCGCCGACGAGAGCGGCGGTGGCGGTGGTGGAGCGTGAACGCATCAGTGCCTCCAGCGGATGAGGGGGTCGGGTGGTCAGGGGGTGAGCGTGCGCAGGTGCTCGACCGCCGCGAACGCGGCGCGGCCGATGGATGCGTCCACGGCGGGCAGCCGCTCGGCGAGGGAGTCGGCCCTGGTGAAGACGGCGACGGCGTACTGTCGTCCGTCCGGGTAGGTGACGACGCCGGCTTCGTTGCGCCATGCGGGTACCGTGCCGGTCTTGGCGGCGACGCGCACGCCGGACGGGAAGCCCGACGAGAGCCGGTGCGGCCAGATCTGCTGCGCCATGATCTCCCTGGCGGTCGCCGCTGCGGCCGCGGGGGCTGCGCGGTCCTGCCAGATCGCGTCCAGCAGCGTCGTGATGTCACGCGGAGTGGAGGCGGAGGTGCGCAGCGGGTCGATCGCCTGCAGAGCCCACAGCGACTCCTCGGTCGCCCCGGCGAGGAGCTCGTCGAGATCGGAGTCCGGTGTGCCGCCCAGGTCCGCGACGACCGAGGCGAACAGGTCTTCGCAGCAGCCCACGATCCGCGTCGCCTCCAGCCCCAGGTCGTCGGCGACGTGGCGCACCGCGTCCGCACCGAGACGGTGGAAGAGCAGGTCCGTGGCGGCGTTGTCGCTCATGGTCATCATGTTCCGCGCCAGGTCGCGCCAGCTGGCCTCGACGTCGTCGGCGAACCCGGCCGTGCCGACGCCGCCCACGCGGTATCGGGCTGTCACGATCGCGCGCTCCCTGGGGTCGAGCGCGCCGGCCTCCACCGCGCGGACGTAGGCCACGAGCACGAGGATCTTGAACACCGACGCGAGGACGACGGGCTCGTCGGCGCGGACCGCGACCTCAGGGCCGCCCGTGACGCCGATCTCCTTCGCGTGCAGGAAGCCGACCGCGCCGGCGCGCGCGAAGACGTCGGCGATCTCCGCGGTCGCGTCGGCCTCCGTGGCGACGGTCACGCGCTCACCCGGCGGTCGGCGCGTCCGGTGTGCAGGTAGAGGGCTCTGCCGGAGCCGTCGTCGCCGATGAACGCGTGCGGCAGGTGCATGCCGCTCTGCGGCTCGAGGGGGATGAGGACGTCCGGGCTGAGTCCGACCAGCTCCGTCGGCTTCGGCGCCGGATCGAACTCCGCGAACACGCCCTTCATGGTGCGCTCCAGCCAGATGCGGCCCTCGGCGTCCTGCCGGACCGTGGAGTCGGCGACCGAGGAGGAGTAGGTGCCGAGGACGCGGTCGAGGTCGACCTGCACCGGATCGGCGGGCGGCGTCGGAAGCGCGGGAACCGTCACACCGGCGACCGCGGAGAGGATGCGCGTCATCAGGGTGCCGTAGAGGCGCACGGGCGTGCCGCCGTTGGTGAGGATCACGACCGCGACGCCGGCCTCCGGCACGATCCGCAGGAACGAGGTCTGGCCGATCGTTCCGCCGTCGTGGCCGATCACGGGACCGCCCTCCCAGTCGAAGATCTCCCAGCCCAGACCCCAGGAGTCTCCCATCAGGCCCAGGTCGGGAAGCACGACCTGTGGCTGCTGCATGGCCCGCACGCTCTCCGCGGAGAGCACGCGGGTGCCGTCGGCGGCCACTCCGCCGTCGATGTGCATGCGTGCGAAGCCCAGCAGGTCGCGGGCGGTCATGGCGAGCATCGATCCGGCGGGGGCGTTCGAGCGCACCAGGCTCCACACGGGTGCGGGGACCGGCTCGCCGCCGTCCTCGGCGTCGACGTGACCCAGAGCGGCACGGAAGCGGATGGCCTGTGCGGCGTCGGTGGCGACGTGGGTGAGCCCGAGCGGAGCGGCGAGGCGCTCGTGCAGCACCGCGTCGAAGGGCTTGCCGCGCAGGACCTCGATCACCCGGCCGAGCACCACGAACGCGGCGTTGTTGTAGGAGAAGCGCTCGCCCGGAGCAAAGAGCTGCGGGGCATCGGCGATGGCGGCGAGGTACTTCTCGACGGCGTCGTCGCCGACACCCGTGTCGATGAACAGGTCGCCCTCGAAGCCGCCGACGTGGCTGAGCAGCTGGCGCGTGGTGATGGCGCCGGCTGCGGCGTCATCGGCGATCGCGAACGCCGGGACGGTGTCGCGCACGGGGGCGTCGAGGTCGAGCAGCCCGTCGTCGACGAGCTGCATGACGAGGGTCGCCGTCCAGGTCTTGGTGATCGAGCCGATCTGGAACACGGAGTCGGTGTCGGCTTCGACGCCGGTGTTCTTGTTGAGGATGCCCGCCGCAGTGGTGAACACCTCGCCGTCGACGAGGATGCCGACGGACGCGGCCGGAACCTGTTCCTCGGCGATCAGGGCGGGAAGGTTGTCGTGCACCCAGGTGCCGATCTCGGACAGCGTGGACATGCGGGCTCCTCTTCGTCGAGTGCGCCGGCGGCGGGGGTCCGACGGCGTTGGGGCGACACTATTGCGGTGCGAGCGGCGGAGGATTGTGCGGGGGGACGAGAGTTCGAGGCGGCTTCGTGCGTGCAGACCAATGCGCGGTCAGCGCGCCACCCCGCGGACGGCCCGACCGGGGAGCGCGTCGGCGCGCAGCCGACCGTCGCGGATGACCGGCTCGCCGTGCACGAGGAGGTGCCGCACGCCCTGGGCCGGTCGGGTCGGGTCGAGGTAGGTGGCGCGGTCGGTCACGGTGCGCGGATCGATCACCACGACGTCCGCGTCCGCCCCGATCCCGAGGTGGCCCTTCCCTCGCATCGCCGGCGAGACCTCGTCGAGCACACGGGCGGGCAGGTGCGCGCAGCGCCGGAAGGCCTCCAGCCACGACCAGGTGCCGCTCTCGCGCACCATCGTCCGCAGCGACTTCGTGAAGGTCCCTGCGGTGCGCGGGTGCGTCTGACCACCGGGTGGGAGCGGCCATTCCGACTGGTCGCGGCGCGCGGGCCGCCCGTCGCGTGCGGGCCAGAAGACGGGCATCGCGTCGCTGGCCACGATCGCATCGGGGTAGGCCAGCGAGCGATGCAGGTGCGCCCGGTCCACGGGGTCGTCCTCGTCGAGGAAGGTGACGATGCAGGCGGCGCCCGGGTCCGTGCGGCGCACCTCGCGCAGGCGCGCTTCGTCGGCGAGTCGCTCTCCGGTCTCGACCATGACCAGCGAGGACGGGGTGATGCCCATGTTCGGCAGGAGTTCCGGGGCGAGGAAGAAGGCGCCGATCGCGGTGCTCCCCGCGCCGTAGGGGTACGCCTCCACCGTGACCCGCGACCCGGCCGCCCTGGTCCGCTCGAGATCGGCGAGCACGCGGTCGATGTGTCGCAGCGAGGTGCTGTTCACGTGGCAGTGGTGCATGGCGGCACCGGTCTCCGCGGCCGCTCGAAGCAGCTCCTCGGTGCCGTCGACCGGGGTCTCCGGGTCGATCTCGATCAGCTCGCGCACGTGGGTGAAGGTGGGAGCGCCGGCCCGTGCGGCGAGTCGCGCGACCTCGAGGTACTCCGCAGGATCGGTGCGCGGCGCATAGCCCATCAGCACGCCGATGCCGAGCGCACCGGCGGCGAGCTCCTCGTCGAGCAGCCGGAGCCACCCTCGGCGCTCGACGGGGGAGGAGCTGCGCTGCCACTGCGGGTCGCCCAGCAGCTCCAGCGCCGCGTGGATGTCCGGCGACGGGGGCAGGTCGAGGTGGACGGCGGCCCGCGCCTGCGCCCAGGAGGCGGAGAAGCCGAAGTTGAGCGGACGGCCCTCCGCCTCGGCGTGCGCGACGGCCGCCTCCACGGGCATGAGACCGGCCTCCAGGTCGAGGGCGGTCGTGACGCCGTCCATGGCCTGCAGGCGCTGGCCTGCGATCGAGTGCACGTGGCTGTGCAGGTCGACGAAGCCGGGTCCGACGATCAGGCCGACGGCGTCGATCTCGACGGCGCCGTCGGGCGCGACGATCCCGGCGCCGACGTCGTGCACGCGTCCGTCGCGGAGGTGCAGATCGGCGATCCGATCGGTGCCGGTTCCCGGGTCGATGACGCGTCCGCCGCGCAGCAGGGTGTCCATGCCACTACCGTGGCATCAGGCCGCGCGCGTGTCCGGTGCGGGCGGACGAAACCGCAGCGCCGTCCCCGTGCGATCTCACAACGCGCGGACGGGGATCGGCGGCCGCCGAGGTGCACGGGCGCCGTCCGACAGACATAATGAAGTGACGATGTGACCGTGCACACGCGAGGAGGCAGACATGTCCACCTCCTCCGAGCGTGCGCGCCTGCCCAGCATCCGGGATGTGGCGCGGCTGGCGGGTGTCTCGCACCAGACGGTGTCGCGCGTCCTCAACGATCATCCGAGCATCCGGCCGGAGACCAAGGCCAAGGTCCTCGATGCGATCGCCGTGCTCGACTATCGCCCCAACCTGGCGGCGCGGGCGCTGGTCACCAGCAGGTCGAACATGCTGGGCATCCTGTCGGCGACGATCGGGGAGTTCGGTCCCACCTCGTCGATCGCCGGCATCGAGGATGCGGCGCGCGAGGAGGGCTACTCGGTCTCCACGCTGAACCTCCCGGCGACGACGCCGGAGGCGATCGGCAACGCGGTGCGCCAGCTCGAGCGGGAGCAGGTCGACGGGATCGTGGTGCTGGCACCCCAGGTGCGGGTCTTCCATGTCCTGCGCGGCATGTCCGGCGCCATGCCCTTCGTCACGCTGCAGACGGCCTCGGGGTCGGACGGTGTGAGTCTGTCCGCTGACCAGGTCGCGGGGGCCAAAGCCGCGACGGAGCACCTGATCGCGCTCGGTCACAGCGACATCCTGCACCTGGCAGGGCCGCAGGACTGGATCGAGGCGGAGTCCCGCATGCGCGGCTACCTGGATGCGCTGCGCGAGGCCGACCTCCCCACGTTCCCTCCGATCCGGGGGGACTGGACCGCGGACTTCGGGTACTTCGCCGGCACGGAGCTCGCGCGCCGCCGCGACTTCACGGCGGTGTTCGCGGCGAACGACCTGATGGCGATCGGGCTGATGCACGGTTTCCGCGATGCGGGGGTGCGGGTGCCGCACGAGGTCAGCGTGATCGGGTTCGACGACATCCCCGTGGCCGCTCATGTCGCGCCGACGCTGAGCACGGTGCATCAGGACTTCCCCGAGCTGGGCCGGCGCGCGGTGCGCATCCTGCTGGCGGAGATCCGCGGCGAGCAGGTGCCGGAGTTCGGGCCGCTGCAGACCCTGCTGCGCGCGCGCGAATCGGCCGTCGCGCGCTGACGCGATCACGGCCGTCGCCGGGGCGCGCGGCGGGCTCCCGCATCGAATCCTTTCGACGCGACGCCCGCTCCGCGGGCCCGTGATCTCGCGGATCGCGCGCAGGTCACGGTCGCGACTCGAAACCCGGTCGTCGACTTGACACCGCTCCCAAGGAGGACGACGATGTAATCCCATGTGAACGGTCACATCGAAGGTGACCGCACGTCGCGAGGAAGATCCGTGAGCACCACAGCAACGTTGCCGACCGTGTCAGGTCCGATCCTGGAGATGCGCAGCATCACCAAGGAGTTCCCCGGAGTCAAGGCGCTCGCCGACGTCTCGATCACCGTCCGCGCCGGCGAGATCCATGCGATCTGCGGCGAGAACGGCGCCGGGAAGTCGACGCTGATGAAGGTCCTGTCCGGCGTCTACCCGTACGGCAGCTACGACGGCGAGATCCTGCTCTACGGCGAGGAGCAGCGCTTCAAGGACATCGCCGCGAGTGAGCAGGCGGGCATCGTCATCATCCACCAGGAGCTCGCCCTCATCCCCGAGCTGTCGGTCACCGAGAACATCTTCCTGGGCAACGAGATCCGCCACCTCGGTCGCATCGACTGGCAGGCGCAGAAGCAGCGGGCCATCGAGCTGCTCGCCAGGGTCGGCCTGAACGAGGACCCGGACGTGCCGATCAAGACGCTCGGCGTCGGCAAGCAGCAGCTGATCGAGATCGCGAAGGCGCTCAACAAGGACGTCAAGCTCCTCATCCTCGACGAGCCGACCGCGGCGCTCAACGAGAACGACTCGCAGCACCTGCTCGACCTGATCCTGGGGCTGAAGGCCAAGGGCATCGCGTCGATCATGATCAGCCACAAGCTCAACGAGATCGAGCAGATCGCCGACGAGATCACCATCATCCGCGACGGTCGCACGGTCGAGACGCTCGACATCTCGCGCGGCGAGATCAACGAGGACCGCATCATCCGCGGCATGGTCGGCCGCTCCCTGGAGAGCCGCTACCCCGACCGCACGCCCGAGATCGGCGAGGTCTTCTTCGAGGTGAAGGACTGGTGGGTGCAGCACCCCTCGGTGCCGGAGCGCATGGTCGTGAAGGGCTCCACCTTGAACGTCCGTCGCGGCGAGGTGGTCGGCATCGCCGGTCTCATGGGCGCGGGCCGCACTGAGCTCGCGATGAGCATCTTCGGCCGCTCCTACGGCACCTTCCTCTCCGGCACGCTCATCAAGGACGGCCGCGAGATCACGCTGCCCGACGTGGCCGCCGCCATCAAGCACGGACTCGCATACGTGAGCGAGGACCGCAAGGTGCTGGGGCTCAACCTGCTCGACACCATCAAGCGGTCCATCGTCGCGGCGAAGCTCTCCAAGATCGCGCACAACGGCGTCGTCGACTCGCGGGAGGAGTTCTCGGTCGCCGAGCGCTATCGCAAGGCGCTGCGCATCAAGACCCCGTCGGTGGAGGAGGGCGTGGGCAAGCTGTCCGGCGGCAACCAGCAGAAGGTCGTGCTGGCCAGGTGGATGTTCACCGACCCCGATCTGCTGATCCTCGACGAGCCCACGCGCGGCATCGACGTCGGCGCGAAGTACGAGATCTACGCGATCATCAACGAGCTCGCGGCACAGGGCAAGGGCGTGATCGTCATCTCCAGCGAGCTGCCCGAGCTGCTCGGCATCTCCGACCGCATCTACACCGTGTTCGAGGGCCGGGTCACCGACTGCATCCCGGCCGACCAGGCGACCCCCGAAGACCTCATGCGCAGCATGACCTCCGCGACCCAGAAAGCATCCGCATGACCACCGACACCACCTCCGCGAAGCGCGGCTTCCACTTCCAAGACATCACGAAGATGTTCGGGGGAGGCGGCACCTCGTCGTTGCGCCAGTTCGGCATCCTCGGCAGCCTGATCGTCATCATCCTGCTGTTCGAGATCCTCACCGTGCTGCGGAACCCGGCCGGAGCGACGCTCACGCCGGGCAACCTCATCAACGTCATCAACCAGTACTCGTTCATCCTGATCCTGGCGATCGGCATGGTGATGGTCATCATCATGGGCCACATCGACCTGTCGGTCGGGTCGGTGGCCGCGTTCACGGGCATCATCGTCGCGAAGTCGATGGCCGACTGGCAGCTGCCCTGGCCGCTCGCGATCCTCCTCGGTCTCGGCGTCGGAGTGCTGGTCGGCGCGTGGCAGGGGTTCTGGGTGGCCTACGTGGGCGTCCCCGCGTTCATCGTGACGCTCGCGGGCATGCTGTTCTTCCGCGGCGCGCAGCAGTTCATCGGCGACGCGCAGACGATCCCGGTGCCCAAGGGCTTCCAGTACATCGGCACCGGCTACCTGCCCGAGGTGGCGCTGCCGCTGCCGTTCAACGTGCCGACGATGCTGCTGGCCCTCCTCGGCGTCGCCTGGCTCGTGTTCTGGGAGATCCGCACGCGTCGCGTCCAGCACAAGATGGGTTCCGACAGCGCGCCCGTCTGGGTGAGCGTGGTCAAGGTCGTGCTGCTGTCGATCGTCGTCCTCGCGGCGGGCTGGATGTTCGCCACCGGGCGCCCCGGCACGAGCTTCCCTGTGCCCGGCCTGATCCTGCTCGCGCTCGTCATCATCTACTCGTTCATCACGAGCAACACCGTGTTCGGTCGTCACATCTACGCGGTGGGCGGCAACAGGCAGGCCGCGCGCCTCTCCGGCGTGAAGGACCGCTGGGTCGACTTCTTCGTGATGATGAACATGTCCGTGCTGGCGGCGCTCGCCGGCATGATCTTCGTGGCCCGCTCGCAGGCGTCGGGCCCGAACGACGGCACCGGGTGGGAACTCGACGCGATCGCCTCGGTGTTCATCGGCGGAGCGGCCGTCTCGGGCGGCATCGGCACCGTGATCGGCTCGATCATCGGTGGTCTCGTGATGGCCTTCCTCAACAACGGCCTCGCGCTGCTCGGCCAGGGCGCCGATGTCGTCGCGATGATCAAGGGCCTGGTGCTGCTGTTCGCCGTGGGCATCGACGTGTGGAACAAGCAGCAGGGCCGCCCGTCCCTGATCGGTCTCCTGACGCGCCGCTTCGGTCGCCCGCAGGATCCCGCGACCGACACGTTCGATCCAACGAAGACGAACTACCCCACCAGCCAGAAGTACGAAGCCCCCGCCGTCGAGGAGACGCGCGGAAAGTAAGGGCCGCGCCGCGCAGCGCACGCGCGGCGAGACCTTCGCACACCAGAGAAAGAGATCACATGAAGAAGATTCTTCTGTCGGCGACAGCGCTTGTCGTCGCGGGCGCATTCGCCCTCACCGGGTGCTCCTCGGAGCGCGGCGGTGACACCGGATCGGGATCGGGCGAGGAGGAGACCTCGGGCTTCGCCGCCGATGCCACGATCGGCGTCGCCCTTCCCGACAAGACCTCGGAGAACTGGGTCCTCGCGGGCAAGCTGTTCACGGACGGACTGGAGGAGGCCGGGTTCAAGGCCGACGTGCAGTACGCCCCGGCGAGCAACACGGTCGCGGAGCAGCAGAACCAGATCCAGGCCATGGTGTCCAACGGCGCGAAGGTCATCATCATCGGCGCGAAGGACGGCAAGCAGCTGGCCACGCAGGTGCAGGCGGCCAAGGACGCGGGCGCGTACGTGATCGCCTACGACCGTCTGATCGAGAACACCGAGGCCGTCGACTACTACGTCGCGTTCGACAACTTCAAGGTCGGGCAGCTCCAGGGCCAGGCGCTCCTCGACGGTCTCGCCGAGCGGGCGGGTCACGAGGCTCCGTACAACATCGAGCTGTTCTCGGGTTCGCCGGACGACGCCAACTCCGCGGTGTTCTTCAACGGCGCGATGGACGTGCTGCAGCCGAAGATCGACGACGGCACGCTGAACGTCGTGTCCGGGCAGACCGAGATCGCCCAGACGGCGACCGAGGGCTGGCTCGCCGAGAACGCGCAGAACCGCATGGACACCCTGCTCACCGGCTCGTACAGCGGCGACACGGTGCTCGACGGCGTGCTCTCCCCGAACGACACGCTCGCCCGCGCGATCATCACGTCGGTGCAGCAGGCCGGCAAGCCGGTCCCGGTCGTCACGGGCCAGGACTCCGAGGTCGAGTCCGTGAAGTCGATCATGGAGGGCGTGCAGTACTCCACGATCAACAAGGACACCACGCTGCTCGTGGAGCAGGCCATCAAGATGGTCGGCCAGCTGCAGAAGGGCGAGGACGTCGACGTGAACGACACCGAGCAGTACGACAACGGCGTCAAGGTCGTGCCGTCCTACCTGCTCGACCCGATCATCGTGACCAAGGAGAACGCGGCCGAGGCGTATGCCAACGTGCCGAGCCTCCTGGAGATCGTGAACTCGTACCAGTAACGAGCATGACCGCGCGGCGGCAGAGAGCATGACCGCGCGGCGGCGACGCCTCCACGCGCTGCCGATGAGCCGCCCCCC